>JAUZRU010000158.1 GCA_030950185.1 Paracoccaceae bacterium | reverse complement strand
TCCGATCTATGAATGGCAGGCAGCGCAGTCCGTGTTGTTGTGGGTCGATGACGGGCTTTCGATGCGGTTTTCGGGCGATTCGAACGCGCGGCCGACCAAGCATGACCGCGCAAGCGTGCTGGCCCTGTCGCTGGCCATCCTTCTGTTGCGGGGGGGGGAACGCGTGGGAATGATGCAGGACGGCACCCCGCCACGCACCGGGCGCACGCAGATCGAACGTCTGCTGGTGCAGATGACCGGCCCGCAACCCGAACAGGACCACGCCAGGCTGATGCCCCGGCCATTGCCACGCGGGGCGCGGGTGGTGATGTTTTCCGATTTCCTGGGTGATTTGGACGGGGTCGAAGCCACCCTGAAAAGGGCCGCGGATCAGGGGGTTGGTGGCGCGCTGGTGCAGGTTCTCGATCCTGTGGAAGAAACCTTTCCCTATGATGGGCGAACCCGTTTCCACAGCATGTCGGGCAAGGTGAAATTCGAAACCCTGCGCGCGCGCGGCTTGCGGCAGGCCTATCTGGAAAGGCTGGCCGCACGCAAGGACCGGCTTGGCGCGATTGCCCGTCATGCCGGGTGGCGCTACGAGTGCCACCATACCGATGCCAGCGCGCAGCAGGCCCTGATGTGGCTGATTTCCGGTTTCCGGCGGGGGCGCTGAATGTTTGCGATCGGGCCGATAGGGTTTCATGCGCCACAGCTGCTGGCGGGGTTGCTGGCGCTGCCCCTGCTGTGGTGGCTGTTGCGTGCCGTTCCTCCTGCTGCGGTCACGCGGCGGTTTCCTGCGGTTACGCTGTTGCTGGGCCTGAAAGACCCCGAAAGCACCCCTGACAAGACACCCTGGTGGTTGTTGCTGCTCAGGATACTGGCATTGGCGGCCATCATCATCGGCTTTGCCGGGCCGGTTCTGAACCCCAGGGAGGTCGGCAAGGGTTCTGCCCGTCCGCTGTTGATACTGGCTGATGCCAGCTGGGCCAGCGCGCGTGACTGGGCGGACCGCGTGGGGCGGATCAGGGATGTTCTGGAGCAGGCCGATATGCAGGGGCGCCCTGCGGCGGTCATCCTGCTGACACGCGGCGCGCGTGAAACGGCGGCGTTGCCCTTTCGCGCGGCCCGCGACTGGAAAGCCGCATTGCCCTCTTTGATTCCCGCCCCGTGGGAGCCGGATTATCTGCCCCTTGTCGCGCGGCTTGATCAGGTGGCGACCAGGGCCAGGGCGTTCGATACCATCTGGCTGTCGGACGGGCTGAAACACCCCGGTCGCGGCAAGCTTGCAAAGGTGCTGGGGCGCCATGGTGAGGTGACGGTTCTGCAATCCTCGCAGCCCGTATTTGCGCTGGCGCCGCCTGTCTTTCGGGACGGGAAGATCCGCATCACGGCCCTGCGTGAAAATGCCGCCCCTGCGCAGCCTTTCAGAATACACGCATTCGGGCCTGACCCGGCGGGGATCGAGCGCCGCCTGGCAAGTGCCAGGGGCAGTTTTGCCGCCTGGGATCGGCGGGCCGAAGTGGTCTTGTCTCTGCCGACCGATCTGTTGAACCGGATCACGAGGTTTGAAATTGCGGGCCAGCACAGCGCCGGCGCGGTGACGCTTAGTGGTGATGCCCTCAAGCGACGCAAGGTGGCGCTGTTTTCCGATTCGCCCCCGCGCGAAGGACAGGAATTGCTGTCGCCCCTTCATTATCTGCGCAAGGCCCTGCAGGATACGGCGTTGCTGATCGAGGCCCCGCTGGAACAGGCCCTGCTTGCGGCGCCTGATGTGGTAATTCTGGCCGATGTTGGAAAACTGGCGCCACTTGACCGCGAGGCCCTGACGCGGTGGGTCCGCAAGGGGGGCCTCTTGATCCGCTTTGCCGGCCCCCGACTTGCCGCGATGAACCTTCCTTTTGGCCAACGCGACCCCCTGCTGCCCGTGTTGCTGAGACCGGGCGGGCGCAATGTGGGGGGCGCGATGTCCTGGGGGTCTCCGCGTCATCTGCGGGCTTTTGACAAGGAATCCCCTTTCTTCGGTCTTGCCATTCCTGATGATGTCACGGTGTCGTCTCAGGTGGTGGCACAGCCTGGGCCGGATCTGTCGGGGCGCACCATTGCCTCGTTGCAGGATGGTACCCCGCTTGTGACAAGGGCCAGTCTGGGCAAGGGGCAGGTGGTGCTGTTTCATGTGACAGCCAATGCGGAATGGTCAACATTACCTCTGTCGGGCCTGTTTGTGAAAATGCTCGAGCGACTGGCCGTGACCACCCGCGGCGCGGCGCTGGGGCCCGATGACCTGAAGGGCCGCAACTGGAAGCCCGAGCAGGTTCTCGATGCCTATGGGGCCGTGCACAAGGCAGATGACCTGCCCGCGGTCGAGGGCGACAGGCTGGCCGCTGCGGTGACAGGGCCTGACATGCCGCCCGGCACCTATCGCAACCGCGGGCAGCAATATGCGCTGAACGTGATTTCCGCCGGTCGCAGCCTTGCGCCGGCAGCATGGCCCGCCGGAACCAGGCTCGGGCCTATGGTTGCACAGCACGAGCAGCCGATGAAAGGGTGGCTTCTTGCCGTTGCGCTGCTGTTGATGGGGCTCGACATCCTTGCGACGCTTTGGGTGGCTGGGCGCCTGTCGGGCGCGCGTGGGGCGGCGCTTGGCATTCTTGCGCTGGGCCTTGTGTCGATCCCGCAGCCGCCCGCAATGGCGCAGACCGTGCCCGAGCAGCTGGCAATCAAGGCGACCCGCGACACGGTACTGGCCTATGTGATCACGGGGAATCCCGACATTGATGCAACCTCTCGTAACGGGCTGAGGGGGTTGTCACAGGTGCTGGCCCAACGCACCGCGATCGAGCCGGCGGCGCCGATCGGGGTTGACCTTGAAAAGGACGAACTTGCGTTCTTTCCCCTGATCTACTGGCCGATTTCCGGCGACCAGGCCTTGCCGTCGAAACAGGCGGTTTCCCGGATCAACGCCTATCTTCAGAGCGGCGGGATGATCCTGTTCGATACGCGCGATGCCGACATTTCGGCCTTTGGTGGAACAACCGCAGCGGGCCAGCGCCTGCGTCAGATCGCAAACAGCCTTGATATTCCCCCGCTGGAACCGGTGCCGGCCGATCATGTGCTGACCCGCAGCTTTTATCTTTTGCAAAGTTTTCCGGGGCGGTTTGCAAATGGCGATGTCTGGGTCGAGGCTGCACCACCCGATGCGGTCAAGCTTGAGGGAATGCCGTTTCGCAATCTCAATGACGGGGTTTCGCCGGTCGTGATCGGGGGCAATGACTGGGCCGCTGCCTGGGCGATCGGAAAGAATGGCGAATACCTTTACCCCGTCGGGCGCGGCGGTTATGCGGGCGAACGCCAGCGCGAGATGGCTTTCAGATTCGGCGTCAATCTGGTGATGTATGTGCTGACCGGAAACTACAAGTCCGACCAGGTTCATGTGCCTGCGCTCTTGCAACGGCTGGGACAGTAGCATGATCACCGATATCCAGTTTTCGCCCCTTGTCCCGCTGGTCCTGGTCGCAACGCTTGCCGCGGTTTCGCTTGTGCTGATCCTGCTGGCGCTGTGGCGGCGTCTGCCGGGGTGGTGGTTGCGGGCGCTGGCCTCGATCTTGCTTTTGGTGGCGATTGCAAACCCCTCGCTGCGTCAGGAACAGCGCAAGCCGCTGTCCGACATCGTCTTTGTGGTGGTGGACCGCAGCTCCAGCCAGCAGATAGCCGGGCGTCCAGACCAGACAGACAGCGCGTTGGCCGCGTTGAAGGAAAAGCTCGGCCGGATCGGTAATGTCGATGTCAGGACGGTGATTGTCGGCGACGCCCCCCCTGACAGCGACGCAGGAACCCTTGCCATGACCGCGCTGGCGCGTGCGGCCGCAGAGGTGCCTCGCAACCGCATCGCGGGTGCGGTGCTGATCACCGACGGTCAGGTGCATGACATGCAGCTTGCCCCGGATATGCCTGCGCCGGTGAATGCCTTGCTGACGGGAAAACCCGATGACTGGGACCGCCGCCTTGTCATCATCAATGCCCCCGCTTTTGCCATTCTTGGCGAGCCGGTCACGCTGCGCCTGAAGATCGAGGACAAGGGCAAGGTGCCGGCCGCACTTGCGGGGTCCACGACGCTGAAGATATCGATCGACGGGGCCCCTGCGCAAAGTTTCAACGTGCGTATCGGCCAGGAATTGGAGTTGCCCCTGCGCCTTGCCCATGGGGGGCAGAACGTGGTGCAGTTTTCGGTTCCCAAGGCCGAAGGAGAGCTGACCGAACGCAACAACCGCGCCGTGGTTGCCATAAACGGCGTGCGTGATCGCTTGCGCGTGCTGCTTGTTTCTGGCGAACCTCATGCGGGAGAGCGCACATGGCGAAACCTGCTCAAGTCGGACAGCTCGGTCGATCTGGTGCATTTCACCATCCTGCGGCCTCCGGGCAAGCAGGACGGTGTGCCCGTGAACGAGTTGTCCCTGATCGCCTTTCCCACGCGCGAGCTGTTCATGGACAAGATCGACCAGTTCGATCTGATCATCTTTGACCGTTATCGTTTGCGGGGGATATTGCCGCCGCTGTATTTACAGAATGTCGCCCGGTATGTGCAGGATGGCGGCGCAGTGCTGGTTGCCGCGGGTCCGGCATTTGCGGGAGTCGAAAGCATATACCGCTCGCCGTTGGCGCAGATATTGCCGGGGCGTCCGACCGCGCGGGTCTATGAAAAGGGCTTTGTTCCGCGGCTTTCCAGGCTGGGTTTGCGCCATCCGGTGACGCGCGGCCTGCCGGATTACGCCCCGCGCCCTCCGGCCAGTGACGGCACGCCCGGCTGGGGGCGTTGGTTCCGCATGATCGATATTCAGCGCATACGGGGGCAGGTCGTGATGACCGGGCCTGACGACAAGCCCCTGTTGATTCTGGATCGTGTGGGAAAGGGGCGCGTTGCCCTTCTGGCATCAGATCAGGCCTGGCTGTGGAGCCGCGGGTTCGAAGGCGGTGGGCCGCAGCTTGAACTATTGCGGCGTCTGGCGCACTGGATGATGAAAGAACCGGAACTGGAAGAGGAAACCCTTTCCGCCAGCGCCATGGGGCGGACAGTCACCGTTGTGCGCAGGTCGATGGCGGACATCACGCCAAGGCTGACCATCACCGCGCCCAACGGCAAGGCCAAGGTGGTTGCAATGCGTCAGGTCGGGCCGGGGCGTTATGAATATCGTTTCAAGGGCGCCGAGGATGGCCTTTATCGCCTGCAGGAAAATTCCGGCAAATCAGGTCCCCTCAAGGCGGTAGCTGCCCTTGGGCCGGTGGCGCCACGGGAATATGAGGACACGGTCGCAACGGCCGACAAGCTTGCCCCGTGGGTCAAGGGCGCGCATGGCGGGGTGCTGCGCCTGTCAGACGGATTGCCGTCGATCCGGCTTGTCCGGTCGGGGCGCCCGGCTGCGGGCCGGGGCTGGATCGGGATCACCCCCCGCAACGCCTATGTGACAACGGGCATACGCCTGACTTCGCTGGTTCTGCCGCTGTGGTTCTTGCTGGCGGCGGCGGTCTTGCTGGTGCTTGCATGGCGGCGTGAGGGCAGATAATGGCCGCTTGAACTGGACCTGTCGCGAAAAATGGGGTAATTGGTAAGATAAATTTACCAATGTCGCCAGTGTTGCGAGGCCCCGCCATGCAAATGCCCACACCCGATCAGACCATCCTGTCCCGCAAGGATCATATCGTTCGCCGTCTGAGAACGGTTCTGCCCGACGATGCGGTGATTGACGCCCCCGAGGAAACCCGCGCCTATGAATGTGACGCGCTGTCGGCCTATCGCTGCCCGCCGCTGGCCGTGGTGCTGCCTGCCAGCACCAAAGAGGTGGCGGCAGCCCTGAAGATCTGCCACGAAGAAGGCGTGCCGGTGGTGCCGCGCGGTTCCGGCACTTCGCTGGCTGGCGGGGCCTTGCCGACCGAAGACAGCATCATCCTTGGTGTCGCGCGTCTCAACCGGGTGCTGGAAACCGATTATGACAACCGCTTTATTCGCGTTCAGACCGGGCTGACCAACCTTTCGGTCACCGGCGCGGTCGAGGATGAGGGGTTTTTCTACGCCCCCGATCCCTCGAGCCAGCTGGCCTGTGCCATTGCCGGCAATATCGCCATGAATTCAGGTGGCGCGCATTGTCTGAAATACGGCGTGACCACCAACAACCTGATGGGCGTGAAGATGGTGTTGATGGATGGCAGCATCATTGATCTTGGTGGCCCCTGTGCCGACATGGCGGGGCTCGATCTGCTGGGGTTGATCTGTGGGTCGGAAGGGCAGCTGGGTGTCGTGACCGAGGCAACCCTGCGCATCCTGCACAAGCCCGAAGGCGCGCGCCCGGTGATGATGGGTTTTGACAGTAACGAAGAGGCCGGCGCCTGTGTTTCCGACATCATCAAGGCGGGAATTCTGCCGGTTGCGATCGAATTCATGGACCGCCCCGTCATTCGTGCGACAGAAAATTTTGTCGGCGCGGGATACCCGGATGTCGAGGCCCTGCTGATCGTCGAGGTCGAGGGCTCCGAGGCGGAAATCGCCCAGCAACTGGCGCGGATCATCGAGATCGGCCAGCGCCACAACCCCGTCGAGATCCGCGAAAGCGGCAGCGCCGAGGAATCGGCCCGCATCTGGGCCGGGCGCAAGGCAGCGTTCGGGGCCATGGGGCAGATCAACGACTATATGTGTCTGGACGGCACGATCCCGGTTTCGCAGCTGCCTTTCGTTTTGAGGCGCATTGGCGAGCTGTCGGGCGAATACGGGCTGGGTGTCGGCAACGTGTTTCACGCGGGCGACGGCAACATGCACCCGTTGATCCTGTATGACGCCAACAAGCCCGGCGATCTGGAAAAGGCCGAATCCATGGGGGCGGATATCCTGAAACTGTGCGTCGAGGTGGGCGGTTGCCTGACCGGTGAACATGGCGTTGGCGTTGAAAAGCGCGAGCTGATGGACGCGCAATACAATGCCGATGATCTGGATGCGCAGATGGCGGTCAAGGATGTGTTCGACCCGGCCTGGCTGTTGAACCCGGCCAAGGTTTTCCCGTTGGCGGCAACCGCACAGCGGCGCGCCCGGCCCATGGCGGCAGAATAGGGGGCGCTGCCCCCGTCGCGCGGGCGCGACTCCCCCGGACGTATTTGGACAAAGAAGAAGATGATGGTGACAAGCGAAAGCGAACTGGCCGAGGCAATTGCCGGAGCAAAGGGCCCGCTGCAGGTGGTGGGCGGTGGTACACGCTTGCCGGTCTCGGGCGAGGTGTTGCGGGTCGGGATTTCAGGCGTGAAACTGTATGAGCCGGGCGCTCTGACGCTGGTGGTCGGGGCGGGAACGCCGCTTGCCGAGGTCGAGGATCTGCTGGCCGCCGAAGGCCAGCGTCTGGCATTCGAGCCGATGGATTATCGCCCCATCATGGGCAGTGAAGGAGAGCCAACCATCGGTGGTGTTGTCGCGGCCAATATCTCGGGGCCGCGCAGGGTGCAGGCGGGGGCCTGCCGCGATTTTCTGTTGGGGGTGCGGTTTGTTGACGGGCAGGGGCGCGTCATCAAGAGCGGCGGGCGCGTGATGAAGAACGTCACCGGCTATGATCTGGTCAAGCTGATGGCCGGCAGCTGGGGCACGCTGGGGGTGTTGAGCGAGGTTTCCCTGAAGGTTCTGCCTGCAGCCGAGGCGGTGGCCACGGTGGTTGTGCATGGGTTGGAAGATGCCGCGGCGATCAAGGCGCTGAGCAGGGCGCTGGGCTCGGCCTATGATGTGTCGGGGGCGGCGCATATCGGGCAGGGGACAGAGGCGCGCAGCCTGGTGCGGGTCGAGGGTTTTGCCGATTCGGTGGTATATCGGGCAGGGCGTTTGCGCGAATTGCTGGGTGGGTTCGGTGAGATCAGCGTCGAGGATGACCCCGCGCGCAATGCCGCCTTGTGGAAACGGATTCGCGATGTCGAGGATTTCGCAGGGCGCGCGGGGGATGTCTGGCGCTTGTCGCTCAAGCCTTCGGATGGGCCGGTTGCTGCCGCAGCCCTGCGCGCGGCTTTCGGGGCGGAAGTGATCCATGACTGGGGCGGTGGGCTGATCTGGGCCCTGGTGCCCGCTGGCGCGGATTTGCGTGCAGCCATGGGCGATTTGCCGGGACATGCGCGGATCATCCGGGCCAGCGCGGATACGGTTGCCCGGCTTGGCAGGTTCCATCCGCGTCCCGCGCCGGTTGCAAGACTCGAGGCGGGGCTGAAGGAAAAATATGATCCAAGGGGCATCTTCAACCCCGGGCTGATGGGGTAGGAACACATGCAGACGAATTTTTCACCCGAACAGCTGCGCGACCCCGGTATCAAGGTTGCCAACGACATCTTGCGCACATGTGTGCATTGCGGTTTTTGCACCGCGACCTGCCCCACCTATCAGGTGCTGGGTGACGAGCTGGACAGCCCCCGCGGGCGGATCTATCTGATCAAGGACATGCTGGAAAACGACCGTCCCGCAGACGAACGAACGGTCAAGCATATCGACCGCTGCCTGTCCTGCCTGTCCTGCATGAGCACCTGCCCGTCGGGGGTGCATTACATGCACCTTGTCGATCTGGCGCGCGAGCATATCGACAAGACCTACAAGCGACCGCTGATGGATCGCATGATCCGCTGGACGCTGGCGCGCATCCTGCCCTATCCGGGCCGCTTTCGGCTGGCCATTCTGGGGGCGTGGATGGGGCGGCCCTTCCGGCGGCTGCTTCCGGGCAAGCTGCGGGCGATGATGGAATTCGCACCTGACAGCCTGCCGCCCGTCAGCCGCAATGATGACCCCCAGGTGTTTCCCGCGATCGGGCCGCGCAAGCGCCGCGTTGCGCTGATGACCGGCTGCGCGCAGCGGGCGTTGAATACCGATATCAATGACGCGACCATCCGTATCCTGCGGCGCCACGGATGCGAGGTGGTGATTGCCCGCGGCATGGGGTGTTGCGGGGCGCTGACACATCATATGGGCAAGACCGATGAAAGCCATGCCTCGGCCGCCCGCAACATCAGGGCGTGGATGAACGAGTATCGGGGCGAGGGGCTGGATGCGATCGTCATCAACACCTCGGGCTGTGGCACCACGGTCAAGGATTATGGATTCATGTTCCGCAACGGTCCGCTGGCCGAGGATGCGGCAAAGGTTTCGGAACTGGCCTGCGACATATCCGAGTTGTTGATAGAGCTGGACCTGCCCGAGGGTGGTGCAGAACCCCTGCGCGTGGCCTATCACGCGGCCTGTTCGTTGCAGCACGGCCAGCAGATCAAGACCCATCCCAAGACCTTGTTGAAACGGGCAGGCTTTCAGGTGGTCGAGCCCCGCGATCCGCATCTTTGCTGTGGCTCGGCTGGCACATACAACCTGTTGCAGCCCGAAATCGCGGGCGAATTGAAGAAACGCAAGCTTGCGACATTGGCCGAGGTTCAGCCGCAGGTGATCGCGGCGGGAAATATCGGCTGCATGATCCAGATAGGTTCAGGTGCGGACGTGCCGGTTGTGCATACGGTCGAACTGCTCGACTGGGCGACCGGAGGGCCGAGGCCGCCGGCATTGTCAACGGTTGGTGGCAGATAGGGGCGGCTACCGAAAATTGCCATGAGGTTTCCCGACAATCCCACAAAGCGGCCATAGTTTCGCCGCAAGGTTTTCTATTGTGATCTGTGGGGGCGCGTAATCGGGAACGCGCAATGAGAAAAATATTTCTGCTCATCCTGGCCGCCTGGTTCGTAGCAACCGGGGCTCATGCCAGAGATTCCAAGCCAGCCATTTCTCTTGTATCGGCGGATAACGCCCGTGCATGGGAGGCCGTCGGCAAGGTCGAACTTGTCGGAACGGGCTTTTGCACCGGTGCGCTTATTCGCCCCGATCTTGTGCTGACGGCCGCACACTGCATGTTCGACAAGCGGACAGGCCGACGTGTGCCAACACGGGACATCGAGTTCCTGGCCGGATGGCGCAAGGGTCGGGCCGCGGCAGTGCGCTCGGCAAGGCGGGTCATCATCCACGAGGGCTATCAATATAACAGCCCCCGCAAGCTGGAACGTGTCTCGACCGATATCGCGCTGATCGAACTTGACCGCCCAATTCGCAACAGTCGCATCATGCCGTTTGGCTGGGCACGGCGCCCGCGCATCGGGCAGCGGGTCGAGGTTGTCAGTTATTCCCGCAACCACCCCGAGGTGCCCGCATTGCAGGACAGCTGCAAGGTGCTGGGCCGTGATCCGGGGGTTCTGGTTCTGTCCTGTCAGGTCACCTTTGGAGCATCGGGTTCGCCGATCTTTGTCGTCGAAAATGGCGTGCCCCGCATTGCCTCGATCATCTCGGCCAAGGCCGAATGGAAGAACCGCGCGGTTTCATTGGGAACATCCCTTGGCCGACCGCTGGAAACACTGATCAGGGTTCTGGACAACAGCGACGGGGTATTCACAAGAATTCAGCCGGTCAGCTTGCGCAACACGCGGAAAACAGGCGCGAAATTCCTGAAACCCTGACCTCTTGACGCGGCGAAAATCCTTCCCATATCTCAATTGACAGGTGCCTCATCGAGGGCCTGTCAGTTGGAGTCAATGGCCTGTCCCGAAGGGAGGGCCGCAACGTGACATCGCTCAAAGGAGGATGCAACAATGAGAAACTTTGATTTCACACCGCTGTACCGGTCGACCGTGGGTTTTGACCACTTTGCCGATCTGATCGATCGCGCCTTTTCGGGTGACATGGGTCAGAACAGCTATCCGCCCTACAACATCGAGAAGACAGCCGAAGATGCCTATCGCATCTCGATCGCCGTTGCCGGTTTTACCGAAGACGATCTGACGGTGGAAGTGCGCGACAACCAGCTGTTGATCTCGGCCCACAAGGCGGATGACGGCGAAGAGGAAAAGAAAACCTACCTGCACCGTGGCATTGCGCAGCGGTCGTTCGAAAAACGGTTCCAGCTGGCCGACCATGTAATCGTGACCGGCGCCACCATCGAGAACGGCATGCTGTATGTTGACCTGGTGCGCGAGATCCCCGAATCGCTCAAACCGCGGCGGATCGAGATCAAGTCGACCAAGACGATCGAAGGGAAAAGCGAGAAGAAGGCAGTTTCAAAAGCTGCCTGAGCCGCATTGAAGCGCGCCCTTTCTTGTCACATGACCCGGGCCGGGTGGCCCGGGTTTTTTGTGGACCTTTCGCCTTGGCCTTGTCACGGTTTGCAGAATAATTGTTCGTGCGGAATTTCCGATGAAGCATTTCATGCGACCGGTGTTGTTGGCGGCTTTGTCGTTGCAATCGCACCCGGTAATTTCCCAGGTGGCGGCACCGCCGACAGTCGAATATGCAGCGCCCGCTGAATGGGTTGGCATCATCCCCTATCCTCGGTCGGACAGCCCACAGACAGTGCCGCAATCAGGTGGCGTTGCCCACCTGTTGTTTGACAAGCAAGTGCGGTGGGAGGGCGACGATAAAGTTGTGCATATCATGAACCGCTGCGAGCGCTACCGATCGCAGCATGACAGAGCGGGTGATGCCCTTATGACAATGCCCGAAACAGCTCAAACGAACCGAGCCACTTCTGTCCCGACCCTAAGATTTGTGATGCCCCCAACCCCGAGAGCGCATTTCATTCAGCCGGGATGCGGTTCGCTCGAATTCGAACGCCCCCTCACCTTGCATATACAGCGCGTCCGGCTCGGCCTCGGCCGAACAGATCAAGCGGGTTCCGGCCTCGTACAATGTGTCGATCAGGGTCACAAAACGTTTTGCCTCATTGGCATTTGCGCGTGACATGATCGGGATGTTCTCGATCAACAGAACGCGAACCGCCTTGGCAAGGGCCAGATAATCGCCGGCCCCAAGGGGTTTTTCACACAGGTCTGCAAATGTCGCCCGCGCGACCCCGTTGCAATACCGCGGAAGGGTGAATTTTCGGGCCTTGACGATCAGGGTAAGCGGGCTGCCCTCGCCATGGGCCAGGTCGGTCCAGATGCGGTCGATCTTGCGTTGGGTCTCGGGTCCCAGCGGCGAAAACCAGGTTTCCTGCCCACGCAGGATTTCGCGCCGGTAATCGGTTTCGCCGCCAAGATGGACGACTGTCATCTTCTGCTTGATCAGGTCGATAAACGGTAGAAAAAGCTGCCGGTTGAGGCCGTTCTTGTACAGATCATCAGGCGCCCGGTTCGAGGTGGTGACGATGGTCACACCGGATTCAAACAGCTTTTCAAACAGCCGCCCCACAAGCATCGCATCCGTGATGTCGGAAATCTGCATCTCGTCAAAACACAGCAGCCGCGCCTTGGCGGCAACATCGCGTGCCACGGGCGTTATCGGATCGGCCGTGCCCTTTTGCCGGGCGCGGTGCATGGCCTCGTGAATTTCCTGCATGAAGGCATGAAAATGCACCCGCCGCTTGCGTTCGATTCGCGTGGCCGAAAAGAACAGATCCATCAGCATTGTCTTGCCGACACCGACGCTGCCCCACAAATACAGCCCACGCGCAGGGCCTGGATAGCGCAACGGGCTGCGTTTGGTCAGCCATGATGAAAGCGCATTGGGCCGGCGCTGAGAGGTCGCCTCGAGCGAGGTGCGTATATCATCGAGAATCGCCAGCACTTCCTGCTGGGCAGCGTCGAAACTGATGTCGCCGCTGCCGACCAGCGCGTGATAGCGTCGCGAAAGATCACTGCCCATCGCCTTGCCCATCAGGTGCCCCTGCCCCTATGTGCGAAAGGGATCATCCGGTCATCTTCCTTCCAAGATGCGCCTCGCCACGCTCGCGGGCCAGCCTGATCTGTTTCTGCCTTTCGCGAAAGCGCGCGCGGCGTTCTTCGTCATATTCGTCAACGCACTGGTGGCATGAGACGCCTTCCTCGAATTCGGGGCGTGCGCGGTCCTCTGGTGCGATGGGCCGACGGCAGGCGTGGCACAAATCATACGGGCCGGGCTGCAACCCGTGGCCCACCGAAACCCGGCCGTCGAAAACGAAACACTCGCCATTCCAGCGGCTTTCGGATTCGGGCACTTCTTCCAGATATTTCAGGATGCCGCCCTTGAGGTGATAGACCTCGTCGATCCCCTGCTGGCGCAGGAAATTGGTGGATTTCTCGCACCGGATACCGCCCGTGCAAAACATGGCGATACGCTTGTTGTGAAAGCGGTCGCGGTTTTCTTCCCACCATTTCGGAAATTCACGAAAGCTGCGGGTCCGGGGGTCAACCGCGCCCTCGAACGTGCCGATGGCGACCTCGTAATCATTACGGGTGTCAATTACCACTACGTCGTCGGATGCGATCAGCTCGTTCCATTCGGCCGGCTCGACATAATGGCCGGTGCCTTTAAGGGGGTCGACATCCGGCTGGCCCATGGTCACGATCTCGCGCTTGAGGCGCAGCTTCATGCGGGCAAACGGCATGGTGTCGGCGAAACTTTCCTTGTGTTCCAGCGCGGCG
>JAUZRU010000157.1 GCA_030950185.1 Paracoccaceae bacterium | reverse complement strand
GCGCTCGATTTCGGCCTCTGCCTCGTCCGAAAGCTTGTAACCATCGGGGCCGAAGAACTTGATTCCATTGTCATAATGCGGGTTGTGACTGGCCGAGATCATCACCCCCAGATCGGCCCGCATGGAGCGCGTCAGAAACCCCACCGCCGGCGTCGGCACCGGCCCAAGCAGCAGCACATTCATGCCGGTCGAGGTCAGCCCCGCCGTCAGCGCGTTTTCCAGCATGTAGCCCGAGCGCCGCGTATCCTTGCCGATCACCACCCGGTGTTCGGCCTTGTCCCGGCGGAAATACTGCCCCACCGCCGCGCCAAGCCGCATGGCGACCTCTGCCGTCATGGGAAATGAATTGGCGCGCCCGCGCACGCCGTCGGTTCCGAACAATTCTCGTGTCATCAATCAACCTTCAATATGTGTCACGCCAACCGCCGCCTGCCACAGCAAGACGGCCTGCCGTGTTTCTCTTATATCATGCACGCGCAGCATCTGAACCCCCTGCGCAAGCCCGGCCAGCCCAACGGCGATTGATCCGGGCGCGCGGCGGCTCGCTTCGGGTTCACCCCCTATCGTGCCAATGAAACGCTTGCGTGAAACCCCCAGCAGGATCGGACAGCCCAACCCATGAAACAGGCCGAGCGCCCTTATCAATGCCAGGTTATGCGCCTGCGTCTTGCCGAACCCGATACCGGGATCAACAAGGATGCGGTCACGCGCGATCCCGGCCGCCTCGGCCAGCCGGATCCGCGCCTCAAGCGCATCATAGACATCCAGCACGACATTGTCGTAACGGGGATCCTTCTGCATGGTTTCCGGTGTGCCGCGCGCATGCATCAGGCAGACCGGCGCACCCAAACGCGCAACAACCCCGGCCATGTCGGGATCGAACGCAAAGGCGCTGACGTCATTGACCAGATCCGCCCCTGCCGCCAGCGCCGCGCGGGCGACCTCGGCCTTGCGGGTATCGACCGAAATCGGCACACGCAGACCGGCGGTGCGCAACCCCTCGATCACGGGCACCACGCGCGCGATCTCGTCATCAACGGCAACCTCCTGCGCACCGGGTCGGGTCGACTCACCCCCCACATCCAGAATATCCGCGCCTGCCGCCACAAGGGCGACCCCATGCTCGACCGCGCTGGAGGCCTGAAAAAACCTGCCGCCGTCGGAAAAACTGTCGGGCGTCACATTCACCACCCCCAAAAGGCGCGGCCGCGTCCAGTCCAGCCCGCAAATCGGCGCGCGTTGCGCACTCAGCCACCTCAACACATCTGCCGGAACGTCCCTTGCAGGCACCAGCCCGCCCATTTGCCCGCGCCGCATGATCTCGACACGATCAAACCACAACGGCCCGCCCGCCAGCGACACCGCCCCCTCCGGGCGCAGCGCATCACTCTGCACGATCGGTCTGTAATATTGCCGTTCACCCATGTTTCTTCTTTGCTCAAATACTCCGGGGGGGTCGCATCAGCGACGGGGGCAGCGCCCCCCTGCCCGGTCAGAGATCCCCGGGCGCCGTCACGACCCGCTGCATGTCATCCGTGGTTTCCGCACCGAAACCGCCCGCCAGAACCAGAGACTGCGCCGAAAACGACCGTGCGAACCAGCGGGCCAGCCCAAGCGGCGTTTCATCCTCGGGCCCCTCGCGCGCATCAAGAACCAGCTTTGAAGGCGCCCAGACGGACATCTGCCCGTGCTTCATGGCCCATTCCAGCTCGGTTCGGCTGTCCACAACCACACAGCGCCGGTCCTTGCCGGCAAGTATCCAGGCATTCTGCTCGATTGCCAGCAGCGATATGCGCCGGCTGGCGGCGGCCACATCCGCCCGCGGAACAGGGCCCGCCACCTGTTCAAGACAGATGATCGCCGGGGGCTCATGGGCGGCTATCGAATCCAGCCAGCCGGGCAGATCATCCGAATGCAAAACGGCGTTGGGCAGAAAAACGACCAGCGGGTGAACCTCGCTTGGGGGGATCTCGGCGCTGGGGATGACCGGCCGCACGACATTGTCGGCCGTGACCCTGCTGCGCACGATTTCAACCCCCAGCGCGCCGGGGATACGGTCAAGCTTTTCGATCCGCACGAATATCCGCACCGCGCGCGGATTGACCAGAACCCTTTCGGCCACCCGCTCGGCCAGGGTTTCCAGAAGGTTTATCCGCTCGGCCGCAAGCTGTTCGTCGATGGCCTCGATGATGGTGTCATATGAAAGAACCTTGTCGACATCATCCGATTGTGCGGCGGCGTGTCGGGCAACTTCGAGCACGATGTTGAACCGCACCCTTTGCGTGACACCGCGCTCTGACTGAAATGCACCGATTTCCACCTGCCTGACATGATCCCGCACCGAAATGCGGTCAAGCGGGTCGCCACCCCGGTCGGAACCGGTCGCGACCGAGCGCGCATGCGGCAGTTCAAAGGCCAGGCTGGTTTCGTCGGACATGTTCCCCTCCGCCGTGGTGATGCGCCCTGTTATACGGCGACATGCAGACGAACAAGACAACTTTGCGCCGTTTCACGCCCGAAAAGCGCCCCTGCGGGTCAGTGCCGGGATTGCTCAGTTCGCGCTATAGCGCCGACTGTCGTCGCGATAGAACTTGTGAACGCCGATGGTCGCGGTTCGGGTGAATTTTCGCGCCCAGCTGGGGTTGACGGACGTGCTGTGATAGTAGGTCGCCCCCGCCGTAAGGGTGCGGGGCTGGCCGTCCAGCATGATGCGCGCAACCTTGCCCACCTGTTCATAGGCCTTCGGGTCGGTAAAGACCTCGGCCTTGCCATCGCAGTTATAGGTGAACTGGCAGGAATAGCGCCCGCGCCCGGTGCCCTGCCGCACGACACCGCAAACCGAATTCGGAAAAGCCCGGGAATCGACGCGGTTGAGAATGACCTCGGCAACTGCAAACTGGCCCTTCACGCTTTCGCCGCGGGCTTCGAAATACAGCGCCTCGGTCAGGCAACGCCACTGGGCCCCACCATGTGCCTTGGGCATGGCGGCAAGTTTTTCAGCCGTGAACGGAAAGTTGTCGGCCTTTTTGCGGCCACCAAAAGGCCAGCTGAAACGCGGCCGCAAGGGTGTGCCCATCGCCAGCTTGGCCAGTCGCTCGCCCGAGCTGCGCCTGAGAACCGAGATCTCCTGCCCCAGCATGGTCACGATGCGGGCGCGCATGGCCTCGGGCACCGCGCTGTTCGAACTGCTCAGCCTGCCTTGCGCATGCACGGCTGGCAGCGAGCATGAAAATGCCACCGCAACAAGTGCAAGTTGTTTCAAAAGCCGCATTTACCGGCCCTCCAGATCTGCTACTGCCTCGGTCTTGTTTTGTTTCGATCTAGCGAATCGCCCCGTCCTTATACAGGCCCGGCGATGATCCGCAGACGATCTGTTGTCGCCGAACAACAGACAGTCAGCCATTTTACTGCCAATTGGGGCATTTTCATGGTCATTCGCGAAATATTTACCCATTCAGCCGAATCGCGCCGTCGCATCATGTGACAACCGGATCCTCGGTCATTTTCTGGGTTCCCCTGACCGCGCTCTGGGCAGCTGCAAGCGTTGCCACCGGCACACGATAGGGCGAACAGCTGACGTAATTGAACCCCGCCATGCGGCAGAATTCGATCGAAGCCGGATCCCCCCCATGTTCGCCGCAAACCGACAGCACGATATCGGGGTTGGACGCACGGCCACGTTCGGACGCGATCGACAGCAGCTCGCCTACGCCGTCAAGGTCGAGCGTGTGAAACGGGTCCTCGGCAAAGACGCCCTGGTTGACATAGGTGCTCATGAAACGGCCGGCATCATCGCGGCTGAGCCCATAGGTCATCTGCGTCAGGTCGTTGGTGCCAAAGCTGAAAAAGGCCACATTCGCCGCCATGTCGCCGGCGCGCAGGGCCGCCCGCGGGGTTTCGACCATCACCCCCAGCCGGTAGGTGAAATCAACGCCTGCCTCGGTGCGCACTGCTGCGGCGACGGCATCTATGCGCGCGCGCACCAGATCGACCTCGCGCGCGGCAGAAACCAGCGGGATCATGATTTCGGGAACCACGGCCGCCCCTTTGCGCGAGGCCTCGACCGTTGCCTCGAAAATCGCGCGGGCCTGCATTTCATAGATTTCGGGAACCGTAATGCCCAGACGCACGCCCCGCAGGCCCAGCATGGGGTTGAATTCCGCCAGGCTTTCGGCCCGCGCAATCACCTGGCTGACCGGAATGTCCATCGCCTCGGCCAGTTCCTGCATGGCCTCGCGCGAATGCGGCAGAAATTCATGCAGGGGCGGGTCGAACAGGCGAATGGTTACCGGCTGCCCCCGCATGATGTGAAACAGCTCGATGAAATCGGTGCGCTGCATGGGCAGCAGACGGTCAAGCGCCGCGCGCCGGTCGGATTCGTCATCGGCAAAGATCATCTCGCGCATCACCGTCAGGCGATCTTCGTTGAAGAACATGTGTTCGGTGCGGCACAATCCGATCCCCTCGACCCCGAAAGCGCGGGCGATGCGCGCATCATGGGGGGTGTCGGCGTTGGCCCGGATGCCGATGTCACAGAATTCGCGCGCCCACTCCATCAAGGTCGCAAAAGCGCCATCAAGTTCAGGCTGCATCATCGGCACCTCGCCGGCCAGCGCCAGCCCATTGGTGCCGTCAACCGTGATCACATCGCCCTCGTGAAACACATGGCCTTCGGATGTGGTCAGGCTGCGGGCGCGCAGATCCAGCGTCACGCCGGTCGCGCCCACGACGCAGGGCAGGCCGAGGCCGCGCGCGATCACCGCCGCATGGCTGGTCATGCCGCCGCGTTCGGTCAGCACCCCGCGCGCCGAGTGCATGCCGCGAATGTCCTCGGGGCTGGTTTCATGACGCACCAGAATGCAGGCCTCGCCGCGTGCCGCGCTGGCTTGCGCCGCATTCGCCGAAAACACGATCCGCCCGCAGGCGGCGCCGGGGCTGGCGGCAAGGCCGCGGGCAAAGGGTTCAAGCGTGCTTTCAGGATCGACCTGCGGATGTAGCAGCTGTTGCAGGTTGGACGGTTCCACCCGCAGCAGCGCCGATTTCCGGCTGATGGCCCCGTCCAGCGCCAGATCGACGGCGATACGCACCGCCGCGCGCGGGCTGCGCTTGGCCGGCGCCGCATCCAGCAGCCATGTCTTGCCGTCCTCGACGGTGAATTCCAGCCGCAGGGCGTCGTGACAGCCCATGCGCGCAATATCGGCAAAGCGGCGCAGGTCATTCAGGACTTCGGGGTTGGTATCCTCAAGAGAGGGGCCGCGCGGGTCCGACACGATATAGGATGCGCGGCGGTCCGGCTGAATTGCATCGCGCCCCTGGCTGCGCGGCAGGTAGCGCCCGCGCACCGCCGGCTCGCCCGTCGAAGGCTTGACGAACTGCACGACGCCCGCACCGCTTGCACCCTTGCCAAGCCCCAGCGCCATGCGCTGCACGATCAGCCCCAGCCCCGCATCGGCCGGGGCACCGCGCGCCATGCGCAGGATGCGCTGCGACGTGCCCTCCCATGCCCGCGCCATGGAACGCAGCACCTGTTCAAGCTGGCACACCGGATCCTGCGGAAACGGCTCGTCCGTTTCGGATTCATAGATCGCCAGCGCAGCTTCCAGCGCCTCGCTTTTCCCACAGGCTGAATCGCCAAGGCCTGCAAAGGCCTCGGGATCAAGGCGGGCGACATTGATCGAATAATCCTGTACGAACCGGCAATAAAGGGCATTTGCGGCCTCTTTCCCCAGCCGATGGCACAGCTTTTCATGGGTCGAATCGTTCAGCCCCACATTCAGCAGCGTATGCGGGCCACCCCATTCTCGGCGCACGGGGCTGGAGCGCACCGAAACGATACCCCTTTCGCCGAACTGTTCCAGCAGGCCGGCAACATCGGGCAAATGGCCGGCGGCAATGGCATGCACGGTCGGGATCGAAACCGCATAGGCCAGCGGCACGGGCAATCCAAGGCTGCGCAGCCGCGCCAGACGGTTGGCCCGCGCGCCATAGACATGGGCAGGAACCTCGCTGTCCCTTTCAAGCCTTTGAATCCTTGGGTATTCTGCCATATCCATCTTTCCTTTGGCGGTCAGAATACCCCGATAGCCCGGCAGGGCAAGCGTTTTCGCTGCACCGCGGCATCATCGCAGGCCGGCACAGACAGCCCAACCCATGCAAACCGCAGCGGACAGCGCCACCGTGGCGATTCACCTCTTTCCCTTGCGTCCCATGCGCCCTAAAAGGCGCGTGAACCATGCCTCACCGGGCCTGATTGGGGGAAAACCAGTGCAAACCGAACCCGAAATCACCGACGAGCTGATCGAAGCCCACGGCCTCAAGCCCGACGAGTATCAGCGTATCCTCGACCTGCTGGGACGCACGCCCAGCTTTACCGAGCTGGGCATCTTTTCGGCCATGTGGAACGAGCATTGTTCCTACAAGAGCTCGAAGAAATGGCTGCGCACGCTGCCCACCGAGGGGCCGCAGGTGATTTGCGGCCCCGGTGAAAATGCCGGTGTCGTCGATATCGGCGACGGGCAGGCGGTGGTGTTCAAGATGGAAAGCCACAACCACCCCTCTTATATCGAGCCCTATCAGGGCGCGGCCACCGGCGTTGGCGGCATCCTGCGCGACGTGTTCACCATGGGGGCGCGCCCGATTGCCGCCATGAACAGCCTGTCTTTCGGGCGCATCGACCACCCGAAAACGAAATCGCTGGTAAATGGCGTGATCGAGGGCATTGGCGGCTATGGCAACTGTTTCGGCGTGCCCACCATCGGCGGCGAGCTGCGCTTTGACGCCGCCTATGACGGCAATTGCCTGGTCAACGCCTTTGCCGCGGGCCTGGCGGATGCCGACAGGATATTCTACTCGGCCGCCAGCGGCGTGGGTCGGCCTGTCGTCTATCTGGGCGCCAAGACCGGGCGCGACGGCGTGGGCGGCGCCACCATGGCCAGCGCCGAATTCGACGACACCATCGAGGACAAGCGCCCCACCGTGCAGGTCGGCGACCCCTTTACAGAAAAACGCCTGATGGAGGCGACGCTGGAGCTGATGGAAACCGGGGCGGTGATCTCGATCCAGGACATGGGCGCGGCGGGGCTGACATGCAGCGCCGTCGAGATGGGCGACAAGGGTAATCTGGGCATCCGGCTCGACCTCGATCGCGTGCCGGTGCGCGAAGAAAACATGACCGCCTATGAAATGATGCTGTCGGAATCCCAGGAACGCATGCTCATGGTGCTGGATCCCGAAAAGGAAGACATCGCCAAGGCGGTGTTCGAGAAATGGGATCTGGATTTCGCCATTGTCGGGGAAACCATCGCCCAAGACCGTTTCCTGATCTTTCACGGCAATGAACTGGTGGCCGATCTGCCGCTCAAGGCGCTATCGGGCGAGGCCCCCGAATATGACCGCCCCCGCGCGACCCCGCCCGCACCCGCGCCGCTGGGCGACATTCCCGAAATCGACCCAACCGATGCGCTGCTGAAACTGGTCGGCACGCCCAACTATGCCTCGCGCGCCTGGGTGTGGGAACAATATGACCACATGGTGATGGCCGACACGGTTGTGCGGCCCGGATCCGACGCGGGCGTCGTGCGGGTGCATGACACCGGCAAGGCGCTGGCATTCACCAGCGACGTGACTCCGCGCTATTGCAAGGCCGACCCCTTTGAAGGCGGCAAGCAGGCCGTGGCCGAGGCATTCCGCAACCTGTGCGCAACCGGCGCCAGACCGCTGGCCAGCACCGACAACCTGAATTTCGGCAACCCCGAAAAGCCCGAGATCATGGGCCAGTTCGTTTCCTGCATCAAGGGCATCGGCCTGGCCGTCAGCATGCTGGACATGCCGATCGTTTCCGGCAATGTCAGCCTGTATAACGAAACCGACGGCGAGGCGATCCTGCCCACCCCCACGATTGGCGCGGTGGGGCTGCTGGAAAGCCTGGATCAACTGATCCGCATGATCCCGCATGAGGGCGACGATCTGGTTCTGATTGGGCAGACCCGCGGGCATCTTGGCCAGTCTGCCCTGCTGGCTGAACTGTTCGGCCGAAACGAGGGCGAGGCCCCGCCCGTTGACCTCAAGGCCGAGCGCCGCAATGGCGAATTCGTCCGCAAGGCCCATGCGCGCGGGCTGATCTCGGCGGCGCATGACCTGTCCGATGGCGGGCTCGCGCTGGCGGCAGCAGAGATGGCGCTGGCGGGCAATGTGGGTGTGCGGCTGGAAGGCGGCGACACGGGCTGGTTCTTTGGCGAGGATCAGGCACGCT
Organism: Paracoccaceae bacterium; assembly: GCA_030950185.1. GTDB lineage: Bacteria > Pseudomonadota > Alphaproteobacteria > Rhodobacterales > Rhodobacteraceae > UBA5972. The sequence continues at coordinate 3,347 of JAUZRU010000157.1, read as the reverse complement.
ATCTGCTGGCAACGCGCAACGCCGAACGCCTGTTGGTCGAGGCCGAAAAGGCCGGCGTGCCGGCGCGCGTGATCGGACAGTTCAGCGGTCGGGATATCGCCCTTGGCGCGGCAAGCCTTCCCCTGTCCGACATTCGCGCGGCGCATGAGGGCGGGCTGGCAAGGGTCTTCGGCGGCAAGGGCTGACCAGGGGGGAACACCGCCCCTATTTCTGCCAGAGGCCAGGCGTCAGCAGGATCAATACGGTCATGATTTCAAGCCGGCCCAGGAACATGCCGAAAGACAGCACCCATTTGGCCGCGTCCGGCAGGGATGAAAAATTGCCCGATGGCCCGATCACGCCCCCAATTCCGGGGCCGACATTCATCAGTGCGGTCAATGACCCGCTGAGCGAGGTTTCCAGATCCAGCCCGATGAAATTCAGTGCGAATGTCATCCCCGCGACAGACAGAAAGAACATCGTGAAAAAGCCGATCACGCCATCCAGAACTTCGGTTTCGATCACCCTGCCCTCGTAGCGTGCGGTAAACACGCCATGCGGATACTGGATAGAGCGCGCCGAGGTAAAGATCGCCTTGGCCGAGATGATCCACCGCATGATCTTGATGCCGCCGGCCGTCGAGCCGGTGCAGCCCCCGATTGCCGTCAGAAAGAAAAAGGCGGTGACCGCAAGCGTTCCCCATGTAGTATAGTCGGTCACGGCAAAACCTGTGGTCGTCACCACCGACACCACGGAAAAGGCTACCTCGCGCAGCGCATCCAGAGGCGCCGAATCCGATGTCGCAACGCGCCAGAACGTCAGCACCAGCACGACCAGCGCCAGGCCCGGCAGATAGACCCGAAGCTGCTCGGACGAAAAGATCCGGCGGTTATAGGCGCGGATGAACCAGGCAAAGGGCATGCCGCCCAATATCATGAACAGGATGGCCGACCACTGGATGAAACTGCTGTCGAAATACCCCATCGACGCGTCATGCGTCGAATATCCCCCGGTCGAGAGGGTGGCCATGGCGTGGGTCACGGCATCGAACACGCTCATCCCGCCGGCCATGTAGGCAATCACGCAGCCCACCGAAAGCAGGAAATAGACCCAGGCGGTCGCGGCGGCAAAACTGGCCGCGCTTTTCAGCTCCTTTTCACCGCTTTCCGAACTTTCGCTGCGGAACAGCTGCATCCCGTTGACCTTGAGGATCGGCAAGATCGCCATGCCTGTCACGATGATCCCGACCCCGCCAACCCATTGCAGCAGCGCCCGCCAGAACAGGATGCCGTGTGTTGTCGAGTCCAGCCCCGACATCACTGTCGAGCCGGTGGTCGTCAACCCCGACATCGACTCGAAGAACGAATCTGTCGCGGACATCCCCCACATCCACAAGGGCAGCCCACCAGCGATTGCCGCCGTGATCCAGGATGTCGCGGTCAGAACAAAGATATGCCTGCGCCTGAATCCGCCTGGGCCCGCCCATCCCACGATAGCCAGCACCCCGCCAAGCACACCGGCAACCAGGCCTGACGTCACGAACAGATCGGCCGTGGCGCGAAACATCAGGGCAACGCCACCCATCAGCACGGCGGATGCTACCAGCACCATGCCGTTGAAGAACAGGATCAGATTCATCGCGCCTTCCGTTGTTGCCTTGGGCCGGGCACCGCAATAACACGGCGCCCGAGCAATAGACAGCTTGCCGCCTTGCGGTCAACCAGCCAGGCTTCAGAAGGGCCCGAACGCCACCTTCATTTCTTTTTGTTCGGGGTGCGGCAGGCCTGCGCCCGCGCGGTGCATTTGTACAGCCGCCCCTTTTTCACGCAGCTGAAGCTTTTGTTACGGGCAATCTTCCAGTCGTTATAGAACGGTCCGACCGAGGCCGTCACACGGGTTGCCCAGCTGATCACAGCGTTTTCCCTGGCCATTTTCTTGTTATAGCCGGTCAGCAGGGCTGCGTTAGAGCCCTGATAGTAATTCGGCAGGCATTTCAGCGCACCGGCGCCAGCAGGCGCAGCAACAAGTCCGGCCAATGCGGCCACCAGCAGAATGTTTTTCATGTTTTCCTCATTTTCACGGGCATTCGATTCCGCGCCCAGCTAACGCGATCACAAGCCCCATGAAAACCCACGAAGATCAAATTGACACCACGGGTGGCAAGACTTTGCCGATGACCGGCTGCCATTCAGCCGCGCGACGCGCCCTTGTTTCGGCCTGAGGCCACCACACCGATGCGGTCCAGCATCTTCTCGATCCCCGGCGGTGCGCCCCCGACACGGGTGGATTCGGCACACAGTTCGTCAAAGACCTTGCGCAGGCGCTCTTTCTCCTTGCCCTGGCAATCATTCCAGGGCCGCCCCTGCAACCCCATGACCAGCGCGTAATAGCCGATGAAATGGGGTTTCGTGCCGGCCGCCAGCAGGCGGCGATAGGCCTCGTCCGCGCCCAGTTCGCGCAGCTGCTGCGCCGTATGGATGCCGGCGCGCCCATAGCTTGCCTCGGACGCGGGGCCAAGGTTGCGAATGGTGGAAACCGGCTGCCCCTTCATCGCGCCCTCACAGAAACAGCGGCCTGCGGTCGCCTGCCGCAAAGCGGCGCAGCACGGCCGGATACAGGCGGTGTTCCTGTTCCAGCACCCGCGCGGCCAGGGTCTCGGGCGTGTCGCCGGGCAGGATCGCAACCCGCGCCTGCCCCAGCACCGGGCCGCCGTCGAGTTCGGCCGTGACCTCGTGAACGGAACAGCCTGCCTGCGCGTCGCCCGCCTCGATCGCCCGGGCATGGGTGTGCAGCCCGCGATATTTGGGCAACAGCGAAGGGTGGATGTTCAGCATCTGCCCACGCCAGCGGTTGATAAAGGCAGGCGTCAGGATGCGCATGAAACCGGCCAGCGCGATGATGTCGGGGCGCGCCTGTTCCAGCGCGTCGGTCAGGGCAGCCTCGAATGCCGCGCGATCCGTGCCAAAGGGGCGGTGATCGACCATCGCGGTGGGCACGCCAAGCCTGGCCGCGCGTTTCAGACCGCCCGCATCGGGCCGGTTGGCCAGCACCAGCACCGGGCGCGCCGGGTGGTCGCCGGTCATCGAACGCACCAGCGCCTCCATGTTCGAGCCGCCGCCCGAAATCAGGATGGCGACGCGCTTGTGGCTCATCTCAACGCGCCTTTGCAGGTCACGCCCTCGCCCGCGACGACCTGCCCCAGACGGATGACCTGCTCGCCCTCCTGCGCCAGCAGGCCGGCCAGCATATCGGCCTGCCCCGGCGCGACCGCCAGCACCATGCCCACACCCGCGTTGAAGGTGCGCAGCATCTCGGCGCTTTCGATCCCCCCCTGATCGGCCAGCCAGCGGAACACGGGCGGCAGCGCC
>JAUZRU010000156.1 GCA_030950185.1 Paracoccaceae bacterium | reverse complement strand
CTCTGCATCGGCTGCCGCTATTGCATGATGGCGTGTCCCTACCCGGCACGTTCGTTCATTCATGAAAACATCGTTGACGAACAAAAGACCTGGGCCCCGCGCGGCAAGGGAACCGTGGAAAGCTGCACCCTGTGCGTGCATCGTGTCGATGCAGGGGGCACGCCGGCCTGTGTCGAGGCTTGTACGGCCACGGGCAATGGCGCCATGATCTTTGGTGATCTCAAGGATCCCGAAAGCGAGATTTCCAAGGCGCTGGCCAACTATCCGTCAACCGCCCTGCGCGATGACCTGGGGTTGAACCCTGGTGTGCGCTATCAGAATCTTTAAGGGGGCAGGAACATGGAACGCATGATCTATCGGGAAATTCCGGCCAACCGCGCGATATTGCAGGCTGCGGTTCTGCTGGGGGTCTTTATCCTGGCGGCCGCCGGTGCCGTGTTTTACATGGAAGAGCACGGACATATTGTCACCGGCATGAACAACCAGATCGTCTGGGGCTTGCCCCATGTCTTTGCGATCTTTCTGATCGTTGCCGCGTCGGGCGCGCTGAACATCGCCTCGATCGCCAGCGTGTTTGGCAAGACCCCCTACAAGCCCCTGTCGCGCCTGTCGGCCTTGCTGGCAATGGCCCTTCTGGCGGGAGGCCTTGCCGTTCTTGTGCTTGATCTGGGCCGCCCCGATCGCCTGATCGTTGCCATGACCAAGTATAATTTCAGCTCGATCTTTGCGTGGAACATCTACCTGTATAACGGGTTCTTCGCGATCGTGGGCGTATATCTGTTTACCCAGATGGCCCGCGGGATGCCTGCAAAAGCCGTCAAGACGGCCGGTTTCGTGGCCTTTGTCTGGCGTTTGGCGCTGACCACCGGCACGGGGTCGATCTTTGGCTGGCTGGTGGCGCGTTCGGCCTATGAATCCGCCATCATGGCGCCGCTGTTCATCGTGATGTCCTTTGCCTTCGGGTTGGCTGTGTTCATCCTTGTGCTGACCTTCACCACAAGGGTCACCGAGCGCAAGCTTGGCCCCAAGCTGCTGCGGCGCCTTGGCCGTCTGCTGGGTATTTTCGCGGCACTGGTGCTGTATTTCACCGCCGTTCAGCACCTGACCAGCAACTATTGGGCACGCAATGGCGGGGTCGAACGGTTCATCCTGTCTGACGGGGGGATCTATACAACCCTGTTCTGGGTTGGGCAGGTCATTATCGGTGGGTTGATCCCGATGGCACTGGTCTTTCACCCGACTGGCGGCTCCAAACCGGCCTCGATCATTCTGGCCTCGGTGCTGGTTGTGTTGGGCGGCTTTGCACAGGTTTATGTCATCGTGATCGGCGGGCAGGCCTTCCCGCTGGATACCTTCCCCGGCTTTACCGCCAGCTCGAGTTTTGGTGACGGCGTGGTACACAATTATTCACCAAGCCTGCCCGAGTTTCTGCTTGGAATGGGCGGTGTAGCCCTGGCCCTTGCAATTACGGGCTTTGGTATGAAGATTTTGCGCATCTTGCCGACAAACCTGTCGGATGCGAATGTAGGACAACAGTGAATCCGGGCGCGTCTGGCGCCCGGCACACGGAGTCAGGACAAGCCATGCAGCAAGCACACCCGTTTTCGCGTTTCGTTGCCATTCTTGGCCGCGGCAAGACAAAACAGCGCCATCTGACACTGGAGGAATCGCGCGAGGCCATGTCGATGATCTTGCGCGGCGAGGCACTGCCCGAACAGATCGGCGCCTTTCTGATGTTGCTGCGCCTCAAGGAAGAGGCGCCCGAGGAAATCGCGGGCTTCACCCTTGGTGCGCGTGCGACTTTCGAGCTGCCGGACAACATCCCCGAGATCGATCTCGACTGGTCGTCCTATGCAGGAAAACGGATTCAGCTGCCCTGGTTCCTGCTATCGGTTCTGGCGCTGTCCAATGCCGGTTATCGGGTTTTCATGCACGGCACCGAGGGGCATACGCCGGGGCGTGTTTATACCAGCGAGGCACTTGCGCGGCTGGGCTTTCCTTCGGCAGGCAGCTTGCAAGAGGCGGCCGATCACATTAACGCCCGCAATTTTGCCTATGTCCCGCTTGAGGTTCTCAGCCCGAGGCTGCGCGAGATGATCGATTTGCGGCCGATCCTGGGCCTGCGCTCGCCTGTGCATTCGTTCTCGCGGATGCTCAACCCGTTCAATGCGCCGACGATGATGCAGGGGATTTTCCACCGTGGATTCATGGACATCCACGCGGGCGCCGCGCAAATACTGGGCCAGCCCCGCATGGCAGTCTTTCGCGGCGAAGGCGGCGAGATCGAGCGCCGCCCCAACAAGCCCACTGTCGTCTGGACAACCCTTGGCGATGCCGAGCCGTCGTCTGAAACATGGCCCGCGTTGCTGGCTGATCCGCACCAGCAGGCCGATGAAAACATGCAGATCGATGACCTGATCGACATGTGGAGGGGCGCCGCCGACAACCCCTATGCCGAGGCCTCGATCACTGGCACGCTGGCGATCACGCTGCGGACCATGGGCAAGGCTGACAGCATCGAGGAAGCGCAAGTGCAGGCCGAACATCTGTGGGCGGCGCGGGACAAGGATTATCTGCCCCTGAAAGGAACTGGCGATGTCCCGCTTTCTGATCGCCGCAGCGCATAAATCCTCGGGCAAGACAGTCGTATCCACGGGTCTTGCCCGCGCACTTGGCGAATATGGCCGCAAGGTGCAGACCTTCAAGAAGGGACCGGACTATATCGACCCGATGTGGCTGTCAGCTGCCAGCGGGCGCGCGTGCTATAACCTTGATTTCAACACGATGGGCCGGGACGAACTGCGCGACTTTTTCGCAAGCCATGCCCAGGGTGGCGATCTGTCCCTGATCGAGGCCAACAAGGGGTTGTTCGACGGTGTTGATCTGAAAGGCTCGGATTCCAACGCGGCGCTGGCCAAGCTGTTGAAGGCCCCGGTTGTTCTGGTGGTCGATACCGGCGGCATGACGCGGGGAATCGCCCCGCTGCTTTGCGGTTATACGCGGTTCGATCCGGATGTGAACATTGCTGGTGTCATCCTCAACAAGGTTGGCGGGCCCCGGCATGAGGGCAAGCTGCGTGCCGCAGTCGAAACCTATACCGACCTGCCGGTTCTGGGCGCGGTCTGGCGCAACGGCGAACTTGAAATAGGTGAACGCCATCTGGGCCTGACGACACCCGCCGAAACCGGCCATGTACGCCGGATGATCGAGATCTTTGGGCGGGTGATGGCCGATTCCGTGGATCTGGGGCATCTGGCGGCGCTTGCGGATCGTGCGCCGGTCCTGGAGGCGGGCGCGCATATGCGCGAAGGGCAGGGAGGTGCCCCGCCGTTGGGTGCCGACAAGATCCGTATCGGTATCGCGCAGGACACGGCCTTCGGTTTCTACTACCCCGATGACTTGGAGGCCTTTGCGGCAGAGGGCGCAGAGCTCGTGCCTTTTGATACGCTCAATGATGTCGCCCTGCCCGATATTGACGGTCTGTTCATTGGTGGGGGATTTCCTGAAACACAGGCCGAAGGCTTGTCGCACAACAAGCCCATGCGTGCGGCTATCAGACAGGCGATCGAGTCCGGCATGCCCACTTACGCCGAATGTGGCGGGTTGATGTATCTGTGCGAAAGCCTGTCCTGGAACGGTCGGCAATGGCCCATGGTCGGCGTGGTGCCGGGCAAGGCCGAAATGTGCGAACGCCCCCAGGGCAGGGGATATGCGCAGTTTGAAAACACCGATCTGCACCCGTGGGAAAGGCCCGGTGGCGAAGTGCAGGCGCACGAGTTTCACTATGCCAGAATAGCCAACCTTAAAGGTGATTTGCGGTTTGCCCGCGATATCCGCCGGGGCGCGGGTATTGACGGCCGGCATGACGGCATCGTCGTGCATAACCTGCTGGCCGGGTTCTGCCATTTGCGCACCAGCCGGGCCAACCCCTGGGTTCGCCACTTTGTCGATTTCGTCAGACGCCACCGGCGAAAATGAAAACCCCCGCCTTTCGACGGGGGCTTGAAACATCATGACAGGAAGTCAGGTCAGACGCGCTTGATCTCGAAGCGATAGACGTTGCCTTCATTGGAAGAGCTGACCAATTCGTTACCCGTCTGGTTGCAGAACGCGGCAAAGTCGGCAACCGATCCCGGATCGGTGGATGTCACCACAAGGATCTCGCCCTGCGGCACCGATTTCAGGGCCTTTTTGGCCTTGAGGATCGGAAGCGGGCAGTTGAGCCCTTCTGCGTTCAGTACATGTTCAGCCATTCGTCTTTCCCTTTTCCTTTGAATGGTTCTGCCGCAACAGCGGCTCAGATATAGAGGTTGATGTCCGACTTGGTCGCGGTTTCCATATAGGTTGCCGCACCACCGATCTCGATGCCGTCAATCATGTCTTCCTTCTTGAGTTCGAACAGGTCCAGCGTCATCTGACAGGCAATGATGCGGATATCCAGGTCTACCGCAGCTTCGCGCAGCTCGGGGATAGAGGCCACGCCCTTTTTCTTGATGAGGTTCTTCATCATCGTGGTTGCCATGCGATCGACGCCCGGAATCACAGAAACGATATTGGGCATCGACATGTGCATGCCCATCATCGGCATTTCCATTGCCGGGTTGCCCAGTGTCGAGATTTTGAGATCAAGATCCTTTTTCAGCAGCGCAAGGCCGTAGAAGGTAAAGAACATGGTGACATTGATATCCATCGCCGCCGCAGTGGTGGCCAGAATGAAAGGGGGATAGGCCCAATCGAGCGTACCCTTGGTCACGATGATAGACATGCTCTTGGCGTTGTCCATTTCTTCGTGGGTTACGTTGTCCGGCATGTCTCTTCCCTCCTGACCGCTGTGAAGGTGGATTATGATACTTTCACTTATTAGAAATATTGAATACTAAAAATGCCCTTGCCGGTCAAGGAAGGCGGTTCTTGAAACGGTGATATGT
>JAUZRU010000155.1 GCA_030950185.1 Paracoccaceae bacterium | reverse complement strand
ATAAAGCCCCGCGCCTCAAGCCCGGCCACCCTGTCGATGCGCTCGCCCGCATAGGGAAACAGCAGCTGGTCGATGGCGGTGCGAAAGCCGCGCGCATCCGCAAACAGCGTGGTCACGTCGCGAAACATGATCCCCTCATGGGGGAAATCGGGAATGGTGCGGATGTAATCCTTGACGTCGCGCGATGGGGACATGGTTGAACCTTGCTGTTGACCTGAGTCTGTTTTCGCCCCTTGTTAGCGAATGCGCGCGCAAACGAAAACCGTATCTCGCGGGTTTTTCAGCCCCTGCGACACAGGCGCATTGCGTGGCGCAGTGATCCGATACAGGATCATGCGAAAACCCGAGGATGACCATGAAAAACACCCCCGAAAACCCCGCCCCGCCCGACGCCGACGCCCGCCGTGCGGCACCGCCCGTGATCGTCTATCCCGCCGAAACCCTGCCCGCGCGCCCCATGGCGTTGTTCCGCAAGGCCCAAAAGACATTGCGCCTGCTTGAAACCGTCACCGTGCCTGCGCGCGAGGCCCGCTGTTTTCACGTCCCGCAGGGGCATTTCTTTCGCATCACCGCGCCCGAGGGGCCGCAGGTGGGCGACCTCAACCTGTGGAATGCAAACGACCTGTCCGAGCGCTTCTATTCCGGCAAGACCCGCGCCCTGCACGGCACCCATCTGTCCACGGGTGACAGCCTGTGGTCGTCATTTCCCCATCTGCGCCCGATGGCGACCATCACCCACGACACGCTCGACTGGTACGGGTTTGACGATGACGGCGCCTCGGTCCATGACGTGATCGGCACCCGCTGCGATCCCTATACCAATACCCTGCTGGGCGGGGGCGAATATCACCATTGCTGCCATTCCAACCTGATCCGCGCGCTGGCCGCGCAAACCGGCATGACCGATATGCAGGCCGAGGACCATGTCCATGACGTGTTGAATGTCTTCATGTGCACGGGCTTTACCCGCGACACCCACCAGTATTTCATGAAGGCCAGCCCCGTGCGCCCCGGCGACCACCTGGAATTCGTGGCCGAGATCGACCTGCTGGGCGCGCTGTCGGCCTGCCCCGGCGGGGATTGTTCGACCACTCATTCCAGCGACGTCGCCACCTGCCATCCACTGGCGGTCGAGATCTACGCCCCCGAGCCCACCGCCCTGCAAGGCTGGTCGCCGCCCCCTCCCAACGGCTATTCCCGCCGCCACCGCGACTGAGGCCCCTTCTTCTTTGCCGAAATACTCCGGGGGTGCGGGGGCTGGCCCCCGCTGGGGCTGCGGCGTGAAACCACATGCGGGCCGGGTGGGGGCGGGTGATAGCATCGCGCGGCCTGCCCGCCAACAAACAGGAAAAGACGGATGACAAGCGAATTCGACCTGCAAAGATTCATCGATGCCCAGGATCCTGTCTATGACACCGTGCTGCACGAGCTGAAAACCGGCCGCAAGCGCAGCCACTGGATGTGGTTCATCTTCCCCCAGCTGGCGGGCCTGGGCCACAGCGCGAACGCCGCTTTTTACGGCCTCTCCGGCAAGGCCGAGGCCAGCGCCTACATGGCCCATCCGGTGCTGGGGCCGCGTCTGGTCGAATGCACCCGCCTGGTGATGCGGGCGGCGGATTCATGGCAGCAGGTCGAGGCGATCTTCGGGCGCCCGGATGACCTGAAATTCCAGTCCTGCATTACCCTGTTCTCTCGCGCGCGCCCGACCGACCCGGTCTTTGCCGAGGCGCTGGATCAGATCTTTGGCGGTATCGGCTGCATGAGGACACTGGAAAAGCTCCGCATCTCGTTCATCGAAGGGCTGGGCGAATAACAGACTGAATCCCGCAAAAAAAGGCACCCCCGGAATTTTCCGGGGGTGTCCTGATTGTTCAACAAGGTTGAAGGTGATCAGTCGTGGTCGCCACCGGCGCCCTCGCCACCCTCGCCACCTTCCGAACCTTCGCCGCGCTCGTTGTTGTTTCCGTCGTCATCGCCGGTGTTGGAGGCAACTGCCTTGACGGTACCCGAAGTGCCCAGCACCTTTTTCTTGAGCAGGGGGGTGGTGTTCTGAGCAACAACGACATTGTTGTTGGCGGTCGGGGCAACAACCTGTGCGTTGGCCGAGAGGGCCGAGGCTGCGATGGCTGCGACGATGGCGGAAGAGATCATGAGGGTTTTCATTATGTGGTTCCTTTCGGGTGTGTGTCTGTCTTGGTTCACGTTTGTCCGATGCGGCGGGGGTGCCGCTGCGGCGGGGGTGCCGCGTCGTTTGCAAGAACAGATCTAGACCGATCGCCGGCATCGGGAAATTGACCGTGGGTAGGGGGTTGCCGATCTTTGCCAACAGTCCAATGAAAATCATCCGAACCTGCATGTTCAGGGGTTTTGATCCGCCGAAACGGCAGCGGGCATACACTGAAGGTTTAGGAACATGCCGCGCCCTGAAAGCACGCGGCCTTGCTTCTTGGACCAGGGTTTAGGGCGTTGAGGCCCGGCGAGGGCGATTCCCGGGCCGTTTTTGGCGGCGGGTTTGGAAGACCGCCCTACCTGGCTGCCTGAATTGCCTGATGCGTCACGACCATCAAGGGCGTCGCGGGATCGGCCTTGCGGCACTGCTCAAGCGTCAGGCTGAAAATTTTCCTTGCGCCGGCTGCCTTGACCTTGTCGGTGAAGCTCTGGTCGTTCACGAACGCGGTTGCCGCGCTCCAGTATCCAAGTATCCAGCCGGCGATCTGCCCGGTGGCGTTCTTGTTGCCGTTTTCGACCAGCTTGATGACTTCGCCGCAGCTGTTGCCACCAAATCCCATGACAATGACATAGCTGCTTGCGAGTGTGGGCGAAGCCATGAATGCGGCGCCAAGCATCGCCGCGCCGGCGATTGCATTTCTTGTCTTCATGATAAATCCGTTTCTACAAAACCCGCCCCGCCACCGCATCAAGCTGGGCGATCAGCGCGGGGTCGCGGGCGTCAGGCGCGGTGATGATGGCGTATTCCAGCGCCCGGTCACAGCCATGGGGGCATGTCTCGCGCCTCTTGCCCAGCAGATCGGGCAGACGGCGCACCAGGCCGCGCGCCTTGTCGGCATTGCCCATCAGGGTTTCAATGATCCTGGTCACATCGACCTCGCCATGATCGGGGTGCCAGCTGTCGTAATCGGTGATCATGGCGACGGTCGCATAGCAGATTTCCGCCTCGCGGGCGAGCCTGGCCTCTGGCATCCCCGTCATCCCGATCACGTCGGCGCCCCAGACCTCGCGATACAGGCGGCTTTCGGCCAGCGTTGAAAACTGCGGCCCCTCCATCGCCAGATAGGTACCGCCGCGATGCACGACGATGCCTTCGTCGCGCGCGGCCTCATATGCCGCGTCGCGCAGGCGCGCACAGGTCGGATGCGCAACCGAGACATGGGCCACGCAGCCGGGGCCGAAAAAGCTGCTTTCGCGCCCCTTCGTGTTGTCGATGAACTGGTCCACGATCACGAAATCGCCCGGCGCCATTTCATCGCGGAACGATCCGCAGGCGGAAACCGAAAACAGGTCGGTCACGCCCAGGCGCTTCAGCGCGTCGATATTGGCACGATAGTTGATGGACGAGGGCGTCTGCACATGACCCCGCCCGTGCCGCGGCAGAAATGCCATCTTCACGCCACCCAGCCGCCCGGTCAGAATCTCGTCCGAGGGCTTGCCCCACGGGGTTTCGACCGCCTGCCAGCGGGCATCTTCCAGCCCCTCGATGTCGTAGATCCCCGATCCGCCGATGATGCCGATGACTGTTTCGCCCAATTTTCCGCCCTCCTGTTATCTGCCCACAGTCTGGCAATTTCGCGACCGGATGAAAAGCGCCGATCGCGCCCCGGCGGCCCGCGCCATGACGTCAGGGAATACCGGCCCCGCATTTGTCGCAGTATCTTTTTGCGCGCTTTGCTGCTACCGAGGCCCGGACAACACATATCAGAACACGAACCAGACGGATTTTACATTGGCAAGATCGATCCTGGCGTCCTTTGCGGGGCGCCTTTCCATTTCAGAAGGGGGGGCATTCGAGGCCTCTCTCAATCCCACCCGCATCAGAATCGAGATCCTCGCCGGCCTGACCGTCGCGCTTGCGCTGGTGCCCGAGGCCGTCGCCTTTGCCTTTGTGGCGGGCGTGCATCCTCTGGTGGGGCTGTATGCGGCCTTCATGGTTGGCCTGATCACGGCGCTGATCGGCGGGCGTCCCGGCATGATTTCGGGTGCCACCGGCGCGCTGGCGGTGGTCATGGTGTCGCTGGTCGCGCGTCACGGGGTGGAATATCTGTTTGCCACCGTGGTGCTGATGGGGCTGTTGCAGATCATTGCCGGCGTGTTGCGGCTGGGCAAGTTCATCCGCCTTGTGCCGCATCCGGTGATGCTGGGCTTTGTCAACGGGCTGGCCATCGTCATCTTTCTGGCCCAGCTTGGCCAGTTCCAGGTGCCCGGCAGCGCCGAGGTTGCGGGTCACGGGCTGGCAGGTGGCCAGTGGCTGACCGGCTGGCCGCTGGCGCTGATGCTGGGGCTTGTGGCGCTGACCATGGCTGTGATCTGGCTGATGCCGCGCGTGACCAGCGCCATCCCCGCGCCGCTGGCCGGCATCGCGCTGGTGGCGGCGGTGGTGCTGGTGATGGGGCTGGATGTGCCGCGGGTTGGCGATCTGGCATCCATCAAGGGCGGGCTGCCCGAATTCCATATTCCCATGGTGCCGCTGAACCTTGCAACGCTGGAAATCATCTTTCCCTATGCCTTGATCCTTGCTGCCATCGGGCTGATCGAAAGCCTGCTGACCCTCAACCTGGTGGGCGAGATCACCGGCAAGCGGGGCGGCGCCAGTCAGGAATGTGTGGCCCAGGGCGTGGCCAATACCGTGACCGGCCTGTTCGGCGGCATGGGGGGGTGCGCCATGATCGGCCAGTCCATGATCAACGTGAAATCCGGCGGTCGCACGCGGCTTTCGGGCATTGCGGCGGCGCTGTTCCTGCTGGGGTTCATCCTGTTCGGATCCGCGCTGATCGAACAGATCCCGCTTGCCGCGCTGGTCGGGGTGATGTTCATGGTGGTGATCGGCACATTTGCGTGGAATTCCCTGCGCATCCTGCGCCGCGTGCCCCTGACCGATGCTTTCGTGATCCTGCTGGTGACGGTCGTCACCGTGGCCAGCGATCTGGCAACAGCCGTGGTCGTGGGGGTCATCGTGTCGGCGCTGGCCTATGCTTGGCAGAATGCCCGGCGCATTCACGCCAATGTCAGGCTGACGCCCGAGGGCGCCAAGGTCTATCAGATCCAGGGGCCGCTGTTCTTTGGCTCGGTCGAGGGTTTTACAGAACTGTTTTCCCCGGAAACCGACCCCCAGATGGTGATCATCGATTTTGCTGACAGCCGGGTTGCCGACCAGTCGGCGCTGAACGCGATCGAGACCATCGCCGCGAAATACCGCGCGCTGGGCAAGAACATCCAGCTGCGCCATCTCAGCCGCGACTGTCACCAGCTGCTCAGCCGGGCAGGGCAGCTGATGGTCGATTCGGACGACGACCCTGATTATCAGATCGCCGTCGATTACGGCGTGCGCTCTGGCGCGCTGGCCGCGGGGCATGGTTGAGGGGCATCATCCGCGGTCGAGACTGCCATAACGACAGGTTCGCGCCCGCCCCGGGGGGCGGGGCCGGGTTTCAACGGCTGCCCTTCAACCTCACCCCTTGTCGTCGGGGCGCTTCAGTTCGAACACCTCGGTGACGGTCGAATAGTCGCGATATCCCAGCCGTGACAGGGGCGTGAAGCGGCTGACGTCGAAGCGCCCGTCAACCACGCAGTCGTCGCACAGATAGACGCCGGTGACCTGCCCGAAGACAACGAAATTGGCCGCGCCCTCGATCTGCACGATCCGGGTCATCCGGCATTCCAGCGCCGCGGGCGAGGCCGCCACGCGCGCGCAGTCGATTGTCTGGCATTCGGCCTTTTCCAGCCCGGCCTCGTCGAATTCGTCCACGGTTGCGTGAAACCCGCCCGAGGTGATATTCATCGCATCGGTCAGCGCGGCAGGCACGACATTCACGCAGAATACACCGGTTTCGCGGATATTGGTCACGCTGTCCTTGGCCCCGGTCGAGGCAAACATCACCTGCGGGGGCTCATACGCCACGCCGTTGAAAAAGGAATAGGGCGCCAGATTGTCATGCCCGTCCTTGCCGCGGGTCGAGATCCAGCCGATCGGGCGCGGGGTAATCACCGCGTTGAACGGGTTGTGGGGCAGGCCGTGGCCGTCTTCGGGGCGGTAGAACATCGCGTCTCTTTCACCTTGGCATTTGCCCCTTGACTACCCGCGTGCTAGGGCGATTTCCAGAGCTAACGACGGCCCCGCCACAAACGGGGCCGATTTGACGCGGAGCGCACCCCGACACATGTTTCGCCTGTTTCCCGAAACGCCCGACGACCATGACGAGGTCGAATACCTGTTCGACCTGGCCTTTGCGCCGGGGCGCGAGGCGCTCAGTTCCTATCGTCTGCGCGACGGCATCAGCCCGCTGCGGGCGTTGTCGCTGGTGGCGCGCGACCCGACTGACGGCATCGCGGGCGCAATCCGCTATTGGCCGGTCAGGATTGGCGAGGCGGGCCACCGCGCGCTGCTGCTGGGCCCGGTGGCGGTCCATCCCACCCACCAGGGCGAGGGGCTGGGCGCGGCCTTGATCCTTGACAGCCTTGATCGCGCGCGTGACGCGGGCTGGGAACGCGTGATCCTTGTGGGCGACGAACCCTATTACCGGCGCTTCGGCTTTCGCCGCGCCGAGGGGCTGCAATTCCCGCCCCCCACCAACCCCGAACGCCTGCTGGCGCTGGCGCTGCAACCCGGTGCGTTCGAGGGGGTTTCCGGCATGGTCCGGCGGGACGGGTGACATTGCTGCGCCGCGATCGCCGCTTTTCCCGGCGCGCGGCAATGTTGCAATGGGCAGGGATCGTCCCGAGCCTGGTTCCCACCCGTCTGACCATTGCGGGCAACGAGGTGCCGGCGCCAACCTATCCCAGACCCCTGGTCAAGACGCTGCGGTTCAGCGATACCCCGCTGGCGTTGTATGAGGGCGTTGTTGATCTGGCCGCCAAGGTGCCGCCCAATGACGGGACGGAACGCCCCCCCATGGCCGAGCTGACCTTACAGGCCTGCAGCGACCGGATCTGCCTGGACCCCCAGAAAATGCGCTTTGCGCTATGCTAAAACCCGTTCCCGTCGGACAACTGCAAGGGCTATTCCGATTTTTGTTTGCAATGTGACTCGCGGAATTGTAACCTTTACCACAAGGGGCTGACAGGTTTAACGATCGTCCCGGGCAAACAAGAGCCGAGCAGCAGTTTATGACAGGTATTGCATGTTACGTTCAATGACCGCAGTGGCGCCTTCGGGCGAGATGCTGCGCGCGATGAGATCAGGCACCGGGGCCAGGGGGCCCGGCAGGCGCGGTGGGTGCCTGCTGGCGGTCTGATTTCAACGATCCGGGCCATCTTGGGGGTGGCGCGTGCTTGGTTCAGCCTTGTGACGGTCGGAAATCATAATTCGGCAATGTGTCTGACGCATTGTCGGGATGACCGGAGCGAGATGGCGCCATGCGGCTGAACAAGACACTTGCCATTGGATCCCAGATCAGGATCATTCCCTTTATTGCGCTGGTTGGATTCATGGCCATCCTGGTGGTGGGATATGCCAGCCTGACGCAAATGGCCGAGTCCAACCGGATCAGCGTCAACACCCTGGCCGAACTTCAGGGCCTGCGCGAGATCCAGCGCGCGGTCGGTGAGGCGCGGATCGCGGAAAAGGATTTCCTGTCAAGCCGCGATCTTGCGGATCTTGCCCGGCATGATGCGTCGATCATGGCCGTTCGCAAACATGTCATCGAACTGCGCCAGAGACGCCAGACCGTGACCGAGCAGCAGCTGAACGATCTGCTCAAGCTTCTGAATTCCTATAGCGACAAGTTCGAGGACATGGTGCGCGAGGCCAAGGCCATAGGCCTGAGCGAGACCGAGGGCCTGCGCGGCAGGATGCGTGCCGCCATCCATGATGTCGAACGGCGCTTGCAACCCTATACGGCGACGCTGTCCGTGAATCTCTTGCAGATGCGTCGGCGCGAAAAGGATTTTCTTCTTCGCAGCGACGACAAGTATTTCACCTTGTGGCAAGATTCGGTTGCCGAGTTCCGCAAGAAGCTGGAAACATCCTATCTGATCCCTGCCACGGAAAAGCTGTCGATCGAACGGGCGACGGATGTCTATGTCAAGGCATTCACGGAGCTGTCCAAGCATGTCAGGGACATGATCCTTGACACGGCAGATGTCGATCATGCCTCGGGCCAGATCCTTGACGTTGTCAACACCCTGTTCGAGGCAAGCGAACAGGCAGCACGCAAAGAGGCCCAAACCGCCTTGCTGGCGGCCATTTTCAACGTGCGTTATCTGGGCCTGATCATCATCATTGTCGGTGCGCTGACATTCCTGTTTGCGCGCACGGTGGGCAAGGGCATCACGCAACCCCTGGTCAGGCTTGCCCATGCCATGCGCAGCCTGGCGCTGGGCGAATTGCGGGTGGAGCTGCCCGCGCAGGACTACAAGAACGAAATCGGCGACATGAGCAAGGCGCTGGGCGTCTTTCGCGACAATGAAGAGGCCCGCCGTGATGCCGTCAGGGAATTGCGTCGCGCCCGCAGTCACATGGAAAACGTCATCCTGTCGATGCGCGAGGCCCTGTTTGAAACCGATACCGAAGGGCGCATCATTCTGGCCAACCACGCGGCTGAAACGATGTTGTGTGCCAGGCCAGGCAGTCTTGCCGGGCAGCGGCTGTCGGATTTCTTCAAGAGCATGGCGGACAGGAATTCCGACGATAACCACCTGATCAGGTTGCAGTCGGGGGTCGAGCATCTCTATTCGACCGACCGAAACGAGCTGTACGATATCCTCGACAATTCGCCACTTCCGGTGCTGATCGTCGGGGCCGATGGAAAGATCCGGCGGGCCAGCGATACCGCCGCACAGGCGCTGGGATATGCGCCCGGCGATCTGCCGGGACGCAGCATCGACATTCTGCTTGGCGATGACGATATCGAAAGACACAAGCAGTATTTCAGCGACTTCGCCCGCTTGCCCCGTCCGCGTACCATGGGCCGCGATCGCGAACTTCCGGTCCGCATGAGCGATGGCAGCATGGTGTCGATGACCATCGGGCTTGTGCCGCTGCGCACCAAAGAAGAGCTGCTGACCATCTGCGTCATGCGCCGCCCCAAGATCGACCCCGCGCTTGACGCGATCGAAGACACCCCCTTTGGCAAGCTGTTTTCCGGTATCGAGGTCAACGAAGATGTGATCGCCATTCTTCAGGGCGCCGACCGGATCGGCGCCGAGACCCAATACATGCGCACTGTGGATGGTCGGGAATTTCCGGTCGAATATTCGGGCGAGCTGCTGCGCGAAAACGATGGTGTGGCGACTGGTGCGATTGTTGTTGTCCGAGACATTTCCGAACGCCTCAGGGCCGAAAAGGAAATCCGCAAGTTCAAGGCGACACTCGACGCCACGGGCGATGCGATCTTCATGTTCCGCACTGACACGCTGCAATTCATCTATCTGAACGACCAGGCGCTGCGCCAGACCGGTTGGCATGACGGGGAATATCTGAACCACACCCCGGCCGACATCAACCCCGCATTCGAGGAATCCCGGTTTCGCAAGCTGGTCGCGCCCCTGGCCGAGGGCAGCCAGACGGCGGTCAGCACCGACATGCTGGGCCTGGATGGCAATCCGATCGAGCTCAAGATCGAATTGTTCGACCAGGGCACCGAGGACGAACGTTTTGTCGCCACGATCCGCGACATTTCCGAACGCGTCGCCGCCCAGAACAGCGTTGCCCAGTACAAGCAGGTTCTCGATCAGACCAAGGACATGATCTACATGTTCCGGCCGGACACGCTCGAATTCTTTTATGGCAACCAGGCTGCCATGCAGTTCTCGGGCGTTGACGAGGACGGGTTTGCAAGGCTTACTGCCGCCGATATCTCACCCGGCTTTGATCCCGACGCATTCCGGGAACGGACATATCCGTTGATCTTTGGTGTCGAGGATGCGCTTGTATACGAGGGCGTGCATCGTGATCGCAACGGTCATGATGTCCCGGTCGAGGTGACGCTTCAGATTATCGAGCCCGAGGGCGAAGAACCCCGCTATGTTGCCGTCGTGCGCGACATCACCGAGCGCAAGGAAGCCGAGCGCCGCATCATGCTGTTCAAGCAGGCGTTGGATCAGTCGAATGACATGATCTACATGCTGGACCCCGACAGCCTGAAATTCCTTTATGTCAACAACGCGGTGTGCCGGTTCTGGGAGCGGCCGTTCGAGGATATCGTCGGCAGGCAGGCAAGCGATATCATCCCCGGTTTCGACCCGGAGGTGTTCCGCGAACGCATCGCTCCGCTGCATGAAGAAGGCAGGGAAGCCGTGCTTTACGAGACCACGCATCGCCGGCCTGATGGCGCCGAAGTCCCGGTCGAGATCGGCTTGCAGATCATTCAGCCCGAAGGCCGCGATCCGCGTTATGTCGCCATCGTGCGCGACATTTCCGAGCGCAAGGAAATAGAACGCGCCAAGTCGGAATTCGTCTCGACCGTCAGCCATGAACTCCGCACGCCGCTGACCTCGATCAAGGGCTCGCTTGATCTGATCGAGGCGGGCGCCATGGGCGAGGTCGATCCCAAGATCGCGGCGCTGGTCGGTATTGCCCGCAAGAACAGCGAACGCCTGGTGCTGCTGATCAATGACATCCTCGACATGGAAAAGCTGGAAGCCGGCAAGATGGAGATGCGCTTTGACAAGGTGAATATCGTCGAGGTTCTCGAAGAGGCCGCCGAGGCCAACAAGGCCTATTCCGATCGCCTGGGCGTCGAAATCGTCCTGAAAAAACCCGGGCGCCCGATATATGTCAACGCCGATTACGACCGCCTGATGCAGGTGATGGCGAACCTCCTGTCCAACGCTGCGAAGTTTTCGAACAAGGGCGGCAAGGTCGAAATCTCGACCAAGGTCAGAAAGGGAAAGGTTCGCGTGTCGGTCAAGGATCAGGGATCCGGTATTCCAGAGGCGGCACAGGCGACGATTTTCGACAAGTTCACACAGGTGGATTCGTCGGACAATCGGCAGAAGGGCGGCACGGGCCTTGGGCTGAGCATCACACGGCTGATGATCGAAGCCCATGGCGGCAAGATCGACTTTGTCTCGAAAGAGGGCGAGGGAACGACGTTTTTCTTTGAACTCGACCTGCTGCAACCGCAAACTGCAAAGGCAGAGGTGGACATCGAGGAATGTGAAGATAATTTTACAGATGACCTCCGTTCCGCGGATGATGAGGCCCCCCATATCCTGGTCTGCGAGGATGACGCCGACATATCGTCGTTGCTGCGGATGATCCTGCAAAATGCAGGTTTCCGCGTAACTGTCGCGGGCACTGCGGCCGAGGCGCACAAGTTGCTGGCCGAGCAGAAATTTGACGCAATGACGCTGGACCTTGGGCTGCCCGACAAGAACGGTTTGGCGATGCTCAAGGAGGCTGCAAAGGAAAAGTTGCTTGAGGATGTGCCGGTGGTTGTGGTTTCTGCTCAGGAATCCGGCGATCCGGGCAAGATTACCGGGGCGGGCGCGCATGTGATCGACTGGATCCAGAAACCTATCGAAGACAAGCGCCTGGTCGAGATTCTGGGGGGTGCGGTCGGTCAGCCGGGTGCCCGAAAACCGCATATCCTGCACATCGAGGACGACCCGCATATCCGCGAAATCGTGTCCTCGATCATTGGCGATCGCGCCAGGATCTGTACCGCGGCTTCGGTGAAAGAGGCCCGCTACAAGCTTGGCAAGAAACGGTTTGATCTGATCATTCTCGACATGAGCATGCCCGATGGATCGGGGGCCGAACTGCTGCCGCTGGCGAATATTCCGCCACAGGACGCAACGCCAGTGCTTGTGTTTTCTGCGCAAGAGATTACAGAGGAACTGGTAAATCAGGTTAGCGGAGTGCTGGTCAAGTCGCGCGCCTCAAACGAGGACTTGCTGAGGATGGTCGATTCTGTCGTCACCCGCAAATCCCGCAAGGACGCAAGACCGGCCGCGGAGTGAGTAGATGCAGGAATTGTCGAAAATATTGCATGTCGAAGATGATCTCGACATCCAGGCCATCGCCCAGATCGCGCTGGAAACCATCGGCGGGTTTGAAATTCTCCAGTGCAGTTCGGGGCAAGAGGCCCTCAAGGCCGCGCCGGATTTCAAGCCCGATCTTTTTCTTCTTGACGTGATGATGCCGGGCATGACCGGGCCTGAAACACTTGCTGCGCTGCGCGAGTTGCCGGGCATGGCGGATGTGCCGGCGATTTTCATGACCGCCAAGGCCCAGCGTGACGAGGTGGCCGAGTTTCTGGCGCTTGGCGCGATCGAGGTCGTGGTCAAGCCGTTCGAGCCGATGGAACTTGCAAACGAGATCCGCGCCGCCTGGGAACGCCACCAGCAGGGCTAGCCCTGCCTGTCAGGCTGCGCCAGCTGCGCGCGCCATGCCCATGAAGATGCGGATCATCCGCACTTCGCTGCGGCTGGACAGGCAGATGACGGTTTCTTCCATCGGGATGACAGGCCCCGCAATGGGGATGCGCACCAGGCGGTCGTCATGGCCGAACTCCGCCTCTGACACGAACCCGACCCCCGCCCCCGAGGCCACGATCTCGCGCACGGCCTCGCGGCCTTCGGCCTCGATCGCCGGCTTGAGGGAAATCCCTTGCGCGCGGGCGGCATCTTCCAGCTTCTTGCGGGTTTTCGACCCCTTTTCGCGCAGCACCAGCGGCAGCGCCGCCAGCTGAGCCAGCGGCGCGGGCGGGCGTGGCAGGCGAGCAAAGCCGCGTCGCGCAAAGGCGATGATCGGGGTTGCGCCCAGTTTCACGGCGCTGAAATTCGGGTCTGCCTCCATATTGCCCAACACCCCGATATCGGCCTGATAGGCGGCAAGCGCGTCGATCACGTCCTGCGAATTACCCGACCGCATCAGGATCTGCACCTTCGGGTGCCGGGCGCGAAAGCGGTGCAGGACTTCGGTCAGGTGATAGGCCGAATCCGCAATGATCCGCAGCCGCCCGGCTGTCAGCGCCCGGGATTCGGAAAGAAATTCACGCGCCTGCAATTCCGCCTCGAACAGGCGCATGGTGATGGCGAACAGCCGCCGGCCCTTGTCTGTCAGGGTAACCTGCTTGTGGCTGCGGTCAAACAGCAGCAGATCGTATTCCTGTTCCAGCTTGCGCACCTGGTCCGACAGCGCCGGCTGGCTGAGGCCCATTGCCTGGGCCGCGCGGGAAAAGCCGCCATGCAGGGCGACATTGTGAAAGGCACGAAGCTGGACGTGGCGCATCAGTGGTTTCCATCCATAGGCAATGCTTATGATATAATATCAAATAACGATTTTACAGATAGAAATATTCGGGGCACACAGCCAGCAGGAAAACACCGCATCAAAGGCATTGCCATGACCCGGCCCAAGATCGACCCCCCGCATATGGGTGAACCCTATCTGCTGACCCCCGGCCCCCTGACCACCGCCTATAGCGTCAAACAGGCCATGCTGCGCGACTGGGGCAGCTGGGACGGCGATTTCCGCGCCATGACGGCCGAGCTGCGCGCGCGCCTGCTGGCCATGTGCGGCGACAGTGGCGGCGCGCTGGATTGCGTGCCCATGCAGGGCAGTGGCACATTCGCGGTCGAGGCCATGCTGGGCATGATCCCGCGCGACGCCAGGGTGCTGGTGCTGGCCAATGGCGCCTATGGGCAGCGCATCGCCCAGACGCTGCGCTATCTGGGGCGCGACATGCAGGTGATCGACAAGGGCGACTACATGCCCCCGCGCGGCGACGAGGTGGCTGCGGCGCTGGCGGCCGATGGGGCGCTGAGCGATGTGGTGGTCGTGCATTGCGAGACCAGCTCGGGCATCCTCAACCCGATCGAGGAGATTGCCGAGGCCGTCAACGCCGCCGGCCGCCGTCTGTGGATCGATTCCATGAGCGCATTCGGCGCGCTGCCGCTGGAGTTTGACCGCATCGGTTACGAGGGTTTCGTATCCTCGGCCAACAAATGCATCGAGGGGGTGCCGGGTTTCGGCTTTGTCATCGCCCGCAAGAGCGCGCTTGAACGCGCCCGCGGCAACAGCCACTCATTGGCGCTGGATGTGCATGCCCAGTGGGAATACATGAACCGCACCGGCCAGTGGCGTTTCACCCCGCCGACCCATGTGGTGGCCGCCTTCCTCAAGGCGCTGGAACTGCACGCCGCCGAGGGGGGCGTGGCCGGGCGGGGCGCGCGATATGCGCGCAATCGCGACGTGATGGTGGCGGGCATGCGGGAACTGGGTTTCGAAACCCTGCTGGATGCGCGCTGGCTGTCGCCGATCATCGTGACATTCTTCAACCCCGCGCATCCCGCCTTTGATTTCACCCGCTTTTACGAGCTGATGAAGGCGCGCGGGTTCATCATCTACCCCGGCAAGCTGACCGTGGTTGACAGTTTCCGCATCGGCTGCATCGGCCAGATGGACGAACATGTCATGCGCCAGGTGGTCGAGGCCGCCGCTGCCGCGCTGGCCGAAATGGGGATTGACGATGCCGCCCCGCCCGAGGCCGCGCTGAAGGAACGCGCGCGCCTTGCCACCTGAACACCTGCCACAATCAACAACACCGAAAGGGAACCCGAAATGACCGTCTTTTCCGAATACACCTATGAGCGCCAGTATCGCGGCCGGATCAAGGCCGTGATCCTTGACTGGAGCGGCACCCTTGCCGACGCCTATGTCATTGCGCCCGCCCGGGTGTTTGTCGAGGTGTTTGCATCCCAGGGCGTGACGATCAGCATGGAAGAGGCCCGCGGCCCCATGGGGTTGCGCAAGGATCTGCACATCAAGGCGCTGACCGAAGACCCGGTGATCCGCGAGCGCTGGAAAGAGGTCAAGGGCAGCTATCCGACCCAGGCCGATGTGGATGCCATGTTTGCCGAATTCGTGCCGGCACAGCTGGCCTGCCTGCGTGAACACACGGCGCTGCTGCCCGGCGTCAAGGACGTGATGCTGGATCTTCAGAAACAGGGGATCAAGCTGGGCGCCTCGACCGGCTTTACCCGCCCGATGGTCGATATCCTGCACGAGGATTGCCAGAAGCAGGGGCTGACGCTGGATGCCACCGTTGCCGGCGACGAGGTGATCCACGGTGCCCGGCCCAAGCCGCATATGGTGTTCCGCAACATGGACCTGCTGGATGTGGATGACGTGAAATCGGTGGTAAAATGCGACGACACGGTTTCCGGCATTGGCGAGGCCCAGAATGCCGGCTGCTGGGGTGTGGGGCTGGTGCGGTATTCCAACTACATGAACATCAACTCGCTGGAAGAGGAAGCCACCCTTTCGGACGAGGAAATCGCGCGCCGCATGAGTCATACCCGCAAGCTGCTGGAACAGGCGGGCGCACATTATGTCATCGACAGCCTGGTGCAGCTGCCTGCGGTGATCGACGACATCAACGCGCGGCTTGCACGGGGCGAAAAGCCCTGAGAAGCGGACGCGAACACTGCCCGGCCTTGTGGCCGGGCGCGATGGCCAGGGATGATTCGCATACAGTGCGCGGCTTTTGTGACAGGCAGGCCGCGCCATGAGCGCCGGCGTCTTTGCCCTGGTGATGCTGGCGGCGTTGCTGCACGCCTTGTGGAATGCGCTGGTCAAGACGGCGGCGGATCGCACGGCGGTGCTGGGGCTTATTTCGCTGGGTCATGTGATCCTGGGCCTGTCCATGGCGTTTTTCGTGCCTTTTCCGGCGGTGGCGTCATGGCCGTTTATCCTTGGCTCGACGGTGATCCATTTCGGATATTATTACCTTTTGAACCGCTCATACCGCCTGGGCGATCTTTCGCATGTCTATCCGATCGCGCGCGGCATCACGCCGGTGCTGGTAACGCTGGGGGCGCAGGCCGCGGCCGGAGAGGTGCTGCCGGTGCAGGCCTGGGCCGGGGTGTTTGCGGTCTCGGCGGGGATCATCCTGTTATCGGCCCTGTCATGGCGCCGCGCCACGGGTGCGGGCGCGCTGGCTGCGGCCCTGATGACCGGCGGAACCATTGCCGCCTATTCTCTGGTTGACGGGCTGGGGGTCAGGGCATCCGGCGCGCCATTGGGATATATTGCCTGGCTGTTCATCATGGAAATCTTTGTCACCGCCTTCATCTTTTTGCATCGGGGCCGCCTCATGTTGCAGCTGCCCCGCCGGGTGCTGGGCAGCGGTGTTGCGGGCGGGCTGACCTCGGCCAGCGCCTATGGGCTGGTGATCTGGGCCAAGATGCTTGCGCCGCTGGGGATCGTGTCCAGCCTGCGCGAAACCTCGGTGCTGTTTGCGGCGCTGATCGGGGTCGTGGCGCTGGGCGAGCGTCCCTGGCGGGGCCGCCTGGCGGCTGCCTGCGTGGTTGTAACAGGTGTCGGGTTGATCGCATTTTCATGAAAAAACGGCTTGTCGGGGCGGCCTGGGCGGTTCTCGAATGGAAAGAAGTTGACAGCCCCCACGCCTATGTAGAGAATTTTTCACATCCACGCGCTGCTCTCGGTTTGACAGAATCGGGTGCAATGGGGGAGAGTTTCCGGGGGGGGGATCGAAAAGCTGCGTGAATTCATGGTGAGTATTTTTCCGAACGGGCCCGTGCGTAACCACGCATGTTTTTCGTGCCCTGTCACCAAAGTGTCAAATAACAGTGCGATAGCCGGGCCCGGGCGCCCGCGAGTCGCCGAGAGCATGATCAACAACAGAGAGGATCAGAAATGAAACGCATATTATTGTCGGGAATCGCGCTTGTGGCGCTGACCGGGACGGCCTTTGCCGGATGTCCGCCGGTAACGGTGGCCAATCCGCAGGGTGTCGCCGCCGGCGCCTACCCGGAGCAGTATGAATTGTCGGAATTCCAGAAGCTGGCCAACTGCAAGCTGACGTTTTCGGAAAACCCGGCAATGACCGAGCTGAACGCCAAGATCCGTGGCAACCCCGATCTTCCGCCGCTGTCGCAGCGCCTGCCGGAAGAGCCCCTGGTTGTTGCCCCCTATGATTCGATCGGCCACTATGGCGGCACCTTCCACGCCCTGTCGAACGCCTCCGAGGCCGGCACCTCCGACTTCCTGTCGGTGCGCCACGTCAACCTCGTGCGGTATTCCGACGACCTTCAGACCATCGTTCCCTATGTGGCCAAGTCCTGGAGCTGGAACAAGGATTTCACCCAGCTGACCTTCAAGCTGCGCAAGGGGCACAAATGGTCAGACGGTGCGCCGTTCACCTCGGCCGACGTCAAGTTCTGGTATGACAACCTGACGCTGGACAAGAACGTCTTTGCCAAGCCCAAGGATTATGCCCTTGTTGCCGGCAAGCCGATGGTCGTGGAAACCCCCGACCCGCAGACGGTCATCTTCAAGCTGCCCGCACCCAAGCCGGGCCTGCTGGCAACATTCGCCACGATCTATGCCCAGCCCTTCCAGCCCAAGCATTTCCTGGGCCAGTTCCATCCCAAGATCAACCCGGATGCGGACAAGCTGGCACAGAGCTATGGCTTTGAAAACGGCTATGCGCTGATCAAGGCCTATTACGGCAACTCGGACTGGACAGACACCGGCACGCCGATGCTGAACAGCCCCGACAAGGTGGCCAAGCTGCCCAAGGACACGCTGCCGACCCTTGAATCGCACATCATGACCAAGCAGACGACCGAAGGCCGTCATCTGGTCGCCAACCCCTATTTCTTTGCTGTGGACACCGCTGGCAACCAGCTGCCCTACATCAACGAGATGGACGAGACCTTTGCAAACGAGAACGAAGTTCGTCTGCTGAAGCTGGTCAACGGCGAAGTTACCTACAAGGCCCAGTCGCTGAGCCTGCCGGATTCGCCGCTGCTGCTGGAAAAGCAGGACAAGGGTGGATACACCATCGACCTGGCACCGACCATCGCCATGCCGACCTTCTCGTTCAACGTGACCGACGAAGATCTGGCCAAGCGCAAGATCTTTGGCGACCTGCGTTTCCGCAAGGCAATGTCGCTGGCGATCAACCGCGAGGAAATGAATCAGACCGCGTTCTTCGGTCAGGGCGTTGCCAAGCAGTATGTCGGCTTTTCGCCGGCACCTGATTTCGTCGACTCGAAGTGGCTGAAATTCGCGGCAGATTACAACCCTGCCGAAGCCAAGAAGCTGCTTGACGAGGTTGGTCTGAAAGACGTCGATGGCGACGGTTTCCGTGAACTGCCCGGTGGCAAGAAACTGGTTCTCAACCTGCAATTCGCAACCCAGGGCGTTTCCAGCCAGGTTGCCGAACTGGTGGCCCAGTACTGGTCGGAAGTCGGCGTCAAGACTCAGGTCAAGGAAGTCACGCCTGACGAATATCGTTCGGCCCAGTCGGCCAACAAGCTGGACATCGGCACATGGCGCAAGGGCCAGCCGATTGCCATCGTCATGGGTACAGCCGAGCTGTGGAAGCCGCCCTTCGAGAACTACTTTGGTCATCGTACCGGCGTTCTGTGGGCTGAATACATCGACAGCAACGGCAAGAAAGGCGTGAAGCCGCCGAAGTGGGTCTAT
>JAUZRU010000154.1 GCA_030950185.1 Paracoccaceae bacterium | reverse complement strand
TCAGGCTCAGGCTCAGGCTCTTCGCCCAATGCCCTGCGCAGGGCGGCCAGCGCGTCGCCGGTCAGGTCTTCTCCGGTGGTGCTGGCGGCGGGTGGTTTGTCGGCCTGCGCGGCCTCTGATGTGGTTGCCGCCGGTTCAGCGGCATCACCCACACCCGTCTGTTCGGCCAAGGGGGCTGTTTCTTCGGGCGTTGCGCCGGATTGTTCGGGGTTTTCCGCAGATTCAGCCTGCTCGTCTTGATCTTGCGCCGGCTCGCGGGGCTGGAACCATGTCTCGCCACATGCGCTGCACTGCACGCTGCGCCCCCCTTCGGGGATGGCATCGTCATCCACCTCGTAATGGGCGCGACAGTTCGGACAGACCAGACGCATCGAGTCACCAAAATCAGTTTCGCGCGGACAAATTCGCATGATTCGGCCCGCTTTCAACCATTTGTAACGGTCAGGGCCTTTCATTCCAAGTATCTGTCAGGCATTCAATACGTTGCAACCCGTGGCCTGCTGGGCAAATATCGCCGACATGATGAATCGGAGCACAAATTGATCGAGCTGGCCAATGCCGCCTTTTCATACGGGGGCACGGAAATCCTGACCGACGTCAATCTGGGCCTTGTGCCCGGCTCGTTCCACTTTCTGACAGGGCCGTCGGGATCGGGCAAGACGACGCTGCTGCGCCTGTGTTTCATGGAGCTTCTGCCAAGTGCCGGCCAGGTGAATATCTTTGGCCGCGACGTTTGCTCGATGACGCGCGACGAGGTGGCCGAGGCACGGCGCCGGATCGGTGTCGTGCATCAGGACTGCAAGTTTCTCGACCATCTCAGCATTGCCGACAATATAGCGTTGCCGCTGGATGTATCCGGGCGTGATACCGAAGCCGAGCGCGCAAATCTTGACGAGCTGCTGGCCTGGGTGGGGCTTTCGCATCGGGCCTCGGCATTGCCTGCACAGCTTTCGGGGGGAGAAAGGCAGCGTGCCGCCCTTGCGCGTGCGGTCATCATGTCGCCCGATGTGATCATCGCCGACGAGCCGACCGGCAATATCGACTGGGAAATGGCCCAGCGTCTGCTGCGGCTTTTGATCGAGCTTAACCGCATGGGCAAGACGGTGCTGATCGCAACCCACGACCTCAACCTGATCCGCAGTGCCAAGGCGCATGTCTCGGCACGGGTTCTGCGCCTTCATCAAAGGCGGTTGCAAGCAGCGGGGGCCGAGCTATGAGTCGGCTGTTGAGGCTGCCCATAACCATGTTGCTGGGTGACAAGCAGGCCGACCGCGTGGTTCCCCCCTCGGGGCATACGGCGTGGTTGACCAGCTTCAGCGCCGGGGCGATGGCGTTTCTGGCCGTTTTTGCGCTGGCAATGGCCATGGCCAGCGGGCGCCTTGCCGATCGGTGGTCGGCCGAGCTGGCGCGCACGGCGACGGTGCGGGTGTCGGCGCCCGAGGGCCAGCAGGACGCGCAGGTCAAGGCCGTGCTGCGGGTGCTGTCCACGACCCCCGGCATCAAGTCCGCCCGCCCGCTGAGCGATGCCGAACAACGCAAGCTGCTGGAGCCATGGTTCGGCCCCGACCTGCCGCTTGACAGCCTGCCGGTTCCACGGCTGATCGAGGTGCAGGAAGATGACCCCGGCCCCGATGTTCAGGGCCTGCGCCTGCGCCTTGCCGCCGAGGCCCCCGGCGCGGTGTTTGATGATCACACGCGCTGGCGCGAACCGCTGGTGCGCGCGGCCAGACGTCTGCGATTTCTGGCCGGTCTGGCGATGCTGCTGATTTCCCTGTCCACCGCGGCCATGATCACGCTGGCGGCCAATGCCTCGCTGGCGGCAAATGCCACCGTCATTTCGGTGTTGCGCCTTGTGGGGGCGACCGATGCCTATATCGCGCGCGCCTTTGTGCGCCGCTTTACCCTGCGCGCGCTGGCAGGTGCGACTGCCGGCACGCTGGCGGCGGTCGCGGCGGTTCTGATGCTGCCAAACGCTGCCGAAGAGGGCGCATTCCTCAGCGGGATGGGATTTCAGGGGCTGTCATGGCTGCTACCGCTGACGGTGCCGTTTCTTGCGGCATTCGTGGCGTTCTGGTCAACACGCAGGGCTGCTTTCAGAACCTTGAGAGGGCTGTCATGATCAATCTTGCCGTCCGCTACGCAGTGTCGTTCATCTTCAACATCCAGATGTATCTGATGATGGCGGCGCTGGCCGTGTTCTATACGCCCCCGGCAATCTTTTCCCGTGAGTGGGCGCTGAAAGGCATCCACACCTATTGCGCCTGGGTGCGCTGGACGGCGGCCTGGATGCTGGGACTGCATTCCGAGATCAGGGGAGAAATCCCCACCGGCGAGGTTCTGGTCTGCGCCAAGCATCAGTCGTTTTTCGATATCCTGATGATCGTTGGTGCCTTGCCACGCCCCCGCTTTGTCATGAAGGCCGAGCTGCGTTTTGCCCCGATCCTGGGATATTACGCGCTGCGGATCGGTTGCATACCCGTTGAACGCGGCAAGAGAAGCAAGGCGGTTCAGCAGATGATTGACGGGGTGAAACAGGCGGCCGACTGGCCGGGACAGCTGGTCATCTACCCGCAGGGAACCCGCGTCGCGCCGGGGGTGCAGCGGCCCTACAAGATCGGCTCGGGCATCCTTTACCGGGGGCTGGGCCAGCCCTGCGTGCCTGCCGCGACCAATGTGGGCGTGTTCTGGCCGCGCCATGCAGTCTTGCGCAAGCCGGGGCTGGCGGTGGTCGAGTTTCTTGACCCGATCCCGCCGGGCAAGAAGGTTGACGCGTTCATGCAAGAGCTGGAACAGGTGATCGAGGAAAACTCCGACAGGCTGATGCGCGAGGCCGGGTTCGACCCGTCAGCGAACCCGCAGAGTTGAGGCCGTGTCTCAGGCAGCCAGTCCGGTGCTGCCGAGATCCAGAAATTTCTGCCGCCGCTCCTTGAGCAGCTTCTCGGGCTGCCGTTTTTCCAGAACCGACAGCATCTTTTCGATCGTTTCCCCGACACTGGCAATGGTTGCCGCGCGGTCGCGCTGGGCGCCGCCCAGAGGTTCGGGGATGACCTTGTCTGCAACGCCCAGCTTGAACAGATCCTGTGCGGTCAGGTGCAGGGCCTCGGCGGCTTCGCGCATCTTGGCGGCGTCTTTCCACAGGATCGAGGCGCAGCCTTCGGGCGAGATCACCGAATAGACCGAATGTTCCAGCATTGCCAGCATGTTGGCCGCGGCAAAGGCGACCGCCCCGCCGGAACCCCCTTCGCCGATGATGACCGAAACCAGCGGCACCTTGACGTTCAGGCATTTTTCGGTGGCGCGCGCGATGGCCTCGCTCTGGCCGCGTTCCTCGGCGCCGCGGCCGGGATAGGCGCCGGGCGTGTCCACCAGCGTGATGATGGGCAGGCCGAAACGGTCGGCCATGTCCATCAGGCGGATGGCCTTGCGATAGCCCTCGGGGCGCGCCATGCCGAAATTTCGCTCGATCCGGGATTTCGTGTCATTGCCCTTTTCGTGTCCGATCACCATGACAGGGCGGTCATTGAAGCGCGCAAGCCCGCCCATGACGGCATGGTCGTCGGCAAAGTTCCGGTCCCCGGCCAGAGGGGTGTATTCGGTGAACAGCGCTTCGATGTAATCCTTGCAGTGGGGGCGGTCAGGATGGCGCGCCACCTGGCATTTGCGCCAGGGCGTCAGATCCTTGTACAGATCTTCCAGCAGCTTGGCCGCCTTTTCATCCAGCGCGGCGGCCTCTTTCTCGATATCCATCTCGGAATTCTGGCGGGCCAGCGCCCGCAGCTCTTCGGCCTTGCCTTCGATTTCGGCAAGCGGTTTTTCGAATTCCAGATAGTTCTGCATGGGTGGTCCCGGGCTGAGTGCTGCGACTGCGCCCGCTTATAGGACAGGCTGCACCCGGATTGCAATGTTGCCGCAGGCCTGCGTTTGATCCGCGCATTGCCCTTTTTCGCGCCATTGAGTAGAGGAATGAGGCTGACTTCAACAAGGATCGGACGCAATGGCCTCGTATCAATATGTCTATCACATGGATGGCGTTTCCAAGACCTATCCGGGTGGCAAGAAATGTTTTGAAAACATTCGCCTGTCATTCCTGCCGGGCGTCAAGATCGGGGTGGTCGGGGTCAACGGCGCGGGCAAGTCCACGCTCATGCGGATCATGGCCGGCCTCGACAAGGATTTCACCGGCGAGGCCTGGGCCGCTGAGGGCGCCAAGGTCGGTTATCTGCCGCAGGAGCCGACGCTCGACGAAAATCTGACCGTGCGCGAAAACGTCATGCTGGGGGTTGCCGAAAAAAAGGCGATCCTTGATCGCTATAACGAGCTGGCGATGAACTATTCCGACGAAACCGCCGACGAGATGGCCCGCCTTCAGGACCAGATCGACGCCGAGGATCTGTGGAATCTGGATGCCAATGTCGATATCGCCATGGAGGCCCTGCGCTGCCCGCCCGATGATGCCGACGTGAAAACCCTGTCGGGCGGCGAACGCCGGCGCGTGGCGCTGTGCAAGCTGTTGCTCGAGGCGCCCGACATGCTGTTGCTGGACGAGCCGACCAACCACCTTGATGCCGAAACCATCGCCTGGCTGCAAAAGCATCTGATCGAATACAAGGGCACGATCCTGATCGTGACCCATGACCGCTATTTTCTGGATGACATCACCGGCTGGATCCTTGAACTCGACCGCGGGCGCGGCATTCCCTATGAGGGCAACTATTCCAGCTGGCTGGAACAGAAGGCGAAAAGGCTTGCGCACGAAGCGCGCGAGGACAAGTCGCGCCAGAAGACGCTGGAACGCGAGCTGGAATGGATTCGTCAGGGCGCCAAGGCCCGCCAGGCCAAGCAAAAGGCCCGCATCAAGGCCTATGAACAGCTGGCCAACCAGTCCGAGCGCGAGAAACTGGGCCGCGCGCAGATCATCATTCCCAACGGCCCGCGTCTGGGCGGCAAGGTGATCGAGGTCGAGCACCTTTCCAAGGGCTATGGTGACAACCTGCTGATCGACGACCTCACCTTCAGCCTGCCGCCGGGGGGCATTGTCGGGGTGATCGGCCCCAATGGCGCCGGCAAATCAACCCTGTTCCGCATGCTGACGGGCCAGGAGCAACCCGATTCGGGAACGATCACCTTCGGCGACACCGTCAAGCTGGCCTATGTTGACCAGTCGCGCGATTCTCTGGATGCGAACAAGACGGTGTGGGAGGAAATCAGCGACGGGCTGGACGTCATCAAGCTGGGCGACGCCGAGATGAACAGCCGCGCCTATTGCAGCGCCTTCAACTTCAAGGGCGGGGACCAGCAGAAAAAGGTCGGCCTTCTGTCGGGAGGCGAGCGAAATCGCGTGCATCTGGCCAAGCTGCTGCGCGAGGGTGGCAATGTGCTGCTGCTGGACGAACCGACCAACGACCTTGATGTCGAAACCCTGCGGGCGCTGGAAGATGCGCTGGAAAATTTCGCGGGCTGCGCGGTGGTGATCAGCCACGACCGTTTCTTCCTCGATCGTATCTGTACCCACATCCTGGCGTTCGAGGGCGATAGCCATGTTGAATGGTTCGAGGGCAATTTCGCCGATTACGAGGAAGACAAGAAACGCCGTCTTGGCCCCGACGCGGTAGAGCCCAAGCGGATCAAGTACAAGAAATTCACGCGGTAAGGGCCCCGGGGGGGCTGGCTGCCCCCGCACTCCCGCGCGTATTTGCGCAAGTAAGAATACACCGCGTCAGCGCCCCAGAAATATTCGCAGGATCGTCAGCAGCACCGATGCGACGACCGACACCAGTATCGCGCTGGTTACGGGTATGTAGAGGCGAAAATTCTCGCGCTCTATCACGATGTCTCCGGGCAGGCGGCCAAGGCCGATCTTGCCGATCAGCCCCCAGAACAAGCCGATGACGATCAGGATGATTCCCGTGGCGATAAGGATTCTGGACATGACCGCAGAATGACACCGGGCTTTCCGGCAATCAATGGCCGCGATCCCGGGCTATTGGTGATCAATGGCTACGCCAAGCCTGCGATGGCATGAACTGAGGTTCAAACCGGTCAATCCAAAGATCAAAAAACGGTTTTGATCCCTGGGCCAATTTCCAGCCGGTCGGGGGCATGCCAGGTCTGTCTCATCGAAACCGGCGCTACCTGCCGGGGACAGACAACAACCTGGTTACATACCCGAAAGGAACCTGAGAAATGAAAACCCTTACCCTGACGACTATCGCTGCTTCGCTCATCGCCGTGTCGGCCTTTGCCCAGACTGCAACCACCGTGGTCACGGATCCTGCCGCTCCGACTGACGTGCAGGCCACCCAGACCCACGAGATGACCCGGAAAGAAATCAAGCTGCGGCTTCAGAAGCGCCAGGGCATGCGTGCCGAGGCTCTGGCCCATGCGCAGGAAGCAATGCCTGCTCAGGCCCGGGAACATGCGCAGAAAGGCATGGACATGGCAGCCGATGCCGGGCGCGACATGGGTGCAGAAATGAGTGGTGGAATGGGCGCCGGTAACGGTGCTGGCATGGGCGGCGGCATGGGCGGCGGTAACGGTGCTGGCATGGGCGGCGGCGCCGGTGGCGGCATGGGTGGCGGTGCTGGCGGTGGCATGGGCGGCCGCGGCAACTGATCGCCTGCTAGATCCCCGACGGCAGAAGTTGACCCACTTCTGCCACTCCCCCGGGAGGAACACCTCGTGCATGGCGCGGGGTGTTCTCTTGTTGAAGACGTCACTGTTCGTTCCTGCGCCCGCCCTTGTGGGGTCACACTACCTGCGCTTTCCTTTTGACGGTTTCTTTCCGGCTCTGCCGCCGGTCGAGCGCCCGCGGCGCACGCCTGCGTCCTGGACCGCTGCATCCACCGCCGCCTGCCGGGCCAGAGGGTCGTCGGCGATGGCCAGTTCGACGGCCTCGAGCCGCTTGATTTCGTCGCGGAGCCGAGCGGCCTCTTCGAATTCCAGGTTTTCCGCGGCCTTCAGCATCTGGTCCTTGAGCCCTTCCAGATGCGCCGCCAGATTGGCGCCTACCAGCGGCGTGTCGATCTGTGCTGTGACGCGGGCCATGTCGGTGTCGCCCTCATACAGACCTGACAGCACGTCATCCACATTCTTGCGGATGGTTTCAGGGGTGATGCCATGCTTTTCGTTATAGGCGATCTGCTTGGCGCGCCTGCGGTTGGTTTCGGCCAGAGCGCGTTCCATACTGCCGGTGATGCGGTCGGCATACATGATGACGCGGCCTTCGCTGTTGCGCGCGGCGCGTCCGATCGTCTGGATCAGCGAGGTTTCCGAGCGCAAAAAACCCTCCTTGTCGGCATCCAGTATTGCCACCAGCCCGCATTCGGGGATGTCCAGTCCCTCGCGCAGCAGGTTGATGCCGATCAACACGTCAAAGGCCCCGAGGCGCAGGTCGCGCAGGATCTCGATACGTTCCAGCGTGTCGATGTCACTGTGCATGTAGCGCACCCGGATGCCCTGTTCGTGCATGTATTCGGTCAGATCCTCGGCCATGCGTTTGGTCAGCGTGGTGACCAGCGTACGGAAACCCTTTTCGGTGACCTTGCGCACCTCGTCCAGCAGGTCATCGACCTGGGTATCGACGGGGCGGATCTCGACCTCGGGGTCCAAGAGGCCCGTGGGGCGGATCACCTGTTCGACAAAGACACCGCCGGATTGTTCGAGCTCCCATTTCTGCGGGGTGGCCGAGACAAAAACGGATTGCGGGCGCATGGCGTCCCATTCCTCGAATTTCAGCGGGCGGTTGTCCATGCAGGAGGGCAGGCGAAAACCGTGTTCGGCAAGCGTGAATTTCCGCCGATGGTCGCCGCGATACATGCCGCCGATCTGGGGCACCGACACATGGCTTTCATCGGCAAAGACGATCGCGTTGTCGGGGATATATTCGAACAGGGTTGGCGGCGGTTCGCCCGGTGCGCGGCCGGTGAGGTAGCGGGAATAATTCTCGATCCCGTTGCAATAGCCGGTGGTTTCCAGCATTTCGAGATCAAAAGCGGTGCGTTGTTCCAGGCGCTGGGCCTCGAGCAGCTTTCCCTCGGCACGAAACTGTTCCAGGCGCTGTTCAAGCTCCTTGCGGATTTCCCTGATTGCCTGGCGCAGGGTCGGTTTCGGGGTGACATAATGTGAATTGGCATAGACGCGCACGCGTTCCAGAACGTCGGTTTTCGCCCCCGTCAGCGTGTCGAATTCGGTGATCGCTTCCAGTTCCTCGCCAAAGAAAGACAGGCGCCAGCCGCGATCGTCCAGGTGGGCGGGCCAGATTTCCAGACTGTCGCCGCGCACCCGGAAGCTGCCCCGCTGAAAGGCGTTGTCGTTGCGGCGGTATTGCTGGGCCACCAGATCCTGCATGATCTGGCGTTGGTCGTATTCGCGGCCGACCTCGAGATCGACCGTCATGGCCGAATAGGTTTCCACGCTGCCGATGCCGTAGATGCAGCTGACGGATGCCACGATGATCACGTCGTCGCGTTCCAGCAGGGCGCGGGTGGCGGCGTGGCGCATGCGGTCGATCTGTTCGTTGATCTGGGATTCCTTTTCGATATAGGTGTCCGAGCGCGGCACATAGGCCTCGGGCTGATAGTAGTCGTAGAAGCTGACGAAATATTCGACGGCATTTTCCGGGAAGAAGCCCTTGAATTCGCCATAAAGCTGGGCCGCCAGCGTCTTGTTGGGGGCAAGGATGATGGCCGGGCGCTGGGTCAGCTCGATCACCTTGGCCATGGTAAAGGTCTTGCCGGTGCCGGTCGCCCCCAGCAGCACCTGGTTCTGCTCACCCGCGTTGATTCCCTCGACAAGCTGGGCAATCGCTTGCGGCTGGTCGCCGGCGGGTTCGAAGCCTGCATGCAGCACGAAACGCCTGCCACCCTCAAGCTTGGGGCGATGTTCAGGGCGATGGGGGATGAATGGCTCGTTCATTGGTGATTCCCGTCTGTGAGACCCCAGAATGGCCCCTTTTTGTTCCGGTTCAAGGGGGAAGGCGGAATTCCGGGATGTTCTGCCGCTGCGCCCCGCTTGCCATTTTGTCGCCAAGGCGCCACCCTGATGCCATGACGGACGTAATACCCCCTGCAACACTCGACCAACTCGATGCCCTTCTGGCGGTGCGCCATTCCTGCCGCGCCTTTCTGCCCGATCCGGTGGATGAGACGCTGGTCGAGCGCATCACCGCAACCGCCCAGCGCGTGCCCAGCTGGTGTAACGCCCAGCCCTGGCAGCTGATCGTCACGCGCCCGCCGGCGACCGATGCCTTTCGCGCGCGCCTTCTCGCGGCCTTTGGTACAGCGCCGGTTGCCCCGGATCTGCCATTTCCCGAACGCTATGAGGGGGTCTATCGCGACCGCCGGCGCGCATGTGGCTGGCAGCTGTATGAATCGGTTGGGGTGGAACGCGGCGACCGGGCGGGCTCGGCGCGCCAGATGCGCGAGAATTTCCGCCTGTTCGGTGCGCCCCATGTGGCGATCGTCACCACCGAGGCCGCGCTTGGCCCCTATGGGGTGCTGGATTGCGGGGCGTTCATCACCGCCTTCATGGTCGCGGCGCAGGCGGTGGGTGTGGCCAGTATCGCGCAGGCCGCGGTTGCCGGATACGCCTCCGTGGTGCGCGATCATTTCGCCATTCCCGAAAACCGCCAGATCCTGTGCGGCATTGCGTTCGGATACAAGGACAGCGACCACCCAGCCAACAACTTTCGCACCCAACGCGCCAATGTGAAAGAGGTCATCGACTGGCGATGACCTCTGCCCCTTACTTGCGGGTGATCTTGACCTTGCGGCTGGCTGGTTCGGTTGGTGTGACCTTGGGCACCCGTACTGTCAGCACGCCGTCCTTCATCTCGGCCGAAACCTTTTCCTCATCGGCGTCGGGCGGCAGGCGGAAGCTGCGCGAAAAGGCGCCATATTGACGCTCCGAGAAATACCAGGTGTCGCCCTTTTCCTCGTGCTGGATACGTTTTTCGCCCGAGATCGTCAGCAGCCCGTCCTGAACCGAGACCTCGACATCCTCGATGTCCACACCCGGCAGCTCTACCGCGATTTCATAGGCGTCGCGCGATGAGGCGGCCTCGCTTGCAGGTGCGAACCAGTCGGAAATGCGCTGTGTGAGATTGCGCAGAGGCTCGTAGAGACCGGGCAGCCAACCATTGGTTTGAGCTTTGGTAAGCATCTCGTGACCTCCTTTCCTTGCTGCATTCCTTCCATGCCAGAGATAGGTCTGGCAGGCCCGTTTTCAAGGGGGGCAGGAGGGCCTCAGCTGCTGCCTTTCATCAACTCATCGGCGATGGCAGGCACGATCAAGCGGGTCTGGTCGGCGGTCATGCCGACCTTCAGTCGTCTGTCATAGAGCATGCGCAGCAACAGCTCGTCATGGCGGGTCAGAAGGGCGAATTCCTCGTCGTCATTGAAGATGGAGGGCCGCGCTTCGGGGCTGTCATTGGCAAGACCCATCGCCTGGGCCATTTCCTCGTGGATGCAGGACAGACGCATCAGGTCAGGGTGTTCCGCACGGATGATGATCAGGGCGGAATCATAGGCGCTGCCGTTGTCCGGTTCGGCAAAGGCATAGGCCACGCAATAGGTGCTGCGCGGCATGTTTTCGATTTCATTCACCACGATTGACCCGGTTCCGGGGATGCGCCGCTGCAGTTCGGGGCCGATGGCGCGTTGCCGGTCGCGATACAGGAACATGACATGAAAATTCGGGTTCTTGTCGGTGATCCTCATGGGCACGCCGGTCAGCCGCGACAGGCGTTGCGCATAGGTCGCGACATTCTTGCGATCTTTCTCGCGGGTGGCCTTGGGGATGCGTTCGTCAAACAGGATGGAAATGCGGATCGGCTTGTTCCAGCGGCGCAATGTGCTGGGGGTCGCCTGGGCAACGAAATGATTTCCACGCACCGCGTATTCGTCAAACAAGGCTATGCGCTGAAAGTCCTGGGCAAGCGTGCGCGGTGTGAATGGTGCATCCGGTCCGCCGCCGTCGGTACGCATCAACCCCTGTGACAGCAGGCGTGACTGGACGGCTGCATAATATTGTTCAAGTCGCAGGCTTTCGCCCGAGCGCAGGATTACCTGTTCGTTCTGCGGCCCGGCCGCCTGTTCAAGAGAAGCGCACCCCGCCAGCATCGCAAGCCCGAGGGAAAGGGCGACAAGGCGTGCGGGAAAGTTCCGTGCGGATCGAAGAATCTTCATGCAGCAGCGCCTCGGGTCATGTCGCCTGTCCTTTTGTTGTCGTTGTCTTTTCCCGACCGCGTGCGGCGAGCCGTTGTGTCAAATGCATGAAATATCTGTTCCGCTTTGCAATCTGGCGTCAGCATAACGCTGGCGGGCGCAGTTATCCAGCGCGTCCTTTGGGGGCATGGCTTTCGGCGGGCCGGCCTTGCGGGTTTCCCTGCGCGCGCTCAAGCGCCAGCTTGCGTTGATATCCCGACTGGATGATTTCGACCGCGACCAGAACCACGACCGAAAAATAGAAGGTGCCCTTGGACATGGGCACGATCGGATGGTTGAACACCACGATCTGCAGGCTGTCGTCATGCATGGCATGTGCCGCCGCCGGGCCGGATTCGCCCAGCAGCACGACCCCGACGATCAGCAGGATGAACAGGCCCAGTACCTCGTACATGCGATTCTTGCGCAGGAATTCGGTTACCGTCTCGGCCAGCATCAGCATGGCGATGCCCGAAATCACGATGGCCATGGCCAGAACCGCAAAGACCTTGGTCACGGCGATCGCGGAAAGAATCGAATCAAAGCTGAAGATCAGGTTCATCATCACGATCAGAAACACGATCTGCAGGGGCGATTTTGCCGTTCGGTCACTGGCCCGGTCGCCCAGGTGATCGACGCTGAGCATATGGCTGATCTCGCGCACGGCCGTGTAGATGATGAAGCCCCCGCCAAACAGGAACACGAGGGTCGAGAAATTGATTCCGCCCGTGATGATGCCCGGCAGGTCGAATGTCCAGAAAGGGGTTTTAAGTGTTTCGATCAGCTGGATCATCACGAACAGCAGAACGACACGCAATGCCACTGCCAGAATGATACCCCAGAACCGCACGCGCCTTTGCGACCCCTCTGGCGCGCGCTGCGATTCGATCGAGATATACAGCAGGTTGTCAAAGCCCAGCACCGCTTGCAGAAAGATCAGCACGACAAGATCGGTCAGGTTCTTCAGGGTCAGCAGATCGGTCATCTTGGTCCTCTTCCATCGCGGGTTCCGGCCAATCTAGGCATCGTCCGGTGCAAGGGCAACCATGCCTGTACAAGACAGGATTTTGAGTTTTGGCGATTCTGCGCTAGGCTCGGACCCGCGAAGTTCACAAGCTGCGATTGAACGGAACTGTCTGGCTCCCATTAACTGCGGCGACGGGCGTCGTGAATTGGCGGCGCAATCGGGCGCCGAAACAGACTTGGGGGTTTGACACAAGATGGCTAAAGGCACCGTGAAATGGTTCAATTCGGCAAAGGGATACGGTTTCATCCAGCCGGAAGACGGTGGAAAAGACGTTTTCGTCCACATTACGGCAGTTCAGGAGGCCGGTTTGACCGGGCTCGAGGACAACCAGCCGATCGAATATGAATTGATCGAGGGCCGTGACGGGCGCATGAATGCGGGAAACCTCAGGGTTTCCTGAACCGCTGGCAACAGCAAGGGGCGCCCCGGCGGGCAAGACCGCGCCGGGGCCTCTGATTCAAAGCGCAATCGGCTGCATCACCTCGGGCTCGATCACGTTGATGCCCGGTGGCAGCCCCTGAACCAGCTCTTCCGCCGACTGTTCCAGAATCGGGAAGGTCCGGTAGTGGCAGGGGATGATTGTCTTGAAGTCAAAGAACTTGCGAGCCGCATAGGCCGCGCGTTTCATGTCCATGGTGAAATAGCCGCCAGCGGCCAGCAGGCCGATTTCCGGCTTGTGCAGGTCGTTGAAGATTTCCATGTCGGCCGTCACATCAGTATCGCCGCTGAAATAGATGGTGCGATCGTCATGTTCGATCATGAACCCCGCCTCGGATCCGGTATAGATGGGGCCACCTTCCCCATCCAGTGACGAGGAATGCACTGCATTCACCAGCGTCACATTGACATTGCCCAGCGCAACCGTGCCCCCCTTGTTGAAGCCGACGGTTTGCACGCCTTGTGTTGTTTGCCACCAGTTCATCAGGTCATAGATGCCGACGATGGGAATGTTCAACTCGGCCGCGATGTCCAGCGCGCTGCCGGAATGATCGCCATGCCCGTGTGAAACCAGGATATGGGTTGCGCCCTTGATGGCCTCGGCCCGGTGCTCTTCGGGGAACAGCGGGTTCCCCGACAGCCACGGGTCGACCAGCAGAACCTGATCTCCGATTTCGATACGAAAGCCGGAATGGCCAAGCCATGTGATTTTCATCTGATTCTCCTCGATCTGTTGTTTGCCCGCAGTCTAGCCGATTTTCCGCCCGATGCGACATTGCCGGGTGCTTGCACAGACCGGCCGCGGGCGCTAAACGATGCCGACCCCAACGCTGAGGATTTCAGGCATGTCGATCGACAAGGAAACCGCGCGCCGTGTGGCGCATCTGGCCCGCATCAAGGTGGAAGACGGCGATCTCGAAACGCTGGCCGGAGAGCTGAGCAACATTCTGGGCTTCATGGAACAGCTGAACGAGGTCGATGTCGAGGGCGTCGAGCCGATGACCTCGGTCACACCGATGGCGCTGAAACGGCGCAAGGACGAGGTCACCGACGGCGGCTATCAGGACAAGATCCTGTCAAACGCGCCCGACGCCCGCGAGGGCTTTTTCGCGGTTCCCAAGGTGGTGGAGTAAGCAACATGACCGAGTTGAACAAGCTGACCATCTCTGACGCCCGCGACGCCCTGCGCAAGGGCGACCTCAGCGCGATCGAGCTGACCGAAGGCTGCATCAAGGCCGTCGAAGGGGCCGATGCCCTGAACGCCTACAGCACCACAAGTTTTGACGCCGCCCGCCAGCAGGCCGAAGCGGCCGATCAACGCCTGAAGGCCGGCGATGCGCCTGATCTGTGCGGCATCCCGCTGGGCATCAAGGATCTGTTCTGTACACGCGGGGTTGCCAGCCAGGCGGCATCCAACATCCTGCGCGGATTCAGGCCCGAATATGAAAGCACCATCACCAGCCAGCTCTGGGATCAGGGGGCGGTGATGCTGGGCAAGCTGAACATGGACGAATTCGCCATGGGTTCCAGCAACGAAACCTCGGCCTATGGGCCGGTGGTCAGCCCGTGGCGGCGCCAGGGCTCGGATGTGCCGCTGACACCGGGGGGCTCGTCCGGCGGTTCTGCCGCGGCGGTGGCGGCCGATCTGTGCCTTGCGGCAACCGGCACCGATACCGGAGGGTCGATCCGCCAGCCGGCGGCATTTACCGGCATTGTCGGCCTCAAGCCCACCTATGGGCGTTGCTCGCGCTGGGGGATCATTGCATTCGCCAGCTCGCTGGATCAGGCGGGGCCGATGACCAAGACGGTGCGCGATGCGGCTATCATGCTGCGTGCCATGTGTGGCCACGACCCCAAGGACAGCACCAGCGCCGATATCCCCGTGCCCGATTTCGAGGCTGCCCTGACCGGCGACATCCGCGGCAAGAAGATCGGCCTGCCGCGTGAATACCGCCTTGAAGGCATGCCCGACGAGATCGAGAAACTCTGGGCCGAAGGTGC
The DNA here is from genome assembly GCA_030950185.1 of Paracoccaceae bacterium. Taxonomy (GTDB): domain Bacteria; phylum Pseudomonadota; class Alphaproteobacteria; order Rhodobacterales; family Rhodobacteraceae; genus UBA5972. The sequence goes on along the minus strand of JAUZRU010000154.1, from coordinate 9,639 downwards.
CGAGATGCTGCGCGATGCCGGCGCCGAGATCATTGATGTCAGCCTGCCGCACACCAAATACGCGCTGCCCGCCTATTATGTGATTGCACCGGCCGAGGCATCAAGCAACCTGGCCCGTTATGACGGTGTGCGCTATGGCCACCGCGCCAGGCTGGATGCGGGCGATGGCATCACCGAGATGTACGAAAAGACCCGCGCCGAGGGCTTTGGCGCCGAGGTCAAGCGCCGGGTGATGATCGGCACCTATGTCCTGTCGGCGGGCTTTTACGACGCCTATTACAACCGCGCCCGCAAGGTGCGCGCCCTGATCAAGAAGGATTTCGACGATGTGTTCGCAACCGGCGTCGACGCAATTCTGACGCCGGCCACGCCGTCGGCGGCCTTCGGTCTGGGCGAGATGGCCGACCAGGACCCGGTAAAGATGTATCTGAACGACGTGTTCACGGTCACGGTCAACCTGGCTGGCCTGCCGGGGATTTCGGTTCCGACGGGGCTGAACCATGAAGGGTTGCCGCTGGGGCTGCAACTGATCGGGCGCCCCTGGGAAGAGGCCGATTTGCTGAATTCCGCCTACTCACTGGAACGTGCAGCCGGCTTTGTTTCAAAACCCGGAAAATGGTGGTAAAGCTCTGTTTCAGACGGATTTCCCGACCAAGGAACAAACATGCGTTCGATCGTTTCCCTGATTGCCCTGTTGGCCTTGTCGGCCTGCGTGACACCCGCCCCTGACGATGGGGCGCCGGTGCCCAAACAGTCTGCAACGCCGGCGGCCCAGACCACCCAGACTGCGGCGGCAGACACGGCAGCCAAGGACAAGACAGCTGCGGCGACCGGCCAGACAAGGCCCAAGGATCAGTCCAAGGATCAGATCGTCATAGCCAACGACAATCCGAATATCTCGGATACGCAGGATTTCGCGGCGGTGACTGCCCGCGTGACCCCCGAAGAGGATGCTGCGCGGTTGAAGGCGCTGCGCAAGGAATACAAGTTCATCGACACCTCGCAGGTCAAGCTGCCCAAGACACAAGACGGTGTGAATGTCGCCAAATATGCGCTGGAGACTACCAACAAGGTCGGGGAAAAACTGTATCGGCGGTTCAATCCGCTGGGGGTGATGGCGTCGCAGCGTTGCCGCAGCTACTCGGTGCCGGACGAGGCACAGGCGGCTTTTCTCAAGGCCGGGGGTCCAAAGCGCGACCCGCTGGGGCTTGACCCTGATGGCGACGGTTTTGCCTGTAACTGGTCACCGGAATTCTATCGCAAGATGCTCAAGAAATAGGGGCGCGGGATGGGTGCGGCGGAAATCTTCCTGCGCCCTTCGCCCAATTTCGGCAGGCGTCGCCACGGGCGCGGGCCGGATATGGTCGTGCTGCACCATACGGCGATGCGTGATGCCGCCAGCGCGCTGGAAAGGCTGTGCGACCCCGCGGCCGAGGTGTCCTGCCACTACCTGATTGACGAGCGCGGCCACATCTTTCGGCTGGTTGACGAGGCTCTGCGCGCCTGGCATGCGGGCGCCGGCCGCTGGGGCAGGGTCGAGGACGTCAATTCCCATTCCATCGGGATCGAGCTGGCCAATCCCGGCCCGTTGCGGGGGCATCCGCCTTATGCAGCCGCCCAGATGGATGCGCTGGAATCGTTGCTGGGCGACATCCTGAATCGCCACCGGATTGCACCGCAGGCGGTCATTGCACATTCCGACATGGCGCCAGGGCGAAAGGCAGATCCGGGGGCGGGTTTCGACTGGCGCCGGCTGGCCCTGAGGGGGCTTTCGGTCTGGCCCGAACCTTCCGTGCAACAAGCCCCGGATGAGGCCGCATTTCTGGAACAGGCGGCCGCATTCGGCTATCCGGTCGGGGGCGATATTCCGGGCGATACCATCCTTGCCGCCTTTCGGCTGCGCTTTAGGCCCCGTCATCACGGCCCGCTGGATGGTGATGACATGGCGCTTGTAGCGGCTCTTGCACGGCATTACCCGTGCCGACTCGGGCCTTGACCCCGCTGCTCCCTGCGCCTAACCCGGTGGCGCGCGGATGGCTGGATGGCCGCGTGCGTCGCAGGGCGTGCGAGGAAAGTCCGGACTCCACGAGGAAAGGGCGCCGGGTAACGCCCGGCCGGGGAAACCCGAGGGAAAGCGCCACAGAAAACAGACGGCCCTGCATGCAGGGTCACGGTGAAAAGGTGGGGCAAGAGCCCACCGCGCCCCCGGCAACGGGGGTGGCATGGCAAGCCCCGCCCGGAGCAATGCCAAATAGGGGTCTCGGGGGCGGCAACGCCCAGGGCATCCTCGGCCCAGAGACCCGGGTCGGCAGCTAGATCCCGTCGGCAACGGCGGGGCCAGATGAATGGTCATCCAGGGGGAAAACCCCCGGACAGAATCCGGCTTACAGGCCATCCGCGCGCCAAAACTGCCCTTGACTGCCACCGCAAGGCGTTTAAAAGGCAGGTTCCAGATTTCAGCTGGCCGGACGAGTCGGCCGCAACGCGCAGGGCCGCAGATGGACGTGGCCGCGACAGGAGACGAGCAAAATGGCGAAACCGACCACAATCAAGATCCGTCTGAATTCGACGGCGGATACCGGCCACTTTTACGTGACCAAGAAAAACGCACGCACCATGACCGAAAAGATGGTTGTCCGCAAATACGACCCGGTCGTGCGCAAGCATGTCGAATACAAGGAAGGCAAGATCAAGTAGATCCCGCCCGACCGCAAGATGAACAAGGTCGCGCCTCTCGCGCGACCTTTTCTATTGCGCCTTCGCGATTGCCATGAAAAAGCCGCCAGACCATTCCGGTCGGGCGGCTTTCGCGTGAAAACGATCAGCATACAGGGCAGATCGTCTGAGCGGCGCCGAGGCAAGGCGCCGGGAAAGTCATGTCAGGCGGCGCGTGATACCAGAACGCTGTCAACGCGCTGCTGGGCGCTGACCTCATCAACACCGTCAACGGCGGCAACTTCGCGGGTCAGGCGTTCAAGCGCAGCCTCGTAAAGCTGACGTTCGGAATAGCTTTGTTCGCGCTGGTCGTCATTGCGGTGCAGGTCGCGCACCACTTCGGCGATGGAAATCAGGTCGCCGGAATTGATCTTCTGTTCATATTCCTGGGCGCGGCGCGACCACATGGCCCGCTTGACCCGCGCACGGCCCTTGAGGGTTTCCAGCGCCTTGCCGACCAGCTCGGGGCTGGAAAGGCCACGCATGCCTACGGCGGTGGCCTTGTTGGTCGGAACCCGCAGGGTCATCTTGTCCTTTTCAAAGGAAATCACGAACATTTCCATGCGGAATCCGGCGATTTCCTCTTCCTCGATGGAGACGATGCGCCCCACGCCGTGAGACGGGTAGACGACGTAATCATTGGGGCGGAATTCGGCAGATTTCTTGGCCTTCGACATATGTTCTCTTTCCTTGCTGGTCGCCAGATGATGTGGCGACCTGTTCCGGTTCTACAGTTGACAAAACCGCCTGTGGTTCCCCTGTGCGGGAGCCATAGCGGTCATGCCTGGTTTTCATGCGATCCGCCCCGTTGCGAGCTGCGCGGCGCGGAAAAGTCAATCGGTCCCTAACTGTACGGACTCTCCATATAACACAAAATAAACCCTTTTTAAAGTGCTGCACCGCAGCAGGGGCCGTGAACAATGGAAAGCCGTTCAGGGAACAATCCTGCGCGGTGTCGTGCAGCGACGGCAGAATGGCCGTTCGTCAGGCCATCGAATCCGGGTTGATCTCGCGCGCCATGTGGTCAAGCACGGCATTCACAAAGCCCGGCTCGCGCCCCTCGGGGAAAAACGCCTTGGCGACTTCGACGAACTCGTTGATGACCACCCTGGGTGGCGCCTTGCCCAGCAGCAGTTCGGCCCCGGCGGCGCGGAACAAGGCGCGCAGGGTCGGGTCGATGCGGGTGATCGGCCATTTGGCGACCAGTGCCTTGTCGGTTGTCTGGTCGATTTTGGCCTGCCGGGCGACGGCCTCTTCCAGGATGTCGCGGAACAGGGTCACATTGGCCTCGGAATAGGCAACGCCGTCGATCTCGGCCCCCATGCGGTGAGCTTCGAACTGGTGGCGCACCTCGTCAACCGTTGCGCCGGATGCTTCCATCTGGAACAGGGCCTGAACGGCATAGAGGCGGGCCGCCGATTTCATGCGGCGTTTGTTTTCTTGCGATGGATGCGTCATCAGTCGTTTCCGGCGATCAGGATGGTGTCTGTGGCGGGCTTGAAGCCGATATCGCCGGTGGGCGGGCTGAAGCGGCGCGACAACGCGACCAGGTGCATGGCTGCCTCGGCGGCGCCACCCCCCTTGTTCTGGCCAGCGGCCTCGGCCCTGACTTCGGCCTGCCGGCGGTTCTCGACCGTCAGGATACCATTGCCGATACACAGCCCTTCCAGCCCCAGCAGCATCAGCCCGCGCGAGCTGTCATTGCAGACCGTTTCATAATGGGTTGTCTCGCCCCGGATGACACAGCCAAGGGCCACGAAGCCGTCGAAATCACCCCCGCGCGAGGCCAGACGGATGGCCGAAGGCACCTCAAGCGCGCCGGGAACCTCGATCAGGTCGTGGGTGGCGCCGGCGGCCTTTATGGCGGTGCGGGCACCAAGAACCAGCTGGTCGGCGATATCCTTGTAATAGGGCGCAACCACGATCAGCAGCCTTGTCGGCGTGTCGAAACGCGGGGCCGGCAGTGTATGGTGGGTTTCGGATTCAGCCATTGTCGCTGTCTTTCGTCTCGGATGCCTTGGTGATGGGGCGGGTGCCGACGATACGCAGGCCATAGGCATCCAGCCCGATAACCCTGGGCAGGGGGTTGTCGGTCAACAGGATCAGGTCATGCACATCCAGCGATGACAGGATCTGCGAGCCGATGCCCGTCTGTCGCAGGATGTTCGGTGCGCTTTCGTCGGAAAATTCCAGTGTCTTGCAGGGTTCACGGAACAGGATGACAAGACCGCGGCCCTCATTGGCGATGATTTCCATGGCGCGGGGCAGCTCGTCCGGCGCTGCGGGGCCAAGGCCCAGCACATCTTCCAGCACGTTCAGCGCGTGGGTGCGCACAAGCACCGGTTCGGGGGTGGTGATGTCGCCCTTGGACAGCGCGACATGTTCGGTGCCATCGGTCTGGTCGGTGAATATCCGCATCAGCCAGTCGCCGCCATAGGCCGAGGTCACATGCCGGCTGTCGGACTCATGCACCAGATTGTCATGCTTGTGGCGATAGGCGATCAGGTCGGAAATCGTGCCGATCTTGAGGCCGTGCTTCTGGGCAAAGGCGACCAGATCGGGCAGGCGGGCCATGGTGCCGTCGTCCTTCATGATCTCGCAGATCACGCCCGACGGGTTCAGCCCGGCAAGGCGCGCGATATCGACAGCGGCCTCGGTGTGTCCGGCGCGGATCAGCACGCCGCCATCGCGCGCGCGCAGCGGAAACACGTGGCCCGGCGTGGCAATGTCCTGCGGGCCTTTGGTCGGGTCTATGGCCACGGCGACGGTGTGGGCCCGGTCATGGGCCGAAATGCCGGTGGTCACGCCCTCGCGCGCCTCGATCGAGATGGTAAAGGCGGTTTCGTGGCGGCTTGAATTGTAGGACGCCATCAGGGGCAAGCCCAGCGCATCGATGCGCTCGCCCGTCAGGGCCAGGCAGATCAGCCCGCGCCCGTGGGTGGCCATGAAGTTGATCGCATCCGGCGTCGCCATCTGTGCCGGGATGATCAGATCGCCCTCGTTTTCGCGGTCCTCGTGATCGACAAGGATGAACATGCGCCCGTTGCGGGCGTCTTCGATGATGTCCTCGACCGGCGAGATCGCATCGCGAAAGTCGTATTCCTTAACCATTGGGCTGGTGCTCCATCTCGTGCAGACGGGCGACATAGCGGGCGAGCGTGTCTATTTCAAGGTTCACCTTGTCGCCCACCCTTGCATCGCCCCAGGTCGTGACTTGCTGGGTGTGGGGAATGAGGTTGATGCCGAAACTGGCGCCGTCCACCTCGTTCACCGTCAGCGAGGTGCCGTTCAGCGCAACCGATCCCTTGGGGGCGATGAATTTCGCCAAATGCTCTGGCGCGCGCAAGGTGACGCGGGTTGAATCGCCCTCGTTGCGCATGGCGGTGATTTCGGCCAGCCCGTCCACATGGCCCGAAACGATATGGCCGCCCAGCTCGTCCCCCACGCGCAGGGCGCGTTCAAGGTTGATCTGCTTGCCGCGGGCCCATGTTTCCAGATTGGTCTTGCCAAGGGTTTCGGCAGAAATCTCGACCTCGAACCAGGCTGTTGGCGCGCTGCCGGTGGCGATCACGGTCAGGCATACGCCGTCACAGGCGATGGACGCACCCATGTCGATTCTGCTGACATCATAGCTTGTCGCAATCCGCGCCCGCAGGTCGCCGCGCTTTTCGGTTTCCAGAACTGTGCCGATATCGGTGATGATCCCGGTGAACATTTTTTTGTCCCGTCAGTGCAATATTCCAAAACCCCTAGCCCCGCGCGATGCGAAGGGCAAGGGCGCATGATTGCGCATGACTGCATGAAATGCCTTGGAAACCATGTGAAGCTGGGCAATTATCACGCAAAGGCGGGCAGGGTCGATGATTGGCAACGCGCATGAATGCGGACCCGCGCAAGACCTGCAAGGAGACCGGGGCGGCGATGAAAACGGGTGGCATGGGCAGGATTTCGGGCGCGGGCAGGGTGTTTCTGTTCCTTCAGGGGCCGCACGGGCCTTTCTTCCATCAGCTTTCGCGGCCGCTCGTACTGGCGGGCGCGAGGGTTCTCAAGGTCGGTTTCAATCGCGGGGACGAGGCCTTCTGGAAAGATGCCGAAACCTATATTGCCTTTGTGCAGCGCCCCGAAGAATGGCCGGGGTTCCTTGACGCTTTGCTGCGGGACCATGGGATTACCGATATCGTTCTTTACGGAGATACGCGCCCTCTGCATGCACAGGCCATTCAGGCTGCGCGCAAGAGCGGCATCACGGTGCATTGTTTCGAAGAGGGGTACCTGCGTCCCTACTGGGCGACCTACGAACGCAACGGGGTGAACGGGCATTCGCGTCTGGCCACGATGACGATCGATGACATGCGCGCGCAGCTGCTTGAGCGTCGTATCGAACAACCCGAAGCGCCGGCACGCTGGGGCGACATGCGTCATCATGCGTTCTATGGGGCGCTGTATCATGCCCATCTGCTGTTTCCGAGCGCGCGATACAGGCATTATCGTACGCATCGGGAAACCCCGGTTCTGAAGGAATTTCGTCTGCATGTCAGGCGGTTGGCATTCATACCGTATCACGCCGCGCAAAGCAGGGCGGCCATAAGGCGGATTCGCCGGCAGGATTTTGTCTATCATCTGGGGTTGCTCCAGCTGGGGCATGACAGTTCGATCCAGGCGCACAGCCCCATCCGCTCGATGCCCGAATTCATGCGGCAGGTGATCGAGGGGTTTGCAACCGGCGCGCCGCCCCATCACCATCTGGTGTTCAAGGCGCATCCGCTGGAGGATGGTCGCTTTCCGCTGCGGCGCATTGCACGGGACGCGGCGCGGACATTCGGTGTTGCGGGCCGTGTTCATTTCGTGCGTGGTGGCAAGCTGGCGGGCCTGCTGAATCACGCGCGTTCGGTGGTGACGGTAAATTCGACTGCGGCGCAGCAGGCCTTGTGGCGGGGCCTGCCCGTCCGGGCGCTGGGCGAAGCGGTCTATCGCAAGCCCGAGCTGGTTTCGGAACAACCCCTGGACGCGTTCTTTGCCGACCCCATGCCGCCGGACCCGGAAGCTTACGACATCTATCGCCATTACCTGCTGGTCACCTCGCAGATTGTTGGCGGTTTCTATTCTGCCCGCAGTCGCGCGCGGCTGATCAGGGGGGTGGTTGATCGGGTTCTGGCCGAAGCCGACCCGTATGAGGCATTGCAGGGCGGGAATGATCGCCAGAAGGCACCCCCCGAACTGCGTGTGGTGTGATCGCAAAAGATTGTTGGCAGTTGCGGCCGATATTGTGTAAACTGCTTGAAAAACAAGAGGCAGAAGCAGGCAGTAAGGGGCAGTTGCCGTGTCAATGAAAATAAATTCGAGGGGCCGTCTGGTGGCCCTGTTTGCGTTGCTGTTTCTTGTGGCGGCCTGCGGGCTGCCGCGTGGTGGGCCGAACAAGAAGGAAATCTTTTCAGGTTCCGTGCAGCGTCAGGGCAATGCCTTTATCGTCACAGTAAACGACCGGGTGATCAAATATACCTCGGTCGCGCCGGCTCTGGAATTTGACAGCCGTTTTACATCTGCCGGCAAGATCAACTCGGACATCATCCGCCCGGGGGATGTTCTGGGCCTGCAGATATGGGAAAACACCAATGAAACCCTTCTTGGGGGCAAGGTGTCGAATTCGACCAATCTCCAGCAGATACAGGTTGATGCGACCGGTAGCATCTTTGTGCCCTATGCGGGGCGCATAAAGGCCGCAGGCAACACGCCCGACCAGCTGCGTGCGATCATCACGAAAAAGCTGGATGCCCAGACCCCCGACCCGCAGGTGATCGTGCGGCGCATGCCGGGCGAGGGTTCGACCGTATCCGTCATGGGCGGCGTTGGCGCGCAGGGTGTCTATCAGATCACGCCTTCGACCCGCACGCTCTCCTCGATGCTGGCCAAGGCTGGCGGTGTCAGGATCGAGCCCGAAGTCGCACAGATCAACGTTACCCGTCGCGGCCGCACGGGCACGATCTGGTTGCTTGATCTCTATTCCAATCCGAAGGCGGATATTGCCCTGCGCCCTGGCGATCGTATTTTCGTGCAGCAGGACCGCCGCTCGTTCACCGCGCTTGGGGCGACCGGGCAGCAGACGCGAATTCCGTTCACCACGCAAAAACTGACCGCGATAGAGGCGATCGCCCAGGTTGGCGGGCTGAACAGCAACCTTGCAGATCCGACCGGCGTGTTTGTTCTTCGGGATGAACCGGCCGAGATCGCCAATGCAGTACTGGGGCGCAACGATTTGCAAGGGCCCCAGCGCTTTGCCTATATTCTTGACCTGACCCAGCCGAACGGCATGTTCCTTGCGCGCGATTTCATCATCCGCGATGGCGATACCGTCTATGTGACCGAGGCACCCTATGTGCAGTGGAACAAGACGCTCAGCGTGTTGAACAGCAGTATCGCCACATCGGCAAGTGTCAGGACGGCAACGGGCAGATAGCTTGTCGCGCGATGATCCGCGACGTGACTCGGGGTCATGCGGGCAGCTTTACGCCTATACGCTGGGTCTGCTGAGGCCGGGGCGGATACGGCGCATTCTGGAGCTGGCCGGCCATGATGTCAGGACAGGCATGCCCCCGAGGAACGGCACGGTTGCGGTATGGGGGGACCGCCCCAGGGCCTGGCGTGGGCGGCTGATCGCGCGATGGCGCGGTGCGAGCATTCTGAACGTCGAAGATGCGTTTCTGCGTTCGGTGCGCACGGGTAGGGAAGGCGCCCCCCCGCTTGGGCTGGTGATCGACAGCCAGCGCCCCTATTTCGACTGCCGCGGGCCAAGCGACCTTGAGGATATCCTGAACCGGGGCAATCTGTCGGATCCTGATCTTCTGGAGCGCGCACGAAATGGCATCAGCCGCATAAAGCGCGCGCATCTCTCCAAGTACAACGCGTTCGAGCCAACCATCCCACCAC
>JAUZRU010000153.1 GCA_030950185.1 Paracoccaceae bacterium | reverse complement strand
GTTAAAACGGCTCGCGATAAACATAGATTGTGTATTCATGCAGCGGATAGGCATGATCCAGTTTCACATAGGGGCTTAGCTCGTTCATGCACCAGGTCAGCAAATCCTGCGGGTTGCGGTAATACAGGTTGTCGGCATGGAAATTCACCCGGTCCGTCATGGTGTTGAATGCAATTCCCTTGCGGCAATAGCTGAACATCGCGCGAATGATCGAATGTGCATAGGCGTCCATCTCGCGTCGCAACATGTCCAGCTTCAGTGCCAGAATTCCGTTTCCAACCACATAATCGAATTTTCCGATTTCTGGTCGGTCAAGAATATTTCCTTGATGAAACCGGGCGTCTGGATAGGTCTTTGTGGAGAAATCCACCATATTTTTGGCGAGGTCGATTCCGGTATAGTTCAGCTGGCAGCCCTGCTTTCGGGCATATTCCAGCAAACCCGCAAACCCGCAGCCCACATCCAGAATGCTTGCGTCCTTGCGCGCGAAATCGGGGATCAGGGCCAGCATCTTTTCAAACCGCAGGTGAAAACGATCCCGTTCAGGACCCCAGTATACCCCTTCCGGGGTCGGGCCGTGTTCCTCGAATTTCGAGGTATAAAGGGCCTTCATTTTTTTCGGCAGATCAGTCATTTTTCCACCTCCCTGCACCTGATATACCCCCCGGCGAGGACGACAGCACCAGTTTTCCGTTCAGAACCTTGTCCACCTCGAAGCGGTCGGTCTCGGCCAGATAGTCGTTCAGGGCCGACAACGGCTCGTTTCCCTTGAACCACTGGTGCGAACGCTTGGTTGGCGCGATATCCTTGTCCATATGTCCCACCACCGTATCAGCCACCACCATATAGCAGCCGGGGCTGACCATCGGCCCGTAAGCGCGACATTCCGCCAGAACATGATCGCGGCTGTGGTCGCTGTCCAACACCACCATCACCCGTGCGCCTTCCGGGATTTCGGCACGAACCCGCGCCAGGGTACCTTCGTCAACCGACCCCCCCTCGATCAGGGTGACGCGTTTGCTCATCGGGTGATTTTCAATCGAGTCGCGGTTATGGGCACGGATGTCGATATCGACGCCGATTACCTTGCCCTTGCCGATGACTTCCAGCAGGGACGCCATGAACAGGACCGATCCGCCCCGTGCAACGCCGGTTTCGATGATGACATCGGGCTTGGTCGCCCAGATTACCTCTTGCGTGGCCATGATATCGGCCGGCAGCTGGATGATAGGCACCCCCATCCATGTCCAGAGATAGGAATAATCGTATTTGTCGAGTTCAACCATGACATCGAGCGACTTGGCAAACGCCGCTGCGTCGTCACCAAGGGCCAGGCTCTGGCGTTCGATATTGTCCAGAAACTCCTGGCGATCGTCGGGATAGGGCATGGTTTCCTCACTGGTCAAAAATGCTGCACCGCAATGGCGGCTTCTTACATCAGCGGTGTGCTTTTGGAAAGAACCTGGTCAGGGGCCATCAGACCTGTTGCACAAGCGCGTCGATCACCCCGAAAATACGTGCGAAATGCGCGTCGGTCATGTCGTGAAAGCTGGGCAGGTTGATCGCGCGTTCAGGGATGTCCCAGGCGTTGACGTTTTGGCGGCGCGCATCGTCGTGCTGTGCGGCAAAGGGCGGCGTGGCACTGAGTGGATAGAAAAATACCCGCGCATCAATACCTGCTGCCCTGAAGGCGTCGATCAACCGCGCCCGATCCAGACCGGTTGCCTTGTCAAACACGAAATTTGGCATCCAAGCCCCGCTTTGGCACCCGGGCTGAACGGGGTTGCAGCTGATCATCGGATATCGGGCAGAAAATTCCTGATAGCGCGCAAGGATCTCGCGCTTGCGGGCATGCAGTTCATCAATGCGCTCTAGCTGGGCACAACCAAGAGCTGCCTGAATGTTCGACATCTTGAACTTGAAGCCGACCTCGTCGGGAAAAAACTGCCGGGTCTGCCCCCGCGCACGTCCGTGGTTGGAAAGGGTCAGAACCTTTTCATACAGTGCTTCATCATTGGTGACGAACATGCCGCCTTCGCCGGTGGTCAGAGTCTTGGTTCCGTGAAAGGAAAATGTCCCGAAATCCCCCAGCGCCCCGGCATGTACGTCGCCGATGCGCCCACCGAGGGCTTCGGCAGCATCCTCGATCAGTACCAGGCCATGGGCATCAATCAATGCTCGCAGGGCCTCCATATCAGCCATGTTGCCATACAGATGCGTCGCGATGATGGCCTTGGTGCGCGGGGTAATCGCGCGCGAAACGGCCTCGGGATCAAGGCACCAGCTGTCTGGCAGGATATCGACAAAAACAGGCGTAGCCCCAAGGTGAACGACAGGCGAGACAGTCGCGACCCAGTTTGTATCGGCAAGGATCACCTCATCCCCGGGCCCCAGCCCGATTGCTGCCATACCAAGATGCAACGCACCCGTGCAGCTGGATGTCGCGATGGCGTATTTCACCCCCAGATATCGGGCAAACCCGGCCTCGAATCGTTCAATATAAGCGTAGCACTCTGCCCCCCAGCCGGTTCGTGCCGCGTCATTTGCATAAGCGATTTCAAGCGCAGTAATCGAAGGCTTGGTATAGGGTATCGTTTCGCCCATCTTGTGTGCACTCGCGCTTTGTTTTCCGGCTGAACAGGTTCATTTAACCGGACGGACCGTGGAAGCCAACGAAAGAAATGAACAGGCTCTCCTGCCACCCGAACAGAGAAAACTTCCCCAGCTCCCACAACCTATACATTTCGGGAACCGGGCAGGCCGCGATTTTTCCGGTCCCGAAAGTCGTCCCGTATTGCATTCCCGAAAGTTCTGGTACATTTGGAACCCATGAAAATCGGATATGCCCGTATGTCCAGCCTGGGGTAGAGTCTGGACACGCAGATCGACAAACTCAACGCCTTTGGCTGCGAGAAGATATTCCAGGAAAAACGCTCTGGCGCTTCGCGGGCCGGGCGTGAGGCCGTGTCTGCGGCGCTGGAATTCTGCCGGCAGGGTGACGTGCTGGTGGTTACCAGGCTCGATCGTCTGGCGCGTTCCATGTTCGATCTGCAAGACATTGCCCGCACGCTTGAACGCAAGGGGGTGGATTTCGTCGTGCTCGATCAGAACATCGACACCACCACACCTGCCGGGCGGCTGACCTTCCACCTGCTTGGCGCCGTGGCCGAGTTCGAGCGCGACCTTATCGCCGAGCGCCGCAACGAGGGGATCGCCAGGGCCAGGCAAAGGGGCGTCCGGTTCGGTCGCCGCCCCAAGCTGACCGACGCCCAGATCCACGAGCTGCGCAGCGCGCACAAGGCAGGCGAGGCGCGTCAAGCCCTCATGCAGAGATTCGGCATCTCGAAAACCACCTTTTACCGATTGACCAGCGCAGGTGGCGGATGACGGCTGGCCCATCTCTGACAGGTTTCAACAGGCCAGCCCACGTTTTTCAAAGGCGGCAGCCGCCGCAGGAATGCGGTGCAGGTTCCTGAACACCTCGACAATCAGACGGGGCTGTTTGTCCATCTCGGCAATGGCGTCAAAAACCGAGGTCCAGTTGACATTTCCCTCACCCGGAACCCAGTGACGATCTGCGTAACCGTCGGCATCCTGCAGATGCACATGCGCCAGCATGTCTCCGGCGTCTTTCAGGAAATAATCGACTGGCGGCGCCCCGTTGCTACCCTGCACCAAAAGCGCGTGGCCGGTGTCTACAGACAATTTCAGGCATGGGCTGGCGATGGCCTCGGCAAGCAGCCGGCGGTCGGATGGATCCACATCGTTGATGTTTTCCAAAACCAGGATACAGCCGATCTCTTCCGCACGCTTGACCACCGGGGTCAAAATTTCGATGGCGTCTTTGAACATCTGCGGCCGAATCCATTCGAAATTCCATGAATTCTGGGTGTGCCATTGGGTGAACGGGCTGTGGATGACCAGATGGGTCGCACGCAATGTTTCAGCGGTTTCAAGGCTCTGCAACAGGCGTTTTTTGACAATGGCCTGAATCTCGGTGTCGCTGGTCGAGATATCAAAACCGATAAAGGGGCCATGCATGCCGATTTCGCCGTTATAACTGCCAAGCAGGTCACGGTAACGTTCGATCAGGGTTGTCCTGTCGTCGCCTGGCATATTGGGTTTGGTGAAATCCTGAATTTCAACGGCGCGATCATGGTCAAATATCCATTCCCCCAAAACGTCAAAGGCGTGGATATTGACGGCAACGCCCAGGCGGGGCAGGGATTTCTCTTGCATGGTTGGGTCTTTCATTTAATGCCTGCGCGCATGAAATTCTGCACGAATTGGCGTTGAAACAGGAGGAAAGCGATCAAAAGCGGGGCCGATGTCATCAGGGTGGCGGCGTTTATGACCGACCATTCCACGCCTGAATCAGTTGCGGCAAAAACCGACAACCCGACGGTCAAAGGCCGCGTGCTGACCGAATTGGTGATAATCAACGGCCAGATGAAATTGTTCCAGTGGGCCGAAACCGATACCAGCCCAAAGGCCAGATATGTGGGTTTTGCCAACGGCACATAGACCCGCCACAACAGTGTCAAGGCGTTGGCCCCCTCGATTTTTGCCGCCTCGGCCAGCTCTTTCGGGACGGTCATGAATGTTTGACGCAAGAGGAAAATCGCAAATGCCGAGCCCATATAAGGCAACCCGATCGCCAGTATGGTATCCACCAGCCCCAGGCCTCGCATGGTGGTATAGTTTTCAACCAGCAGGATATCTGGCATGATCATCAACTGAACCAGCACCAGACCGAACAGGATGTTCTTGCCGGCGAACTCGTAAACCGCAAAGGCATAGGCCGCGAATGTTGCCAGAATTATCTGAACCACCAGGATCATCACCACCAGAATCATGGTGTTCAGGAAATATTGTGCAAAAGGGGCCTGCGCCCAGGCGCTGGCAAAATTCTCAAGCGTAAGCGGTGCCCATAAAACGAAATGGGTCTCATAGCTCGCCGGATGAAAGGCGGTCCAGATGGCATAGGCCAGTGGCAGGAACCACATCAGGGCCAGCACCCACGCGGCAAGTGTCACCAGCGGGCGATCATATTTCCACGATCCAGTCATTTGTAATGCACCTTGCGGTCAAAGAAAAAGAATTGCCCCACCGCAAGCAGCAGCAAGATGGCCAGCAAAACAACAGTCAGGGTTGCCCCGTATGCGGTATCCCATTCGCGAAAAGCGACCTGATAGATATAGTAAAGCAGCAACGACGAGGCATTGTTCGGCCCGCCTCCGGTCATCACGAAAATATGGTCAATCAGCCGGAATGAATTGATCGCCGCATTGACCGAAACAAACAGCGTGGTCGGCATCAAGAGCGGGAAGGTGATCCGGCGAAACACGGTCCATCGCGAGGCCCCCTCGATCGCCGCAGCCTCGTAAAGGCTGGGAGAGATGGATTGCAGCGCCGCAAGGTAGAAGATCATGAAAAAACCGGCCTCTTTCCAGACCGTTACAACCATCATGGCGTAGAGTACGGTATCGGGCTGCCCGATCCAGTTTTGCTGGGCCAGACCAAACATTCCACGGATCTGGTCAATCAGGCCAAAACCGGGCGTATAGAAAAACAACCAGATATTGGCGACCGCGATCAACGGCAGCACCGTCGGGGTGAAATAGGCCATGCGCACGAAACCGCGCCCACGCAGTTTGTAATTCACAAGCAGCGCCATCGAAATGGCAATGGCGATCGACACCGGAACGGTGAGCGCACCGTAAATCAGGTTGTTCCACAAGACCTGCTTGAAAACATCGTCCGACAGCAGCCGCTCGTAATTGGCAAGGCCCACGAAAACCGAGGCCCTGTGACCACGCGCCGTTGAATGAAGGGATGCAATGATCGTCCTTATTGCCGGATAATGGGTGAAGGCCATCAGCAAGACCATCGCTGGCAACAGCATCAGCCAGGCATATATTGTCGTTCGCCTCATGCCCCGACTCCGGAAAAAATGACGGGGGCCGGCATGTGCCCGCCCCCGTCAGGGTTTGGAAAATCAGCGATATGGCTTGAGAACCGCATCGGCTTTTGCCTGTGCCGATTTCATTGCCGTCGCCGCATCGACCTGGCCCGAAAGAACCGAGGCAAGCGCGTCGTTGAAAATCTTGGTCACGCGGCTGTTTTGATATGTCGAAAGCTCGGCCTTGGCATATTTCAGCTGATCGCGGGCAACCAGTGCTGCCGGAACCTTTTTGACATATGCCTGCAAGGCAGGGGTTTTCCAGGCGTCGGGGCGCGGTGCCACATATCCGGTCGCGATCGACCATTTGGCAGCCTGTTCCGGGGCGGTGATCCACTGGACGAATTTGACCGCGGCTTTCTTCTGGGCTTCGGTCGAGTCCTTGAACAGGTAGAAGTTACCGCCACCCGTCGGTGCGCCGCGCGTTTTCCTGGCGGGCAACATCGCCACACCAAAATCAAAAGGTGCGTTCTTGACCACGTTTGTCAGATTGCCCGTCGAGGTCCACATGATTGCGGTCTTGCCCTCGAAAAACGCTTTGGGAGTAGCTCCCCAATCAATCGAACCCGGTGCCATTACGCCGTATTTATGCGCCAGATCATATTGGAACTGCGCGGCTTCGATAACTTTGGGGTCGTCAAAAAAGGTCTTTTTGCCGTCCGCACTGGCAAGGGTCGCCCCGTTCGGAATGGCAAGCCCCTGAAACAGCCAGTAGGGAAAGCCGGCCGAAGGAATGCGCAAACCCCATTGGGTCACATTGCCGTTGGCATTTTTCTTGGTCAGGGCCTTGCTGATCGATACCAGCTCTTTCCAGGTCGCCGGGGCGTGATTGGGGTCAAGACCCGCTTCCGAAAACGCTTTCTTGTTCCAGTACATTACAGGGGTCGAACGCTGAAACGGGATGCCCCAGGTTTTTCCATCGGCCTGGCTGTTGAGCATGAACGCGGGATAGAAGCCACCGATCCATTTCTTCATCTCAGGTTTCGAGACGTAGTCATCAAACGGAACAATCAGGTCATTGTCGATCAACGTGTACATGTCGGTTGACAGCAAAACAGACAATTGCGGTGCATTGCCACCTCGGGCTGCGGTGATCGCCTTGGCCGACGCATCCCCGTATGATCCGGCATAAATCGCCTTGATATTCACGCCTTTATGCGTTGCCATATACTCGGCGGTCAGCGCCTTGATCGTGTCGGCAGCTGAACCACCGACGGCAACGGGAAAGTAGAATTCAAGATTGACGGCACTTGCCGGTGAGGCGGCAAGCGCGCCCACGACAACAGCCGCACGGCCGAGATTGGCAACAGAAAAAAATGACATTCGAGTCTCCGACAGTTGGTAGGGTTGGTTACTGGGTTAGGCGCTGACCGCTTTTGGCATCAAACAGATGTACGCTGTCAGGCAGATAGGCGAGACGAATCCTGCCTTCGTCAGGCAAGTCGCTGCGGGCGGGGGTTCGCACGATCAGACTTTCGACCCCGATCTTGCAGGTCACAAGTCGATCCGCCCCAAGATATTCGACCATGACGACATGCCCGGTGATGGGGCCATCAGCATCAAGCACCAAATCTTCGGGCCGGATTCCGACGACACTTCCCTCGGGAAAATTCGTCTCGCCATGCGCATTCAGCGTGGCTGACGTCACAAGGTTCATCGGCGGCGTCCCAATGAATTTCGCGGCAAAGATGGTTGCAGGGCGGCTGTAAATGGCATCCGGGGCGCCGATCTGGTCGATCCGCCCCTCATTCAGCAAAACGATCTGATCGGCCATCGTTACGGCTTCGATCTGATCATGGGTGACATAGACCATCGTCAGGCCAAGGGTCTGCTGAAGGTTGCGAATGTCCTGGCGCATCTCGGCGCGCAGCTTGGCGTCAAGGTTCGACAGCGGCTCGTCCATCAGACAGATCCTGCGTTGGCTGATAACCGCACGGGCCACCGCCACACGCTGTTGCTGACCTCCGGAAAGTTGGGATGGCTTGCGCTCCAGCAGGTTTTCCAGCCCCATCATCGAGGCGACCCGGCTGAGGCGCAGTGCCTGCTCGGCCTTTGCGACTTTTCGAACCTGCAACCCGAACAGGATATTATCTGCGACACTGAGATGGGGAAACAGGGCATAAGACTGAAAAACCATCGACAAGTCACGCTTGCCCACCGGTTGCTGGTCTACACGTCGGCCATTTATCGAAATCGTGCCTGCAGTCGGCGTCTCAAGCCCCGCGATCAACCGCAACAAGGTTGACTTGCCGCACCCTGACGGGCCCAGAAGAACGGTCAGACTGCCGTCGGGGATGTGCAAGGATATATCATGGACTGCCCATGTGCTGCCAAACATCTTGGATGTCGACTGGAGAACAACCCCGTCCATCATTGCATTGTTCCACCTGCTTTCACGGGGCAATCAGCCACCGGCTATCAGCAAGCGTTCTGGCACACAGACATTCACCTTTTGTGATACATTTACGCCACTTTTGTAATGAGCGCAGGGTGCTACCGCGAGTCAAACGGCGTTTCAGAGGCTGGGCGCAGCTTTCCATCGCTTATCCCCTGATCATGGCCATAGTCTAAACGCCACATGAAGGCTGTATCCTGTTGAAGCCGGCGGATCGGCCGGAATTTTGCCCGATCCGCCGACAGAAATGTTTTGCACATGGCATTGACGGGCCGGGTGTGCCTCAGACCAGCATCGGCCCGCTGAGGATGCAGCCCGCGCCATATTGGGTCTCGATCATCGCACGGGCATTGGCATGGTTGTCAGCCTCGACGTAAATCTCTTGCACGGCGCCGTTGGATACGCGGATGCGGGCTTTCCATTTGCGTGTCATTCCAGGATCTCCTTTTGTTATATCCATGACAAGAGATCGGAAGAGCG
>JAUZRU010000152.1 GCA_030950185.1 Paracoccaceae bacterium | reverse complement strand
CCTCCGGCGTGACAGGCCGGCACTCTAACCAGCTGAGCTACAACCGCCGACTGACCGTGAACACCCCACAAGGGGCGCGACGTGAGGGCGGTTTTATTGGTGGCGGGCTGGGTCGTCAAGCGGTTCCGGCGATGGGCGTCGATATTTTGTCGCGCACCCCACGGGGCGGACCCGGGGAATTGCCGTGCGCGCCCTGCACCTGTATCCTGCCGCTGACATGCACAGCAGATCCAGCCACAGACGAGGTGCCAGATGCGTATCACCGCCATTCTTGCAATCGCCGCCGCTGCATTGGCCATTTTGCCCGCAAGTGCCGGCCAGTGGCAGCAATATGTCAACCCTCGCTTCGGGACCGCCGCCGAAATCCCGGTCTCGGGCTTCCGCGCCCTGCCCCCGCCGGACAATGGCGACGGCCAGGAATGGGAGGCGCTTGACGGCTCGGGCAGGTTCAGTATTTCGGGCCAGTTCCTGATACCACAGAGTTACGACGTGGATCGCGATTTCGACGACCTGCGCAAGCTGTATCTGCAAATCGAAAAGGATGACGGGGTGACCATCACCTACAGCGCCGCTGGCAAGGGCTGGTTTGCCTTCAGCGGCACCAAGGGTGACAAGATCATCTATGACCGCACCCATCTGAACCGCGATTGCGAACTGCCCATTGTCGATAATTTCTATGCCACCTACAAGGCCAGCGCGCGGGATCTGTTCGACCCGCTGGTCACCCATGTCGCGCACAGCCTGAAAGGCACGAAAAAGGGCAGCGACTGCTGATCAGGTCAGGTGAATGTTGACCCGCCGGTTCAGGCGGCTCTTCTTTTCGACCTTGCCCAGGCGGATCAAACCGATTTCGCCGGTGCGGGCCACATGGGTGCCACCGCAGGGTTGCAGGTCGATCTGCTCGTCCGGGGTGCCGATACGGATCAGGCGCACGCGCCCCGCCCCCTTGGGCGGCTGCACCGACATCGTCTTGACCAGGCCTGGATTGGCGGCAAGTTCGGCATCCGTGATCCAGTCCTGCGTGACCGGCAGATCCCGCGCGATCAGATCGTTCAGCGCGTCTTCTATCGCCTGCTTGTCCTCGATGGGGTCGGGCATGTTGAAATCGAGCCTGCCCTTTTCGGGGCCGATCTGCCCGCCCGTCACGGGCAGAGGAATCACCACCGACAACAGGTGCAACGCAGTATGGACGCGCATCTGCCGGTGGCGCATATCCCAGTCGATTACCTGCATGACCTCGGCCCCCACCGGTGGCAGGCTGGCGCCCTCGGCCGGGACCAGCACGATATCGCCGCCCTCGCCCTTGACGGTGGTGGCAACCTCCATCTCGCCGCCACCGAAGCGCAGCACGCCCCGGTCGCCCGGCTGGCCGCCACCGGTTGCGTAGAAGATCGACCGGTCCAGCACCACCCCGCCCCGGTCGGTATGGGCGGTCACGGTTGCGGGTGCCTCTTTCAGATAGGCGTCGTCGAGAAACAGGTTTTCGGTGCTCATGCCTTGCCTTTTTTCGCTTGTTTTTCTGTTCCGACAAACCGGCCAAGGGTTTCGCCCAGCTCGTCGAGGTTTCGCAGGTGTATATCACGCTGGGCAAAGGGAATTTCGATGCCTTCCTCGCGGAAACGCCGGACGATCTCGAAATTCAGGTCCGAGCGCACGCTCAGCACGTTGTTCACGTCCTTGATGATCACGCGGATCTCGAAATCCATGGAATCCGGTCCGAACCCCATGAAAACCACCCCCGGCGTGCTGCGGTGGTCGCGCATCGGGTGTGCCTCGGCAATTTCCAGCAGGATCTCGCGCACCTTTTCGGGATCAGCGTCATAGGAAACCCCGACCGGCACCTTGACGCGCCCATTCATGTTGGAATGGGTCCAGTTGGTCACCGTGCCCGAAATCAGATCGGCATTGGGCACGATCACGGTGGCACGGTCGAATGTCTGGATCTCGGTCGAGCGCACCGAGATCTTGCGCACATAGCCGCTGTAGCTGCCAACCTCGATCCAGTCGCCCTCTTTTATC
This sequence comes from Paracoccaceae bacterium, assembly GCA_030950185.1. Taxonomy (GTDB): domain Bacteria; phylum Pseudomonadota; class Alphaproteobacteria; order Rhodobacterales; family Rhodobacteraceae; genus UBA5972. The sequence continues at coordinate 6,735 of JAUZRU010000152.1, read as the reverse complement.
GGGCGCTCGACCAACAGGATCAGGCCCGACACGAAATTCGACACCACCGCCTGAAGGCCGAAACCGATACCAACCGAAAGCGCGCCAGCGACGATGGCAAGGCTGGACAGGTCAAGCCCGGCCGAGGTGATCGCCGCCAGGGCCGACAGCGTGATCCCCACATAGCCGGTGCCGGTGACGATGGCGTTGCGCCCGCCCGCATCAAGGCGGGTGCGCGGCAGAACCGTGTTGCGCAGCGCCCCCTGCAACAGGCGGGTCACCGTGTAGCCAATGGAAAAGACAATCGCGAAGGTCAGAAAATCGGTGACAGAAATACGCCGCCCGCCAATGGTGAACCCGTCAGAGACCAGACGCCAGATTTCGAGCAGGTCGGAAACCCGCGCCCCCCAGATCAGCGCCAGAAAAGGCAACGCCAGCAGGATCAGCGCAAAACCAAGGATCACCGGATACAGGGTCGCCGGCCTTTCCTGCCCCTCGGGCACGGCGCGTCCCAGCAGCATGTCGCCAAGAATGATGCCAAGCCGGAACAGGACCAGCAATGTCCCCAGAACCGCCAGTGTCAGGATTGCCGGAAACAGCACCGCCATTGCGGCCGTGAAATAGCCGATGGCCGCAAGCAGGGGGGCAAGCAAGCCAATGGCGATTGCCGCGCGCGAAATGATGCGGTGAATGCGCAGCTGAACCGGGTTTTCCGCCAGCGGGTTTTCCGGCCCTCGCGGCGGATCAAGCAGCATCCCCATCCGCAGCAGCAACAGCCCGCCAATGACAATGACAGGGAAGGAAACCACGACGCGGGCGGTTTCGGTGAAATCGGCCTGCCCGGACAGGTGTTTCAGCAGGAAATACAGCGCCAGCACGACACCAAGTGCGATGGAAAGGCGCCGGCCCGTCGTGCCCTTTTCATTGGCACACCATAACAGGGGCGGCATGTCATCCCGTATGGAAAACAGCGTGCGCCCAAGCCACAGCGCGCCAAAGATCGCCAGCCCCATCGAAGGCACGGCGGCCAGAACGACCTCGCCCCTCAACCCGACCAGCCCCGTGGCCTCGATCCCCTTGAGGATGGCCAGCAGCCCCAGAACCGGCATGATCACCTGCGTCGTTGACAACAACAAGGCGCGGGCCTGGTTGTGAACCGCCCGGCGCGAGCGCGGCACAAGGCCCAGCGCCTGCAACAGCCAGTGGCGCGCGCGGGTGATCAACAGCAGCCCCAGCACGATCAGGCCGATGGTCACGGGCAGATTCTGCCGGGTCATGACCCGCTGCGCATCACTTTGCAGCCCTTCACGAACCTCGCCTTCGATATCGGCCACAAGCTTGCCGATCGAGGCAACCGCCTCGGGCCAATGCAGCGGGTTCAGCGGGCTTGGCCCAAGCGTGAAAAGCTGGTCGGCAAGGCGCTCGCGGATGATGCGGTCGATCTCGCCGATCAGGCCGTCAGCACGGTTATAGGCCTCTTGCGCGGCCAGCACCGGCGCGCGAGCCTTGGCCAGCTGGTCGGTCAGCTCGGCCCGGCGTTTGGCCACTTCGGGGGCTTCGGTCTGGCCCTCGGCAGGGGGCGGGCCAAGCGCATCAAGCTGTGATTGCAGCGTATCTATGCGTGCGCGGCTGGCCTCTTGCAGGGCCAGCGCCTTGCTGCGGTAATCGGCCAGCGTCGCGCGCAGGGTTTCAAGCGCCGAAGAAGATGCCTCGGCCGAGCTGATGATATCCTCGGCCCGCTTGGCGGTCTTTTCCCATGCCTGAAAATCAAAGACGACCTTGCCGTTATCCTGCGCCGCCACCGGCCCCGAAACCGGGCCGACCGACAGCAAAATTGAAAAAAAGATAATTGAAACAAATGACTTGAAGAATCTGTTGACCTTCATGTTCACACATCCTCGAACACGACTGGCAGATCGGCGGGTGCGCGATCCATCCAGGGCGGCACCGGCAAATCCTTGGCGCGCAGGAATTCGGGGTTGAAAAGCTTGCTCTGATAGCGGGTGCCGTAATCGGCCAGCACCGTCACGATGGTATGGCCGGGGCCCAGGTCGCGCGCCATGCGGATGGCGCCCGCGACATTGACCCCGCTCGAGCCGCCCACACACAGCCCCTCGTCCTGCAACAGGTCAAACACCACCGGCAGGGATTCGGTATCGGGAATCGAATAGGGCATGTCTACCTCCAGCCCTTCCAGGTTTTTCGTGATGCGGCCCTGCCCGATACCCTCGGTGATGGAGTTGCCCTCGGATTTCAGCTCGCCCCGGGCGTAATAGGCATACATCGCCGAACCATATGGGTCGGCCAGGCCGATCTTGATGTCGCGGTTGCGTTCGCGCAGCCCCATGGCAGTGCCGGCCAGCGTGCCGCCGGTGCCGATGGCACAGATGAAACCGTCGATCCTGCCGTCGAGCTGTTTCCAGATTTCGGGCGCGGTGCTGTCGATATGGGCCTGCCGGTTGGCGATGTTGTCGAACTGGTTGGCCCAGATGGCGCCATTGGGTTCGGATTGCGCCAGACGTTCGGCCAGACGCTGCGAATAGCGGACATAGTTGTTGGGGTTGCGATAGGGCACGGCGGGAACCTCGACCAGCTCGGCCCCGGCAAGGCGGATCATGTCCTTCTTTTCCTGGCTCTGGGTTTCGGGGATCACGATCACGGTGCGGAAACCCATGCTGGCCGCCACCAGGGCGATGCCGATGCCGGTATTGCCGGCGGTGCCCTCGACAATGGTGCCGCCGGGGCGCAGCACACCACGGGCGATGGCGTCGCGGATGATCCACAGCGCGGCGCGGTCCTTGACCGACTGGCCCGGATTCATGAATTCGGCCTTGCCGTAGATGTCGCAGCCGGTGATTTCGGATGCCTTGCGCAGCCTGATCAGCGGCGTCTGCCCGATTGCCGCCTCGAGATCCTTGTAAACCTTCATCTTCATGCCCCCTAATCAGCCTGTCCGCCATAGATACGCTGCCACAGAGGGGGTTTCAAGCAAGGCCCGACGTCACTTTCCCAACATCCATTTGCCATCGGGAAAGAAGGCGTGAAAGGCAAAGGCGAACATCACGTCATGCACCACATCCCTGCCCTGCGCATCACGCACGCGCACCATGCCGACATCCTTGCCCTCGCCGATCTGCGCCTTGTCCAGCGCCGACGCCTGCCCGGCCGTCCAGGTGATGGTCAGCCCGGCCTCGCGGATTTCGCCCTCCTTGCGCAGCCGATCCATCGGCCAGGCCCGGTCGCCCACGGCCACGACCCGCATCAGGGGGTGGATGCCATGAGGCGGGTTTTCCCCGCTGTACAGGAACGGCCGTGGCGCACCATCATAACCGACATAGGGGTTGCGCCCATAGGGGCGGCTCGCGCCGGGCTGATCCATCACCAGACCGTCGGGGTTGCGCTTGCTGTAGGTCTTCCAGCTTTCCATCCAGCTGACGATCCGCTTCAGGCGCTTGCCGGTCATGCTGCCGACAATGCCCTCGCCCAGCGCCTGCTGCCACCAGCTTTCGGTCTGGCGGTCATACATGATCATGTCAGAGTTGCGCAGCTTTCCCGTGACACCGAATGTCAGTTCCTGCCCATCAAGCCGGCCATCAAAGACAATGGCCGAGTTGCATAGCGGGCAATAGGTGACCGTGACCGGCCGCCCCCCGATACGGTCGTTGACGATCTCGTGCCACATCAGATAGCGCAGCGGATAGGCGCGGGGCGTCTGCCCCTTCAGTTCCAGCGTGATGACCGGCTCGCGCGGATCAAGCCGGGTTTCGCTGGCAACCTCGATGAATTTCGGGTTGTCGACAGCGGGAATGCCGTCCTTGGGAGGGCCCCCCGACATGATTTCGATGAAATCGACCGATTTCTTTGCAAAATCGGTCTTGGGCCATTCGTTCTGCCAGAACGAAACCTGCGCTGATGCCATACCGGCAAGCAGGGTCAACATCAATGTCAGGATCGCGTTTCGTGCCGTTGTGTGAATTGCCGTCTGCATGTCTTCCCCCTGTCGGCTGACCGGGAAAGTCTTGCAGAGAATCGACGGCAGGGACAGCCCGCCTCACGCGGTTATGACGGCCTGACAGCGGGGTCATCTGTGGCCGGGGCCATTTGCAGGAAAAGCCCCGGCCAAAGACATGTTGCCTATTGTGCCTTGGTTATTGTGACTTTGGCCATGTAATCAGGATCTTGCACCACACCGTTTCGCGCGGGATCGCCCTTTTTCAGCCGGCCAACCACATCCATGCCGCCGATCACGCGCCCGACAACGGTATACAGACCGTTCAGATGAGGCGCGGGTGCGAACATGATGAAGAACTGCGAATTCGCCGAATCCGGGCTTTGCGAGCGGGCCATCCCGACAACCCCGCGCTCAAAGGGCTGGTCGGAAAATTCCGCCTTCAGATCAGGCAGATCCGAGCCCCCGAAACCCGCCATGTCCAGGGGCGATCCATGCTTGCCGAACTTCACATCACCGGTCTGGGCCATGAACCCGTCAATCACGCGGTGAAAGACAACGCCGTCATAGGCCCCGCTTTCGGCCAGCTTTTCGATACGGGCCACGTGGTTGGGGGCGATGTCATTGAACAGCTCGATCCGAATGGTTCCGCTGACAGTGCCGGCAACCTGGATCTCCATCAGGTCGCGCGCGGGCTTGCTGGCCGCCACCGGCACAACCGACCCCGGCGCAACCGAGGACGCAAGGCCCGCCTGCTGGCTGTCCCGTGGCTGCGCAAGGGATCCGCTTTCGCTGGGCATGGGCGGTACATCGCCCATGTCCGGCTGGGTGAGATACATATAGCCCATGGCCCCTGCAACCAGCAGGATCAGGGCCAGCACGGCATAGGCAAGTTTCTTCATTGCATGTCAGCCGCAACTTTGACCGAGATCATCCGGTCGGGATTCATGGGCGGCTCGCCGCGCTGGATCTTGTCCACATGTTCCATGCCCTCGATCACGCGCCCGTAAACGGTGTATTGACCATTCAGGAAATGTCCGTCGGCAAACATGATGAAAAACTGCGAATTGGCCGAGTTGGGATCCTGCGAGCGCGCCGCGCCAAGGGTGCCGCGGTCAAAGGGCAGGCTGGAAAATTCCGCCGGAACATTGGGCAGGTCAGAACCGCCAGTGCCCGCCATGCGCAGGTTGAAATCCTTTTCCATGTTGCCGTTCTTGACGTCGCCGGTCTGGGCCATGAAGCCATCGATCACACGATGAAAGGCAACATTGTCATAGGCACCGGCGCGGGCCAGCTCCTTCATGCGGGCACAGTGCTGGGGGGCCACGTCGGGCAGCAGCTCGATGACGACGGGGCCGTCCTTGAGCTCGATGATGATGGTATTTTCTGGATCCTTGATGTCGGCCATGTGCCTGTTCTCCTGGAATGCTGATGTTGCGCGGCACATTAGGCAATCGCGCGGCCCGGCGAAAGAGGCAGATCAGCGCGCAGCGAATTTCTGCTCAAGCGCCGTGCGCACCGAAACCGGCACGAATTTCGAGACATCCCCGCCAAGGCGCGCGATTTCCTTGACCAGACGCGAGGCAATCGCCTGGTGGTTGGCATCGGCCATCAGGAACACCGTCTCGATTTCGTCATTCAGCGCGCGGTTCATCCCAACCATCTGGAATTCGTATTCGAAATCGGAAACGGCCCGCAGCCCGCGCACGATCACATTCGCCCCCACCTCTTGCGCGCAGTGAATCAGCAGGTTTTCAAAAGGGTGCACCACGATTTCGGTGCCGGTTTCGGCCGAGATACGCGCACATTCCGCATCGATCATGCGCACGCGGTCGTCAAGATCGAACAGCGGGCCCTTGTCACGGTTGATCGCAACCCCGATCACCAGACGGTCGATCAGCGAACATGCCCTGCGGATGATATCCATATGGCCCAGGGTAATGGGATCGAAAGTGCCGGGGTAAAGTCCGATGCGCATGATGGTCGTCCTGAAATCGCCAGAATACCTGCGCAACATTATTGCGCACGGATCGGGGTTTCAACGCGTTTTCGACACCGCCCGAATGTGACGCCGGGTCAGACGGCGGGGCGGGCCTTCTTCTTTGCAAAAATACGCACTTCCACGACTGGCCTGGGCCCGGCCTCAGAACCCCTTGATCATTCCTTCAAGCGCCTCTTTTTCCATCTTCATTTCCGAAAGCTTGGCCAGCACGACGTCGCCGATCGAGATCAGTCCGATCAGCTTGCCGTCTTCCAGCACCGGCAGGTGGCGCGCGCGCCGGTCGGTCATCTTCTGCAGGGCGGCATCGGCTGTTTCATCCTTCGAGCAGGTGATGATGTCTGTGCTCATCAGATCGCGCACGCAGTCGGACATGCAGGCCACCCCCCGCTTGCCCAGCTCGCGCACGATGTCGCGTTCGGAAAACATGCCGGCAACGGTTTCGCCGTCATCTGACACCACCAGCGCACCGATGCGGCGGGCGGAAAGTTCGCTTGCCGCCTCGGAAACCGTGGCCGAAGAGGGTATTGTCACGATCTCCTGGCTCGGCTTGGCCTTGAGTATCTGTTGAACCAGCATCTCTTCCCCCTGTGTTGAGTTTCCTAATTTTATTACTTGCAGCGTGCATCATGCGCAAGAATGTGTCAAGCTTTTCAGCGGGTTTCACGCCAACGCCTCTAGCCGCGCAACCTCGGCCCTCAGCGCCCCGGCCAGCAGGTCGGCAAAACGGTTCAGGCGTGCAACCTTGCGGTCGTCGGCATGGCGGATCAGGTAAAAACTGCGCCGCAGCGACACCTCGTTGGTCAGG
>JAUZRU010000151.1 GCA_030950185.1 Paracoccaceae bacterium | reverse complement strand
AACTTCCAACGCTGCATTCCTGTCGTACTCGATGTCCTTGGGCGGTGGTGCTACGGCAGCCATTTCCTACCGCAACGTTGGTGGCACTGTCACTACCGACGCTGGCGTCAAGTTCAAGTTCTGATCCAACCGATCAGTCTGAATTGCGGGAAGAGCGGGCCTTGTGCCCGCTCTTTTCCTTTTTCGGGCTTCCCCCCTGGTGTGTGCCCGCGATATATCGGCATCAGGAAACAGGGGGAATGTCATGTCGCTTGCCGAAATACAGCAACGGCTGAACAAGGCTGAAACAGATGCCGGGCGCGCGCCCGGTTCCGTCACCCTGATCGCCGTCAGCAAGGTGCAGCCAATTGCGCGCGTGCGCGCGGTGCTGGATGCCGGCCACCGTGTTTTCGGCGAAAACCGCGTGCAAGAGGCCGCCGGAAAATGGCCCGCGCTGCGCGAGGAATATGGGCCCGTGCAGCTGCACCTGATCGGCCCGCTGCAAACCAACAAGCTGAAACAGGCGCTGGATCTGTTCGACGTGTTTCACACGCTCGACCGGCCAAAGCTTGGCCGCAAGCTGGCCGACGCGGTGCAGGCGCGCGGCAGCTGCCCCGAGCTGTTCATCCAGGTCAACACCGGGGAAGAGCCACAAAAAGCCGGTGTCCTGCCGACACAGGCCGATGATTTCATTGCTGCATGTCGCGCGATGGATCTGCCGGTTTCGGGCCTGATGGTCATTCCGCCGGTGGATGAGGAACCCAGCCTGCATTTCGCCCTGCTGCGCAAGATCGCCGAACGCAACGGCCTGACGCGGCTTTCCATGGGCATGAGCAGCGATTTCGAGCGCGCCGTGGCGCTGGGCGCAACCCATGTGCGGGTGGGCAGCGCCCTGTTTGGCGCGCGGGATTATGGCAAGGCCGGTTAAGGCCGGCGGATCACCACGCGTGACGCGGGCCTCCAGCTTTCGATGATGAATCGCAGAACCTCAGGCGCAAAGGCAACGCAGCCCTCGGTCGGGTGGCGCGGCTTGCGCCAGACATGCAGGAAAATGGCCGAGCCCTTGCCGGGCGTGGCATCGGGCCAGTTGTAATCCAGCACCGCCAGCATGTCATATAGCGCATCAGTGCGGCGCAGGTTTTCATGGCTGAATTTGTATCCCGGCCCCCGTGATGCGGTGTTATAGGCCGGATCCTGCGGGTCATCCGACCAGATATCCCGTGGGCCGATTTCATGCACGGGACCGTGGAAAAGCGGTCGCGTCACCCGGTCGGGGCGATACCAGACCTCGCCAATCCGCCAGCACCCTTGCGGTGTGATCCCGTCTCCTTCGCCCCTTTTGCGCCCGATCCCGCCACGGCCCACGGCGCAGGGAAAGGACAGCCCGCGATACTGCGCCCGCCCGTGGTTGATGACCAGATCGATGGCGCGGGGGATCACAACAGATGCCCGCTTTTCTTTGCCTTGGTGTCCAGATAGGCGGTGTTGTGGGCATTGCGGCCGACCTTCAGCGGCACGCGCTCGACCACATCAAGGCCGGCCTGTTTCATCATGGCAACCTTTTTCGGGTTGTTGGTCATCAGCCGCACGGCGCTGAATCCCAGGCGGCGCAGGATCTCGGCGCCCAGGCGGAAGTCGCGCTCGTCATCTTCAAAGCCCAGGCGGTGATTGGCCTCGACCGTGTCGAACCCCTGATCCTGCAAGGAATAGGCCCGCATCTTGTTGGCCAGCCCGATACCGCGGCCTTCCTGATTCATGTAAAGCAGCACACCGGCGCCCTCGGCCCCGATCTGGTCAAGCGCGGCACGCAGCTGTGCGCCGCAATCGCATTTCAGACTGCCCAGCAGGTCGCCGGTGAAACAGGCGGAATGCAGCCGTGCCAGCACCGGCCGGCTGCGGTCGGGGCGGCCGATCTCGACCGCGTAATGTTCTTCGCCCCCATCTTCGGGGCGAAACACATGCACGCGCCCGGCCTCGGAAACCGCCATTGGCAGCCGGGCGGCCGAAACCTCGTGCAGGGGGCTGGTTTCGCCCAGATGCGGTGCGGCCTGCGCAATATCCAGCAGGTTCAGCCCGTGTTCTTGTGCGGTCTGTTGAGCGTTATCCACCAGCACCACGACCGCCGCGGGCAGCAGGCGCGCCTGCTTGCACAGGGTCAGCGCGGTGCGGTGCAGATCGGCGGGGCCGTCACGAAGCGTGATGCAGGGCCCCTTGAGCGGGGTCATCAGGTCACCTGAAGGATCGGCCAGCGCCTGCAGCCAGGAGACATCGGCGCCGTCGGTAATATTGATGCGGGCTAGATCGCCGTCATAGGCACGCGCGCGCAGGGTTTCGGCACGCCGCGCGGTGATTGCAAGGCTGGCGTCATGGCCCGCTTGCAGGGCGTCCCGCAGGCGTGGGGCGGTCAATGTCTCGGCCGCCAGAACAAGTGCGGCATGGTCTTGCCCATCGGTCAGCACCACGGGCACCCCCATGCGCAGATCGGCGCGCGCCTGCGCAATTTTCTCGACAATTCCGGGGCCTAAGGGCATGAGGGCCGTCCTTTGTAACAATTCGCGTCCAACATATAGCCCCCGACAGGGAAAGTTGAAACAATACCCGTGTTTTTGACACGACCCTGTGAGAGGACGGCGAAAAACTTGTCTTGAGGCACGATGACCCACATTTCTATATCCGAGACATGAACAAGGGAGTTTCCAATGGGCAATGTCAAAAAGATCCTGATGGTCGATGACGACGAAGACCTGCGCGAAGCGCTGGCCGACCAGCTGGTTCTGACCGAAGAATTCGACGTGTTCGAGGCCGAGGATGGCGCCAGCGGGTTGGAAAAGGCCAAAGAGGCCATCTACGACCTTGTGATCCTTGACGTGGGTCTGCCGGATATGGACGGGCGCGAACTGTGCCGGCTGATGCGCAAGCAGGGCGTCAAATGCCCGATCATCATGCTGACCGGCCATGATTCGGATGCCGATACCATTCTGGGCCTTGATGCGGGTGCGAATGACTATGTCAGCAAACCGTTCAAGTTTCCGGTGCTGCTGGCCCGTATCCGCGCGCAGCTGCGCCAGCATGAACAATCGGAAGACGCGGTTTTCCAGCTTGGGCCCTATACGTTCAAGCCGTCGATGAAGATGCTGATCACCGAGGACGACCGCAAGATCCGGCTGACGGAAAAGGAAACCAACATCCTCAAATTCCTTTACCGCGCGACAGACGGCGTGGTTGCCCGCGATGTGCTGCTGCACGAGGTCTGGGGCTATAACGCCGGCGTCACCACCCATACGCTGGAAACCCATATCTACCGGCTGCGGCAAAAGATCGAGCCTGACCCCAGCAACGCGCGCTTGCTGGTGACCGAGTCGGGCGGCTACCGTCTGGTCGCCTGAGGCATATTACAGTTTTTCCCTCCCTGATGGACTGGCCCGGCATTTTGTCGGGCCATTTTTTCAGCCTCGCCACCGTCTGACAGCCAACAGCGCGCGACGCAGATAGCGGTGCATCGCGGCCGAGCCAGGCGGCACCCGCGTGGTGCACCAGCCAAGCGAGGCACAGGCCCGGAGCATGGCAAACAGCGCAAACAGCTCTTCCGCGCGGTCGGGCAGGGGGCGGATGTTGGCATATCCCTGCAATATGGCGTCGCGCAGGGCGGGATAGCTGTCTTCCTCGATCCCCTGGGACAGGGCGACCGCCAGATCGTAAAGGCGCCAGCCAAAGCCGCTGTCATCGAGGTCGATCAATGTCAGGCCCTGCGCATCCTGCATGATGTTTTCGCGCAGCGCATCGGCATGGATCAGGCCGAAATCGCCCGCATATTCGGCCAGAATTTCCGTGGCATCCTGTCTGGCCTGTTCCAGTTCCCGGCGCTGGGCGTCATCCAGCAGCGGGTTTTCCCAGAAACGCCCCCAAAGCGGGTTTTCCCCCAGCAGACCATCCAGATCCCATTTGCGGCGCACGAAATCCTTGGGCAAGGTCAGGGAATCGCTGATCCCGTGCAGATGCGCCAACAGCCCGCCGATCTGACGATAAAGGGCGCTCTGTCCTGCCAGCGTTCGGGGCAGGGGGGCGTCTCCGCTGCCGATTGCTGTTGCGTCGACCCATTCGACAAGGCTGGCGACATGACCATCCGGCAGCGATTCTGTCAGGCTGCCGTTTGCCGACGGGATGGGGCGAGGTGTCGGAAACCCCTGTGCAGCCAGGGCCGCGGCCCACCAGAGTTCGGACCGGATTTCGCTTTCCGAATTATAGCCCCGCCTGTGAATTCTGAGGGCAGCCTTGCGGCCATTGGGCAGGGCGGCGGCGAATACGGCGTTTTCGCGACGGGCAATCAGACGGAGATCGGATTCGGCGATCGCCCAGTGCCCGGCCGCCTTGCGCGCGCGTTTCCTCATTCCCGCACCGCGGTTGTGGCAAGGATATCGTCCAGCGCGTCGATCAGCAGATCGGCATGTTCCTTGCCGAACACCATCGGTGGGCGGATCTTGAGCGTCGCATTGCCCGGGCCGATGCTGTTCAGCAGAATGCCGCGCGATTTCATTTCTTCCACGACGCGCGCGGTAAAGGCAGTTGCAGGGGAGCCGCCTTCAATCGTGAATTCGACGCCAAAGAACAAACCTGCGCCCCGGACATCCGCGATCACCGGATATTTTTTCGCAAGCCCCCTCAGACGCTCCAGCGCGTATTTGCCGGTGTCATGCGCCGCCTCGATCAGATTTTCCCGTTCGATCACCTCAAGCACCGCCGATGCTGCCGCACAGGCCACGGGGTTACCGCCGAAGGTGTTGAAATAGCCAAAGGCATTGCGGAATTCCGACAGCAGTTCGAGCGACGACAGAACCGCCGCCGCCGGATAGCCATTGGCCATCGGTTTGCCGATGGTCACGATGTCGGGGGTAAAACCCAGCCGCTGATGCCCCCACCAGTGGCTGCCCAGCCGGCCGAAACCGGGCTGCACCTCGTCAGCGATGATGATGCCGCCTGCCTTGCGGACTGCATCTGCCGCCCGGTCAAGAAAACCACGTGGCAGATCGGGAAAGCCCTCGTTGGCAAAAAACGGGCAGATGACCAGCGCCGACAGGCCGTGGCCGTTGTCCTCAAGCTCGGCAATCGCCTGCTCGACAGCTGCCGCGAAACTGCGGCCTTCGGGGTCGGGGTTGCGCAGCGAATCCGGGGCGGGCACCAGGCGCACATGATCCCGCCTGCCACCCACGGGCGGGCGCCGCGTCGAAAGCTGGCTGACTGCCGCCGTGTTGCCGTGATAGGTGCGGTCGGTCGCGATGATGCCCGTCCTGCCGGTGGCCGCCTGCGCCATGCGCAGCGCAACATCATTGGCCTCGGATCCGGTGCAGGTCATGATGGCCGAGGTGATGTTTGCCCCGAAACGCGTGGTCAGGGCCTCGATATAGTCAAGGATGCCTTCGTGCAGGTATCGGGTATGGGTGTTCAGCTGTGCCGATTGCCGCGCGATGGCTTCGACGACGGCGGGGTGGCAATGGCCCACATGGGGTACGTTGTTATAGCAGTCCAGATATCGCCGCCCATCCGCATCCCACAGCCAGACGCCTTTGCCCCGCACGATATGCAGGGGTGTTTCATAGAATGTCGGCACATTCGGCCCCAACAGGCGTTCGCGCCGGTGCATGAGTTCGGAAATATCGCTCATTCTGGCCACCCTTTGTGTCAGGGCAGTTGTTCCAGATTTTCCACCCGCCTGCCACGAAAAAAAGCCCCGCCACAAGGGCGGGGTCAGTTCGTGGTGTCAGCTCGGTCCACAAATGTGGGCCGCAGGCACCGGCGGTATCTGTTTTCAGTTGCTTTTTGATTGCATCTCGGCGCGGATCTGCTGGCGCAATATGTCGATCGGAATCATCTTGCCGTCGCGCTTGAAGCCCCAGAATGTCCAGCCATTGCACGATGGCGCCCCTTCCAGCGCTGCCCCGACCTGGTGGATCGAACCCTTGGCGTCATGGGCGATCAAGGTGCCATCGGCGCGCACCTTGGCCTTGTGGCGGCCGTTCAGTGAAACCAGCACCTCGCCGGGGTTCAGCAGGCCGCGTTCGACAAGCTGGCCGAAAGGCACGCGTGGCTCGGCCCGTTTCGAGGTGGATACCTCAAGCGAGGCCTTGTCAAAGCGCCGGGCGTTGTCGATACGCTTTTGGGCGACCTTGCGATAGGCCTCTTCGCGCTCGATGCCGATGAAATCGCGTCCCAGCTTTTTGGCAACCGCCCCGGTCGTGCCGGTGCCAAAGAACGGGTCCAGCACCACATCACCAGGGTTGGTCGAGCCGACAAGAACACGGTGCAACAGGGCCTCGGGCTTTTGTGTGGGGTGGGCCTTGGCGCCGTTTTCGTCTTTCAGGCGTTCATGCCCGTTGCAGATCGGCAAAACCCAGTCGCTGCGCATCTGGATGCCGTCATTAAGCGCCTTCAGCGCCTCGTAGTTGAAGGTGTATTTCGATTTTTCCGACTTGGCCGCCCAGATCATGGTTTCATGCGCGTTGGTCAGGCGCATGCCGCGGAAATTGGGCATCGGGTTGGATTTGCGCCAGATCACGTCATTGAGGATCCACAGCCCGGTATCCTGCAGCGCCGCACCGACGCGGAAAATGTTGTGATAGCTGCCGATCACCCAGATCGCGCCGTTCGGTTTCAGCAGGCGCCTCGCGGCCCTGAGCCATGCGCGCGTGAATTTGTCATAGGCCTGGAACGAGGCAAACTGGTCCCAGTCATCATCGACCGCATCGACCTTGGAGTTGTCGGGCCGGTGAAGCGCGCCCTTCAGTTGCAGGTTGTAGGGTGGATCGGCGAAGATCAGGTCGATGGATTCAGCCGGCAGGCTGTTCATCACCTCGACGCAATCGCCGGAAAGAATCTGGTTCAGCGGCAGCTTGGGCTGCCCCTTTGTCGTGTTCTTTTTTGCCATCTCTGCCCCATGCGCTTTGCGCTTGTTATTGGCATAAGATGATTCAAAGGGGATTCGCCGTCAATTTCTTTTTTGAATCAATAGGTTATTTATTCATCTTGATACAAGATATTGTGGACGGGCCGGAAGGAACGCCTATGATGTGGGGTCACGCCAAGGGCGTTCAGGGCATCCAGATGCTCTTTCGTGCCGTATCCGGCGTTGCGTTCCCACCCATAGCCCGGAAATTCGCGGGCGAGATCGGCCATGATCCGGTCGCGCGTCACCTTGGCGATGATGGATGCGGCGCTGATGCTGAGCGACTTGTCATCCCCCTTGACGATGGCCTGTGCGGGGCAGGGCAGCTTTTCGGGCAGGCGGTTGCCATCGACCAGTGCCATGCCGGGGGGGCGGGGCAGCCCGTCGATGGCGCGGCGCATGGCCAGCAGGCTGGCCTGGAGGATGTTGAGGCTGTCTATTTCCTCGACCGAACACGCGCCGATGGAAATTTCCGCACGCGCGGCGATTTCGTCATACAGGATCTCCCGCCTTTTCGCGGTCAGCTTTTTCGAATCCATCAAGCCTGCGGGGATGTCGTCAGGGTTTAGAATGACCGCGGCGGCGACGACCGGCCCGCACAGGGGGCCGCGGCCCACCTCGTCAACCCCGGCGACAGGTGCAAGCCCCTGCTTTCGTGCGTTGGTCTCCAAAAGATAGTCTGGCATGTTTTCCCCGGCTGCCCTGTTTCAGATCCCGAACATGTCAGATCGGGGCGGCCGGGAAAACCCGAAAAGGCGGACGGGGCGGCGCTGGGCCACCCCGTCCTGTATTGCAGAAGGATGAGAGCCGGGACAGACATGAGGGAACCAGGAAATCGACCCTCGAACCTTCTGCGAACCTTGTTGTCCTGAAGGGATGCCGAAGCGGCCTAGCGCCAGACTGCGACCCGCTTGTACCAGGGGCCGACATCGCGCTGCCAGCCGTGGCGCCGCATGCAGCCGGGGCGATAGAATTTCACCCAGCCATAACGATCGGTCCAGCGTTCGGCCAGACAGGCACGGGGCTTGCCCTCGTAAACGCGCACCATCCTGCGGCGCGGGGGCGGGGGGGCGCGGCGTGTCACGGGAACCGGCCGTGCCTTTGCCTTGTTTGCGGCGTCGATCAGGATCCCGATTGCGACGGCCCCCACAAGAAAGCGGGCGAGTTCTTCGTTGGGCCCGGCCTGAGCAGGGGCTGATGACAGGCCGAAGGTTGCGATGGCTCCGGCGGTGACGGCTGCTATCAGGTGGTTTTTCATCGTTTTGTTCCTTGCTTTCCTGCCCCTGGGGGCGATGTCCTGTGTTGTCCTGGGGCGTGTCGATTGCCCGTTGCGAGGTGATGAGGGGACACTGGCCGGAGAGCGCAAAGTTAGGCAATATCGGGGGGATGTTATCGGATAACAAGGCCACTGGCGGGG
>JAUZRU010000150.1 GCA_030950185.1 Paracoccaceae bacterium | reverse complement strand
GACGACCTGCGCGCAGCGGATGTCGAATTCATCACCATCGGCCAGTATCTGCAACCCACCCCCAAGCACCACGCCATCGACCGTTTCGTCACACCCGACGAATTCAAGGCCTATGAAAAGGCGGCCTATGGCAAGGGGTTCCTGATGGTCTCGGCAACGCCGCTGACGCGATCGAGCTATCACGCCGGCGACGATTTCGCGCGCCTGCGCGCAGCAAGGCAGGCGGCGCTGGGACGGTGACCTGTTACTGGTATCAGAAATGACTGGTCAGGCCTGACCACAAACTGCCCGGGGCGCGCCAGTGTCCCGGGCATGCGCCCGCACGCCCTTGCCTGGTGCCAGCGAACTCACCTCGGTATCTCTTGCATGTTGTCACACTCAGAACCGCGGCAACCTGCGTGGCGCGCGGTTGACGGTCAGCCAGTCGGGCCAGCCCCAGATCTGTTCGATCCCGTAAAGCACGGCGACCGCGGCAAGCACCAGAAGAACGAGTTTCACCCGCCCCATCGAGGGGGGATTGCGCGCCCATCGTGACGCGCGCATGAGCCAGCGCAGATAGAACATGGCCCAATGATAGAACAGGACGGCACCAAGGGGAATGGGCCCACGCCGCTACAGCCGCACGCCCTGCCTGCCCGCAAGATCGGTGAAATACTGCCACGCCACCCGGCCCGAACGCGCGCCGCGGGTCTGCTGCCACTCGATCGCCTCGGCGCGCAAGGTGGCGTCGTCGATTTTGACCCCATAGGCATCGCAATAGCCACGGATCATGGCCAGATAGTCGTCTTGCGAACAGGGGTGAAAGCCCAGCCACAACCCGAAACGATCGGACAACGAGACCTTTTCCTCGACCGCCTCGGACGGGTTGATGGCGCTGGAACGCTCGTTCTCGATCATGTCGCGCGGCATCAGATGGCGCCGGTTCGAGGTGGCATAGAACAGCACATTGTCGGGGCGCCCCTCAATGCCACCATCCAGCACCGCCTTGAGCGATTTGTAATGGCTGTCATCCTGATCAAAGGACAGGTCGTCGCAAAACAGGATGAACCGCCCCTCGGCGCCCCGCAGCAGATTCAGCAAGCGGCCGATCGAGGGCAGATCCTCGCGCTGAATCTCGACCAGCTTGAGGGTGCCCAGCTGTTCATTGACCGCCGCATGCACCGCCTTGACCAGCGAGGATTTCCCCATCCCGCGCGCGCCCCACAGCAACACGTTGTTGGCAGGCAGCCCGCGGGCGAATTGCTGCGTGTTTTCCAGCAGGATGTCGCGCGCACGATCAACCCCGACCAAAAGCGACAGGTCAACCCGGCTGATCCGCGCCACGGGTTCAAGCCGGTCAGGTTCCACATGCCAGACAAAACCGTCGGCAGCGGCCAGATCGGGAAGGGCCGGCCGGGGCGGGCTGAGCCGCTCCAGCGCCTGTGCGATCCGCGTCAGGATCTCGTCATTCATGCGTCTTCGTCGTCTTCTTCAAGATCTTCATCCCACAGCCCTTCGGCCATCAGACGCTCCTTGCGCTTTTTCTCGACGCGGGCGACCAGGAAGATCGAGATTTCGTAAAGACCGTAAACGACAATGAACAGGATCGTCTGCGTCATCACATCCGGCGGGGTGACGATGGCGGCCAGCACCAGAATACCGACGATGGCGTATTTGCGCACCGATTTCAGACCCTTGGAACTGACCAGACCTGCCTTGCCCATCAATGTCAGCAACACCGGCAACTGAAAGCACAGGCCAAAGGCAACGATGAACTTGATCGTCAGTTTCAGATATTCCTGGGCCGAGCCCTGAAAGGCGATACCTGCAATGGCATTGCTGCTGCCGTCACCCGGCGTGGTGCCAACCTGCTGAAAGCCGAGGAAAAAGTTGAAGGCCATCGGCGTGACGACGTAATAGGCGAAAGCCGCCCCAAGGAAAAACATGAAGGGCGAGGCCAGAAGGAAGGGCAGAAACGCGTTCTTTTCGGATTTGTACAACCCCGGCGCCACGAAACGCCACAGTTGATAGCTGATATACGGGAATGCCAGCACCAGCCCGCCAAGAAGCGAGATCGACACTGCCACGAAGAAACCCTCTTGCAGTTTGATCATGATCAGCCCGCAGTCGGGCTGGCCACGCGCGGCCATGGCATCGCACAGCGGATGCGTCAGAAAATTGAACACCGGGTTCCAGACGGCAAAACTGATGATCATGCCGACGATGAAAGCCACCGCCGAATGGATCAGGCGGGTGCGCAGCTCGGTCAGATGCTCGATCAGCGGTGCGCTGGAATCCTCGATCTCGTCCTCGGTGCTCATTTCTTGCCCTTGCTACTGCTGGAGCTTGTCTTGCTGGTTCCGCCCGACTTGGCCTTGGCAGCACCAGCGGCGGATTTTGCCGGGGTCTTCTTGCGGGTGGTCCCAGGCTTTTTGGCGGCGCTCGTCTTTTTCGTCGCGCCAGCCTTGGCCTTGGTTGTCGGTTTCTTCGCCGCCGTCGATTTTTCACCCGTTTTCGCCCTGGCGGGTTTCTTTTCCTCGGCGGCCTTGGCGGCATCGGCCTCGGTGATCTTGCGACGAATCTCGTCGGGATCGAACTTGGTGTCGGTCAGGCTTTTGGCGGCGTCGGTGACGGAATCAAGCCCCAGATTCTTGACCGAGGTAAGCTTTTGCAAGTCATCGGTCACATCCTTGACGCCGGTTTCCTCGGCCGCGGCCTCGAGCGAGGCCTGGAATTCGCGGGCCATGGCCTTGGCGCGCGCGGTAAAGCGGCCCAGCGTGCGGAACATGCCGGGCAGATCCTTGGGGCCGATCACGATCAGCGCGACAACGCCGATCACCAGCAATTCGCTCCATCCGATATCAAACATGCGCGCCGTACTCCGCGGTCAAGGATGTCAGGACTTTTCCTTTTCCTCTTCAGGCGTCACGTCGAGGGCCTTGTCGAGGGCCTCTTTTTCAAGCTCTTCCTTGCCTTCGGCAATACCCTTCTTGAACGAGGTAATACCCTTGCCAACCTCGCCCATGAGCGAAGAAATCTTGCCCCGGCCGAAAAGCACCAGCACCACGATGGCAATCAGCAGAAGGCCCGGCAACCCGATATTGTTAAGCATCTTGAGATCTCCCTTGATCTGGAACACCCCACCAAGGGGTATTGATGGTGTCACCACACTGCACGACATTTATGGCTTTTGCCGGGAAGATCAAAGCCCAAATCGGCGGAAATCGGGAAATTCCCGCCTGTCATGGGCCGCGTGCCAAGGCTTTGCGACAATTTGCGCGCGCCAAAGCGCAGCCCGGCACCGGCCGGTCGTGGCGCAGGGGTGCGTGTCAGGCAGCCATCTGCCGCCGAACCCTGTCGGCCAGATCGCCAAGCGAAAACGGCTTGGGCAAAAAGACCGAGTTGCCGATTTCCGCCTGCTGACGCGAGAATGATTCCTCGGCATAGCCGGAAACAAAGATGACCCTGGTGTCGGGGCGGCGTTTCAGCGCCTCCTTCACCCATGTCGGGCCGTCCTTGCCAGGCATGATCACGTCGGTCACGAAAACATCTACATGCAAGGCGGGGTCGTCGAGGATACGCAGTGCCTCTTCGGCATCGCTGGCCTCGATCACCTCGTAACCCTGCATCCTCAGGGCCTTGGCGGCGAAACTGCGCACCGGGGCCTCGTCTTCGACAAGCAGGACAACACCCTCTTCGCGCGCGCCGGCCGCCTGAACCAGCGGGGGCCTTGGTGCCGGGGCTGCCTGGCTGCGAACCTGCCCTTCCAGCGCCGGCAGCAGAATTTCGAACACGCTGCCTTGGCCCAGCGCGGAATCGACAAAGATGAAACCGCCAGTCTGCTTGACGATGCCATAGACCATGGACAGGCCCAGACCGGTACCTTCGCCCGTCTTCTTGGTGGTAAAGAATGGCTCGAAGATCTTGCCGATGCGGTCACGCGGGATGCCCGAACCGTTGTCGCTGACCGAGATCGACACGTAACGCCCGGCCGGTATGGTGGCACGATCGCGCTGCAGCTCGGATTCCAGCACAAGGTTGCGCGCTTCGATTCGCACCTCTCCACCACCGGGCATCGCGTCGCGTGCGTTAACCACAAGGTTCATGAAAACCTGTTCCAGCTGCCGACGGTCCGCCCTGACAGGCATCAGATCCTTGCCATGATCGACCCGCAACACCACCTTTTCGCCCAGCAGCCGGTTCAGCAGATGCGACAGTTCGGACAGCGTATCGCGAAGATCCAGATCCTCGGGCTGAAGGTTCTGCTTGCGCGAGAATGCCAGAAGCTGGTTGACCAGGCTAGCCGCGCGGTTGGCGTTCTGGGTGATCTGGATGAGATCGCCATAGTCGGGATCGCCTTCGTCATGGCGCAGCAACAACAGGTCGCAATGGCCGGAAATGGCGGTCAGAAGGTTGTTGAAATCATGGGCAACCCCGCCCGCCAGCTGGCCGATGGCCTGCATCTTCTGGCTTTGCACGAATTGTGCCTCGAGGGTCTTGAGTTCGGTTGCATCCTGCAGCACCGCGATCAGGAAGATCTCGCCATTCTCGACAAGGCGCGCCAATGCGATCTGAAGATAGACCTCGTGATCGGCATCGCGCAGCTGCACCACTTCGGGGCGTTTTGATGCCCGGCCCGATGCCGCCTCGCGCAGCCATTCCGATACCGGCCTTCCCAGCCCCTGGACAAGATCCCCCAGCCGCGATTCCCCCTCGCGGAAACGGCCCAGCAATGGGCGGGCCTGGCGGTTGACCTGTTGCAGCACACCATCCACCGACAGGCGGACCAGCGCCACCGGAAGATCCTCGAACAGGCGGGTGATGGGGCGGGCGGATTCGTTTTCGCAGGGCAGCAGAAATACCTCTCTCTGGCCGTTAGGGCGGCGAAATTCGGCCACACGCACCCGCTGGCTGCCCGATCTGGTCGCCAGATGGTTGACGCCGTCATTCCTGAGAGGAAGATCGCGAAACAGGTGGTCCAGATATTCCGGCCTGCGCCCGACCAGCCCAAGCAGGGCCTTGTTCACCCCAAGGATGCGGTTTTCGGGCGACAACAGCAACATCGGCAGACCGATCCCGCCCCCCTGGGCGTCAAGAAGTTCGGGCATCTCTTCGAACCGCCAAAGGAAACCCGCCGGCCCAAGATGACGGATGTGAATGCGCAGGCTGCCATCTGCCGTCACCAGCCGATGAGAGACCGCGCCGCGTTCGCGCGCCCGGTTGTGCAACTGGAATATCAGGCTGACCGGCGATTCCGTGAAACGGGCCAGCATCAACAAAACCGAGGGCTGCCCGACATCGCCGAACAGCTTGTCCACCGCCTTGTTGGAATGGATTATCTCACCGTCATCGGTGGCGATCACGGTGGCCAGAGGATCATCGGAGACAAGCTCGTGCAACAAGTTCAGGCGGCGGCGCGTGCCAGCGGCGGCCAGCCGCGCAATGGCGATGATCCCAAGCGTCACGGCAAACACCGTCGAGCTGGCAACCGAAAACCCAAGCGCCAGCGTGCGGTCCGGCAGGAACAGGCCGCCAGCCAGCAAGACCATCCCCAGGCCGACCAGAATCCTGAGGCCGGGATGCCATTGCTTGAACGGTGGCGCGCCTTCGCGCGCGGTTACGGCCATTTCCTTCATACAGGCATTTCCCGCTGGGCAAGGATAGCGTCGCCAGACCAATTAACATCTTGTGGTTGTTATTTCAAAGCTATATTCGTTTACAAATTGCTACGAACAGCCCATCTCCGCCATCCAGAGGGGTAAATTGCCGTTCCCGCACCAATTCGAACCCGCTGTTGCGGCCAACAAAAGCCGCGATCTGCGTCTGGTTTTCCACCCGCAGGATCGAGCAGGTCACATATGCCAGCACTCCTCCGGGGGCGACAAGCGGGGCGGCCTCGTCAAGAATACGGGCCTGCAGATCCACAAGCTCGGCCAGTCGTTCGGCGGTCAACGCCCATTTGCCGGCAGGCGAGCGCCGCCACGCCCCGCTGCCGGAACAGGGCGCGTCAACCAGGACAAGGCCGTAATCGCCCGCCCTGGCGGGATCAGAGACGGTGGCAATCCGCACCCCGGCCCGGGCCGCCCGCAGCGGCAGGTCGTGCATGCGTCGGGGCGCGGCATCATGGGCCAGAATTTCGGCCTCGGTCAGCGCCGCCATGGCCAGCGACTTGCCGCCACCGCCCGCACAATAATCAAGGATGCGCCCATCTTGCGGAATATCCAGAAATTCGACCACCGCCTGAGAGGCGGCATCCTGCAATTCGATCATCCCGTCCCGATAGGCCCTTGATCGCCCCACGGCGCGCGCATTCTCGACGATTTCCAATGCCGACCTTGCCAGCGGATGGGAAACACCCGCGATGCCATCTTCGGCAAGCGCTGTGATGGCCGTATCAAGCGTGGCCTTGCGCCAGTTCACCCTGGCGAAAACCGGCGCGCGATGGCGCAGGCACTCCATCACCGGTTCCAGGTCATCGGCCAGCGAGGCGGCCAGCGCGTCGTCCAGCCAATCGGGGTAATCAAGACGGACGGGCCGCGCCACCCCCCCTGCCCCGCGCGCGATCTTTTCCGCCTGTGAAAGGGGCGGCGGAGCATGGCGCGCGCCGGTGAAAAGTTCTTCGGGGTCGCGTCCCTGCTGGCGCAACAGGCCGATCATCAATGCGCGCCCGCTGTCCCCCCCGCCAATGGCGGCACAGGAACGGCGCTTTCGCAATACGTCAAAGACAAGATCCCTGATTGCCGCCCGATCGCGTGACCCGGCATAGCGATTGCCCCGCGCCCAGCGCGTCAGCACCTGTTCGGCCGGTTGGCCCTGCTGGATGCGGTCAAGGATCTCGATGCAGGCAGAAATGCGGGCCGCCGGGGTCATTGAACAGCCCCGCGGCCCGACTGCCAGGCCTCATGCCCCCTGTCGGCGCGCACGGGCAGGCCCCGCGGCAGGGCCGCTGTCAGGGAACCCCTGCAACACATTGCTCAGGACTGCCCCACAAGCGCAACGGCAAGAAACGCCCATATCAGCGCCATCAGCACCAGCCCGGTCGCCCGAACCTGCCGCATGGTGCGCGCGCTGCCCCCTTGCAGGTGAACAATGCGATGCAGCACGCGGGTCACCACATAGGCCAGACAGGACAGTGCAAAAGGCATGGATGCCGCGTCAAAGATCGCGGCAAAAGCCACCGCCGAAAGCAACAGCAGCGGCATCTGGAACTGTTCGGACTGGTTCTCGGCATGTCGCGCCGCCCATGTATCGGGCACGGCTGTGCCGTCGGCATCACGGCCTTGCAGGAGTATCGTTCTGAGCTCGACATACAGCCCCAGCAGCACCTGCGCAAACACCGCGCCAAGGGCGATTGTCATTTCGATCGAAAGATAGTTCATCATCCCTCTGCCTGTTGCCGTTCGTTGCAAGCGCCAGTGTGAAGCGCCAAGGCGCGCTTTTCAATCCCCATACCGCGCCCCCGCCCCATACCGCGCCCCCGCCCCATGCCGGCCCTCATACGCGGCCGGATCGTTCCGGCGCGGCAGGGCACGGCGGTCAAAGGCGACCGACTTGATCAGGGCAAAGACCTCGATACCAGGCGTCAGGCCAAGTTCCGACACGGATGCGCGGGTCAGGCGGGCGCGCAGGTTCTGCCCGCCGCCGATATCGACCAGCACCTCGGCAAAGGCGGTTGTCGGCTCGGCCGCGATTTCCGCAACCCGCCCTGCCAGAATGTTGCGAATGCTGATCTCCTCGGGTCGGCGCCGCGCCAGTGACACGTCGCGCGCCCGCACCCGCAGCCGCAGATCCGTTCCCTCGGGCACGGCCATGCCCGGCATGACCATTTCCTGCCCGGCCACATCCAGCAGCGTCAGCATGAACTGCCGGTCAACCCCCTTGACCCGCGCCTGGATCAGGCTGCCCGCCTCGAATCTGCCCGAAACCGGCGGCAGGTCGAGGCGTTCCAGCGTTGCCGCCACCTCTCCGGCGGCCAGAAGCCGGCCTTCGGACAGGGCCACGATATCATCTGCCAGGCGCGTGACCTCGTCGATGGAATGGGTGACGTAAAGGATCGGCACGTCGAACGCCCCGGGAAGGCGCGCGATATAGGGCATCAGATCATGCTTGCGGTGGCCGTCCAGCGCCGCAAGCGGCTCGTCCATCAGCAGCAGGCGCGGATGGATGAGAAGGGTGCGCCCGATGGCAACGCGCTGGCGTTCCCCGCCCGACAGGCGGCCGGGGCGGCGGCCCAGAATCGGGCCAAGATCAAGCGCCTCGATCACGTCACTGCGCGCGACACCCCCGGATGGCGCCCGGCGCTCGGCATAGCGCAGGTTTCCGGCAACATCCAGATGCGGAAAAAGCCGCGTATCCTGAAAGACATAGCCCACGCCACGGCGATGGGGCGGCACGAAGCGGCGCGCATCCTGCCAGACCTCGCCGCCCAGGGCAAGGCGCCCCCTTGCGCCACGCTCGAACCCCGCAATGACCCGCAGCAAGGTGGACTTGCCGCAGCCCGAGGGGCCGAACAGCGCGGTTATCCCCTTCAGGGCAAAGCTGTGGGCGACCTCCAGCGAAAAATCCGGCAGGCCAAGGCGAATGTCCACATCCAGCGTTCCCATCGCCTAGCCCGCCGCAACCGGAAAGCGCCGGTTGATCGAATAGACCAGCGCCAGAACCACAAAGGAAAACACCAGCAGCAGGGCCGACAGGGCGTGCGCCTGCGCATATTCCAGCGTCTCGACATGTTCGTATATCGCAATCGAGATCACCTTGGTACGGCCGGGTATGTTTCCACCCACCATCAGCACCACCCCGAATTCACCGATTGCATGGGCAAAGCTCAGCACCAGGGCGGTCAGATAGCCCCGCAGCGCCAAGGGCGAGGCAACAGTCAGAAAGGCGTCCCAGGGGGCCGCGCGCAAACTGGCCGCGGCCTCGAGCGGAGCGCGGCCGACTGCCTCGAATCCGGCCTGAAGCGGCTGCACCGCAAAGGGCAGCGAATAGATCATTGTCGCAATCACCAGCCCGGAAAACGAAAAGGTCAGATTGTCGCCGGTCAGCGAAATCCAGGCGCCGCCGATGGTGCTGTCGGGGCTGAGAAGGATCAGGAGGTAAAAGCCCAGCACCGTCGGGGGCAGCACCAGCGGCAACGCCGTGACCGCCTCGACAAGCGATTTCATGCGCGAAGGCGTATGCGCCAGCCACCAGGCCAGAGGCGTGCCGAGGATCATCAGCAACAGGGTGCTTGTCGCCGCCAGCCGCAGCGTCAGCCAGATGGGGGCAAGATCAAGCGCCGCGGTCATCTGTCCGCCCCGGACTTGCCCGCCCCATAGCCGGACGAGGCGATCAGCGCGCGGGCCTCGTCGCTGGTCAGATAGCTTAGAAATGCGCGCGCTGCCGTGTTGTTCTGCCCGTGGCGCAGCAACACCGCATCCTGCAAGATGGGGTCATGCACATGCGCAGGGATGTCCCAGCGGCTGCCCGGCTGGCCATTGCGCGGCGAAAGCACCTGGGCGCGGGCAACGATCCCCAGCTCGGCATTGCCGGTCGCCACCATCGAAAAGGCCTGGCCCACATTCTGCCCCATGACAAGGCGCGGCTGCATCTTCTGCCACAGGCCGAGATGTTCCAGCGCCTGTTTCGCGGCCAGCCCGTAAGGCGCAAGCTTGGGATTGGCGATGGCCAGATGCCGAAACTGTCCGCGCGCAAGCACGGCAATCCCGCCGCCTGCGGGGATGCCGTCAGGCTGCGGGGTCCACAGGCTCAGACGCCCTTCGGCATAGGTAAAGCGCGTTCCCCTGACCCCTTGCCCGCCCTCGACCAGCAGCCTGGGCCGCCTTTGATCGGCAGCAAGGAAAACATCATAGGGCGCGCCATTGATGATCTGCGCATACAGCTTGCCGGTAGAGCCCACGGTGATCACGATATCGTCGCCCGTCCTGGCCATGAACAGGCCGGCCAGACGCTGGGCCGTTTCCGCGAAATTGGCCGCCACCGCCACAAGGGCACTTTCAGCGGCCTGGGAGGGGCGCGACATGGGGGCCAGCGCAAGGGCAAGCAGGGCCAGCACCCGCCAAACAAATGGACAATATGCCTTCATGGCTTCCTCTGTAGCAAACTGCGCCCCCACCGCAAGGAAAAGCGCCCGGCGCCCCCCGAAAACGGCGCGCGAAATCAACCCCTGGCCATGGCCCGCCGGTAAATGGCGACAAAGCGCAGCACCATGAACGCGCTGGCCAGTGACAGCCCGATCACCAGCCCGGCCCAGACGCCATAGCCCCCGAACCCCAATCTGAAGGCAAGCCCGTATGACGCCGCCACCCCCACCGCCCAATAGGCGATGACCGCCCCGATCATGGGCACCCGCGTATCCTTGAGCCCGCGCAATATCCACAGATAGACCACCTGCAACCCGTCAAAGACCTGAAACAGCGCCGCCAGCACCAACAGGCCGCGCCCATAGGCGACGATCTCGGCGCTTGCGGGCTTGTCGCTGTCCAGAAACAGCCGGATCAGGGGTTCGGGTGCCAGCAGAAAGACCAGGCTGAACAGCGCCGACAGGCCCAGCTGCAAGATTGTCACCATCATCGCGGCCCGCCACAACCCGATGCCGTCACGCCGCCCCAATGCCCGGCCAACCCGAATGGTCGCCACATTGGCCAGCCCCAGATAGATCATGAAGGAAAAGGTTGCGATCTGGATGACGATGCCATGGGTTGCCAGTTCGCGCGTGCCCAGCCAGCCCATCATCAGGGCGGATGTCGAAAACAGACCGACCTCGGCCAGCATGGTCAGGCCGATCGGCCAGCCAAGGCGAAACACCTCGGCAAAGGCGGGCCAGTCCGGGCGCCACAGGCGGGAAAAGATCGTGAAACGCGACAGGTCGCGCTGCATGGTGGTATAGGCGGCCAGCACCAGAAACACGATGCTCGATGTCCCGACCGAGGCAATCGCCGCCCCGCGCACCCCCAGCTCGGGCGCGCCCCAATGGCCAAAGATCAGCACCCAGTCGAACAGCGCATTGGCCAGCGCCCCGATGATGGTGCCCCACAACACCCAGTTCGGCCGCTCCAGCGCCGACAACATGCTTTTCAGCACCATGACCAGCATCATCGGGATCATGCCCCATTGGGCGATGCGCATGTAATCCTGCCCCAGCGCGGCGATCTCGGATTTCTGGCCCATGAGCAGCATCAAGGCCTGATAATTCCACAGAACCGGCATCAACAGCGCGCAATAGACCAGCGAGATCCACAGCCCCATGCGGGTGATGCGGCGCACCTGGCGTTCATCGCCCTCGCCGCTGGCCGTGGCCACCATCGGCATGACCGCCATGGCAAAGCCTGACCCCACGATGAAGAAGATGAAGAACACCGAGGTCGCCAGCGTCACCGCCGCCAGCTGCGTCACCCCGTACCAGCCCACCATGACGGTATCGGTCATGCCCACCGCCAGCTGCGCCAGATGCGCACCGATGATGGGCAACCCCAATGTCAGGGTCGCCTTGAAATGGCCCCTCCAGGGCATGGGTGCGGATTGCGTGTTCATCCGTCCAGTCTTAGGCAGGCAGGCAGCGCCCCGCAATCCACAATTGCGCACCACGCCGGGACGTCATGTGAAAGGGGATCAGCCCTCGATCACGTCGAAACGGGCGACGCGGCCCATGACCTCGCGGATGCGGTTCAGCAGGCACAGCCGGTTGCGCCGCATGATGGCGTTGTCGGTGTTGACCTGAACGGATTCGAAGAACGCATCAATGGGCGCCCGCAGCCCGGCCATGGCCGACATCGCGGCGGAGAAATCCTCGGCCTCAAGCGCTGGAAGGATGGTGGCCTCGGCCCCGTCGAGCGCCGCAAACAGCGCGCGTTCGCTGTCGTCGGTCGCATATTTCACATCCGGCGCGCCCTCGTAGGAAACGCCATCCCTTTCCTCGGCCTGGCGCAGGATGTTGTTGGCGCGGCGATAGCCCTGCAACAGGTTTTCGCCATCATCGGTTTTCAGGAATTCACCCAGCGCCTGCGCCCGGCGCACCAGCAGTACGAGGTCGTCACTGCCCGGCATGGCCAGGCAGGCGTCGATCACGTCATGGCGAATGCCCTGGGCCCGCAGGTGAACCTTGAGACGGTCGTGGAAGAAGGACAGCAGGTTGTCGCCATCCGCACCCGCATAACCCTTGGCAAACAGCGCCTTCAGCCCGGCCCTGACATCGTTTTCCAGCACAATCCGTATCACCCCCAGCGCGGCGCGACGCAGGGCAAAGGGATCCTTGCTGCCGGTCGGCTTTTCGTCGATTGCCCAGAATCCCGTCAGCATGTCTATCTTGTCGGCCAGCGCGACCGCCATCGACACCGGCGCAGCCGGCACCGCATCACCGGGGCCGAGGGGGGCGTAATGTTCCTCGCAGGCCTGCGCGACCTCATCGGGCAAGCCCGCGGCCTGGGCGTAATAGCGGCCCATCACGCCCTGAAGTTCGGGGAATTCATAGACCATCTCGCTGGCAAGGTCGGCCTTGGCCACGCGGGCCGCCTGTTCGGCCATGTCGGCATCGGCCCGGACCAGCGGCGCGATCTCGCGCGCCAGCGCGGCAATGCGGTTGATGCGTTCGGCCTGGCTGCCCAGCTTGCGGTGAAAGGTGACATCGGCCAGCTTGGCGGCCATACCCTCAAGCCCCTTTTCGCGCACGGCGCGCAGGTCGTTTTCCCAAAAGAATTTCGCATCCGAAAGCCGCGCGAACAGCACCTTCCGGTTGCCTGCCAGAATGGCGGCGCCGTGATCGGCGGTTTCGCGGTTGGCAACGGTGATGAATTTCTCGATCCGGTCCGTGGCCGGGTTGCGCACCGAAAAGAATTTCTGATGCTCGCGCATAGAGGTCTGCAGCACCTCGGGCGGCAGGTCCAGGAAATCGGGCGCGATGTCGCCCATCAGCACCACGGGCCATTCGACCAGCCCGGCCAGCTCGGCCAGCAGGCCCTTGTCCTGAACCAGCTCCATCCCCTGGGCAAAGGCCAGATTGGCAGCTTGCGAGGAAATGTGATCACGCCGCTCCTCGGCGTCCAGCATGACAAAGCGTTTCCTGAGTTTTGCCGCGTAATCATCGAACGAAACGACAGAAAATCGCCCGGGCGCCATGAAACGGTGGCCCTCGGTGGTGTTGCCACAGGGGATGCCGTCAATGTCGATGGCAATGGGCCTGGCGCCCTCTTCACCCACCAGAATACACAGGATCGAATGCAGCGGCCGCACCCAGCGCAGGCTGCCGCTGCCCCAGCGCATGGATTTGGGCCAGGGGAAATTGCGGATCGCACTTGTGATCACATCAGCGGCGACCTCGTCCACAGGGCGCCCCGGCCGCTCGATCACGGCGAAATAGACCTGCCCCTTCTTGTCGTCGCGCACCTCCAGCTGATCGCGCGTCAGGCCGACACCACGCAAAAACCCCTCGATCGCCTTGTCGGGGGCGTCCACGCGCGGGCCGCGGCGTTCCTCGCGCAGATCGGGGGCCTTGGCGGGCAGCCCGGTCAGCGACAGGCACAGCCGGCGCGGGGTGACATGGGCAGTGGCGCTTTCATAGGTGATGCCCGCCTCGACCAGCCCATCGGTGACAAGACGTTTCAGGTCATCGGCCGCGCGCAGCTGCATGCGGGCGGGGATTTCCTCGGAAAACAGTTCCAGCAACAGGTCGGGCATATCTATTGATCCGCGTATTTTTCATTGAGCTGGTTCCAGGCATAGGCGCGCCCGTCGTCATAGACGGCAATCACCCGGTCCACCCCGTCATGAATGTCCTTCTGCGCCAGAAAGGCGATCGCCTTGCCGGACTGGATATCCTCGGTCAGGGTCGCGTAGTCGAAGCAGTCAAACCACGAAGGCGCCTTGAGCGGGGTCGCCTTGTCATAGATGACATAGCTTTCCGTCATCATCGCAATGGAATTGTCCAGCTTGAAACAGGCCCGAAATTTCAGCGGGCTGGTATCGGCATTCAGGATGGTGAAATCATGCGCCGGCACGGTCACGGGTTGCAGGCTGCCGACCCGTGTCATGCGGATGTCGAAATCCTGCGGCGTCGAGACCTCGTAATAGGCGTAGTTCTGGAAATACCAGAGCGCCACACCGAATATGGCGGCAAAGCCCAGCAATCCCCCCATGGCGTAACTTCCCTTCATGCGGCCTCTCCGTCTGTGTGGCCGCCTGCCTGGGTCTGCACGAAGGCGTCGGCACACGCCTTGGCCAGCGCCCGCACGCGCCCGATATAGGCCTGGCGCTCGGTCACCGAGATGACGCCGCGCGCATCCAGCAGGTTGAAGATATGGCTGGCCTTGATGCACTGGTCATAGGCGGGCTGGGCCATGACGATATGCTTGCCGGTCTTCGGGTCCACTACCGGATGCGACAGGATCTTGCGGCACTCGGCCTCGGCGTCCTCGAAATGGCGCAGCAGGGTATCGGTGTCGGCGATGTCGAAATTATAGCGCGAATATTCCTCTTCCGCCTGGCGGAACACGTCGCCATAAGACAGCGCGATCGGCGCGTCCGGGTCGTTATAGGGCATGTCCATGACGTGATCGATGCCCAGCACATACATGGCCAGCCGTTCCA
>JAUZRU010000015.1 GCA_030950185.1 Paracoccaceae bacterium | reverse complement strand
GCTTGAAGGATGCGCCGGTGGGGCAGACATCGACACAGGGCGGTTCTTCGCAGTGCTGGCACATTGCCACCAAGGACACCTCGCGCCCGGTTGCGTTATCGGTCAGATCAACTTTGCGGATCCATTGGGCGTCTGTTTCGGGATTTTCGGGCAGTTTCCAGCCGTTTTCCTGCGAACAGGCCGAAACACATGCGCTGCAATCCTTGGAACATTTGTTCACGTCGATCAGCAGGCCCCAGCGTTTACCGGGATCGGCATTGGCGCTGGCTTCCTTGCCGCCAAACGCCATGAGGGTCACGCCCGGCGCGATGGTCACTGTCGCCAACGCCGCACCGCTGCGCAGAAAATCGCGACGGTTCATTTCGGACGGCTTCTTGCTGAATTTCAACGCCGGCAGTTTCATTGCGCGGCCTCCTTCAGATAGGCGGCAAGTTCGTTAGTATCGGGCAGGCGCCGGTCAAGAAGCGCCTGCGACGATTCCTCGGGCTTGGAGTTGTGGCACATGAAACAATCAACCTTGACCGCCGCAAAGTCGTGGCAGGCCCGGCAGAAATGACGCGGATCCTCAACACCAACCGCCTGACCCTGCTCGTCCTTGACGGCATGGCACTGGATGCACTCTTTCAGGCTGGCACGGATATTCCGATCACCCTCGTACATGGTCAGGTCACGATCATGCACAAGCAGCTTCATGTGGTTCTTGCGCCAGAACAGGTTGCCCTCGGGATGGGGCTTGCCGGTGGCCTTGGGAATGTTCGGCCAAAGGTCACTGCCGGCATGAAGGGGAGCCGAGGCCAGACCCGTGACAATCAAAAG
This sequence comes from Paracoccaceae bacterium, assembly GCA_030950185.1. Classification (GTDB taxonomy): domain Bacteria; phylum Pseudomonadota; class Alphaproteobacteria; order Rhodobacterales; family Rhodobacteraceae; genus UBA5972. Next base: position 77,579 of record JAUZRU010000015.1, on the reverse strand, counting down.
TAAAGCCAGCAGACGTTTCATGCCTATTCCCCAAGCCCCATCTTGATATAGCCGGTCGGGCAGACATCGGCGCAGATATGGCAACCGATGCAGCGCGTATAATCGGTATAGACATACCGGCCCACGGTGCGTTCGGACTTTGGCACACGATGCACGGCGTCCTGCGGGCAGTAGATCACGCAGTTGTCGCACTCAAAGCACATGCCGCACGACATGCAGCGCTCGCCTTCCTTGCGGGCCTGTTCCTCGGAATAGGCAATGATACGTTCCTCGAAATTGCCGAGAACCGCATCGCCCTCGATATGCACCTCATCCCGACGCTCTCGCGGCACGAAATTGAAATGCCCCTTGAACAGCTCATTATGCGGGATGATCTGGCTGTCGGAACGGTCTTCGAAATTGTGGATCGCGAATTTGGCATCTGAAGTGCCGCGCACCTGTTCGTGGTTGTATTTTTCCAGCTCCTTGCCGCGGCGGTTCAACTCTTCCAGCAGGTTGAAGTGATGCACGTCAACGCGCGGGCGCTTTTCGATTTCGCCATCGTCCAGGTAATCGGTGATTGCCTCGGCAGCAACGCGGCCGTGGCCGATTGCCGTGGTCAGCAGATGCGGACGCACGATGTCGCCGCCTGCAAAATGCTTGGCCTTGCCCTTGACGTGATAGCCGTTCTCGATGTCGATAAACCCGCGGCCGTTATCCAGATCTTCAACACCTTCCAGATCGCCATATTGGCCAATCGCGGATACGATGATATCGCATTCAAGGGTGAACTCGGTTCCCTCGATGGGTTCGGGTGCATTGCCCTTCATCTTGCATTCGCACATTTTCAGGGCGATCGCCTTGCCGGTGTCATCCTTGACGACCTCAAGCGGCATGACGCTTCCGCGAATTTCGACCCCCTCGCGCTTGGCATCCTCGCGTTCATGCTCGGCGGCGGTCATCTCCTCGACCGGGAACAGCGACGTCAGCACGACCTCGATGCCCTCGCGGCGCAGGCTGTGGGCAACATCTTTGCCAGTGAAATCCAGAACCGTCCCATCGCCATGGTCGGTGACAGCCACTTCGGTGATATGGCCCAGACGGCGCGCAACCGAGGCAACGTCGATCGAGGTGTCGCCACCGCCGACCACGACAACCTTTTTCGCGGTGCCCAGCACATAGCCATTGTTGAAGGCATCCAGAAATTCGACGCCGCTGATGCAGTTGTCGGTGCCTTCCCAACCCTTGATCGGCAGGTCCCGGCCCTTCTGCGCCCCAAGAGCCCAGAAGATTGCGTCAAATGCGTTTTCCAGCTCTTCGACCGAAACATCGACGCCGACGCGGGTATTGGTGTGAACATCGACACCCATGTCGATGATGCGCCCGATTTCCTTGTCAAGCATGTCACGCGGCGTCCGGTAGCCCGGAATACCATAGCGCATCATGCCGCCGAGTTTCTCGTTCGCCTCGAACAGGGTCACGCCATGGCCCTGACGGCGCAGGAAGAACGCCGCGGCCAGACCGGCCGGGCCACCACCGATGACGGCGATCTTGCGGCCGGTTTCGGGGCCGGGTTCGGGGGCCTTGAGGTCATGTTCGTTGGCCCAGTCGCCGACATATTGTTCGACCCCGTTGATGCCGACATATTCGTCAACCTGGTTCCGGTTACAGCCCGATTCACATGGTGCAGGGCAAACACGGCCCATGGTGGCCGGGAACGGGTTGGCGTCAATCATCCGCTGGAAGGCCCATTCCTGCCAGGTCATACCCTCGACAGGCGGCTTGTCCATGCCACGCGCAATTGCCAGCCAACCACGGATTTCGTGACCCGAGGGGCAGGATCCCTGGCAAGGCGGCGTCTTGGCGACATAGGTCGGGCATTTATAGGAATGGTCCTGCTGGAAAATCTTTTCTTCCAGATCCCAATCTTCTGGCGTCTCCCCTTCTCTGAAGCGGCGGAAAGTCGGTTTTTGTTCGGGTGAAAGATCGTTCATTGGTTTGCCTCCGCTGCTGCTGCATCCCCTTGGGGCGCCGCATCCTCTCCATCTTCCTGGCCATCAAGGATGATGGCGTTCGATACCAGTTGGTGAACCGACAGGATGGAATCCATGCCGTATCCGTATTTCGGCATCACCTTCGAGAACTGCGTCTTGCAGATCGCGCAGATGGCCGCCATGTGGGTGACACCGAAATCGTCGGTCACCTGTTTCAGGGCCTTCATCCGAGGGCCCGCTCCCTTGACCCGCAGGTCCATGATCTCGTCGGTCAACAGACCGCCACCGCCACCGCAGCAAACGGTGCTTTCCATGATGGTGTCGCGGTCCATGTCGTAATAGTGGTTGCACACGGCCTTGAGGACGTTGCGCGGAATCTCGAACTGGCCGCCCGGCTTGTCGCCCATGCGTGAGGCCCGGGCCACATTGCAACTGTCGTGATAGGTCAGCCTGATGTGGTCATTGCGAGACTTGTCCAGCTTGAGCGTGCCCTTCTGGATTTCGTTCCAGGTGAATTCCAGAATGTGCTGCGGGATCGGATAGTTCTGATCCAGAAAGTCGAACGGTCCTGCCAAGGTGTTGAGGAAACTGTAGGCAACACGCCATGCGTGGCCGCACTCGCCAAAGATGATGCGTTTGACGCCCAGATCCTCGGCTGCCTTGCGGATGCGCAACGACACGTCGCGCATGTTTTCATAAGAGCCGATGAACAGACCAAAGTTTGCCGCCTCTGACGCATAGGACGAAAGCGTCCAGCTTACGCCGGCCTGATGGAACACCTTGGCATAGCCGATCAGGCCTTCGATATGGGGTTCGGCAAAGAAGTCGGCGGACGGGGTGACCAGCAGGATATCGGCACCCTTTTCGTCAAGCGGAATACGGACGCTGACGCCGGTATCATCCTCGATATCCTCTTCCAGGCCTTCCAGCGTCGCCGCCAGGGCCTTTTCCTGAAGACCAAGGTTGTTCCCCACATCCTTGACCTTGCCGATGATCTCGTTGCAGTACTTCTGGCCAATTCCGATACTGTCCATGATCTCGCGTGCGGCCATGGAAATTTCGGCAGTATCAATACCATAGGGGCAAAACACCGAACAGCGGCGGCACTGGCTGCACTGGTGGTAATAGGCATACCATTCATCCAGCACTTCCTTGGTCAGATCACGCGCGCCAACCAGCCAGGGAAAGTATTTACCGGCAAAGGTGTAATAGCGGCGGTAAACGCTGCGCAGCAGATCCTGACGGGCGACAGGCATGTTCTTGGGGTCGCCCGAGCCAAGGAAATAATGGCATTTGTCGGTGCATGCGCCGCATTTCACGCAGGCATCCAGATAGACCTGGAAGGCCCTGTTCTTTTTCGCCAGCTCGCCGATCTTGGCAATGGCAACTTCCTGCCAGTTGTCGATCAGCTCGCCCGGAAAGCCCAGCTTGAGATTGTGTTCGGGATAGGCCGGGTACGGTTCGCTTTCGCGCATCGACTCGCAGGCGAACTTGGGAATTTCCAGCGGGTCACCATCGGGCCCGCGCACATCCATCATTTCTGCGGGTTTCTTCTTCGCGCTATCGTCGAGCGGTGCCATGTTCCCCTACCTCCCTTATTTTTCCAGTTCCGCCGCCCAAGGGGCGAGGTGCCGCTTTTCGCGGGGGTTGTCGACCTGGTTCCGCGTCGGGCTGAAGAAGACGCCTGGAGCATGCAGCAGCTTGGAGATCGGGAAGATGATCATCAGGGTTGCGACAAGACCCAGGTGGACCAGCAGCGCCGGCGTGTCGGGCAACTCGTTGATCTGGAAGCGCAAGAGCCCCAGGAAGAACACCTTCACGCTGATGATGTCGGTCGGCGTAAGGAATTTCATGTTCATGCCACTGAGCACGATACCCAGCAGCAGGACCAACATGAGGTGATCGGACGGGTTGCTGATATAGCGGATCCGCTCGACCAGAAAGCGCCGTGCCCACAGGCCCAGCAGGCCAAGAGCCATGGCAAAGGACGCGTAGATGCCGAAAGGCTGGATCAGTTCGACCCACCACCAGACCGGCTGGGTGAAATAGCGCAAGTGCCGCAAGAGCACCAGCAGCATGGCGCCGTGGAACATGTAGCCAAACAGCCAGATCCACTTGTTCGACTTGAACAGGCTTTCAAAGAAAACCACCTCGCGGAATATGCGCCAGAAGACCCCCGAACGCGTCGTCGGGGCGGGGGTCGTCGGGATCTTGAGCGGGGCCGGAGTCCGCGCATATTGCCGGATCTTCACCGCCAATCCTGTTACAAGCAGGATCGTGGCAACATAAAACAGCACTGCGTAAAGCGTTGACAACACTTCGGACTCCTCCCGTGATGTGTCTCTGAACTGGTTTTTGTTTTCTCAGAGACCGGCGCGATCAGACGCAGCCGGTAGGCTTGGGCAGACCAGCGATCTTGCAGGCCTGCTTGGCAGGGCCATAGGGGAACAGCTCGTACATGTACTTGTTGTTGCCGATTTCCGGGCCCAGCTGTTTTTTGATGGCCTTGATCAGGACGCGCACAGCCGGGGCGATCTGATATTCCTCGTAATAGTCGCGCAGGAAGTTGACGACAGCCCAATGCTCGTCAGTCATTTCGACTTCTTCCTGCTTGGCGATGACTTCCGCCAGTTCCTTGGACCAGTCGTTGAGGTTGGTGATGTAACCTTCCTCGTCATGCTCGACGGTCTGACCGTTTACTTCGTAGGACATTTCCTTTTCCTTTCGGTTGGTGATCCCCCATACGGATCGGTTGCAATCTCAGAGCCAGGCCTGCGCCCGGTCATGTTCGGCGGCCAGGGTGACAAAGCCGGCGTAATCCACCGCCTCGACGCCATCCAGAAGGCGCGAAGTATCGATGCCGCGGGCTGCCAGATCCGGCGCCAGAACGTAAAACTTGATGGCCCCGGCCTTTTCGGCCACGACACTTGCAACGCCGGTTCCGGCCGCGGCACCATAGACACCATCCTCGATCATCAGGATCGCATCGCCATCCTTGGCGTGGTTGATGCAGCTCAACAGCGACTGGGTAGAGAACGGTGACTTGTTCACGGTGTGCAATGTGGACATGATCTTTCCTTCCCTCAGAAGCTCAGGATGACGTCTTGGTCATGCATGAGGTCGGCCATTTCCGCCCGGCTGATGATGCGGATCGAAGGCTTTTCGGCCCAGTCGTCATCTTCATCCTCATACATGATCTCTTGAAGGTCGTCCTCGGTCAGGCCGCGCTCTTCAAGAGACTCGCGCTCGACATAAAGCTTGTTCACGTCATAGTCGCCCAGCGCCCGGAAGGTGGGCGAAAAGTTCTTGACGCCAATACCATCGGTGTTCTGGCCCTTGGTCAGCTGGAACACCCCGTCATCAAGGAAGGCAAGGCTGACATCCTGATCGAAGGCCGCGCCGATAAGTACGACTTCAAGGGCTTCCAGGGCATAGATCGTCCCGTAGGGCGCCTTGCGGTTCACGTAGAGGAATTTCTTGATTCCATCTTCCATCACAGATCCTCCTCAGTCGCCGAACATCATCAGACGATCTGTCTGGATGCCCATTTCGATCAGTTGTCCGAGACCGGAAATCCGGAAGCCTTCGGCGATATTGTCTGCATCCTTGCCCTGGCGCTTGGCTTCGTTTTCGTCCAGGATCCCGCGGCGCTGGGCCGCGGCGATGCAGACGACAAGATCGATGCCATGTTCCTTGGCGATGGCTGACCAGTTCTCCTGAATGTTGCGATCATCCTGCGGGGGGACCGTCAGGCGCGTGCCCACATTCACCCCGTCGTGATAAAAGAACACCCTGGGAACCTCATGCCCTGCCTCGATAGCGGCCTTCACAAAGTTGTAGGCCGTATCCGAGGCTTCGTGGGTATAGGGTCCTTCGCTGACGACGACTCCGAATTTCACGGTTCTCACTCCTCAGAAGCGCACATGTGCAGACATGTTCATGGTCTTGCGGGCACCGGTCCAGGTATCCAGATGGTGTTTGGTAAACGCCAGCCCGGTCAGATCAAAGAAACGGTTCCAGCCGATCCGCTCGATCCACTCGCCCATGCGCTCCCAGTGTTGTGCGTCTTCCTTGTAGGCGGTGATGATCTTCTTCACCGCATCCGCAACTTCCGGCCAGTGGGGCGGATTGTTGGGCAGGTTGGCCACCGCCAGCTTGTGGAAGGTCGGCTTCGAACGCGCATTCGAGTGCTTGCCGCCAACCCAGATGGCGATCTTGGTGCTTTCCTTGCCGTTGATCTGCATCGGCGGACATGGCGGATAGCAGGCACCGCAGCAGACGCATTTCTTTTCATCGACTTCCAGCGAGGGCTTGCCGTCAACGATTGCCGGCCGGATAGCGGCAACCGGGCAACGGGCCACAACGGCGGGACGCTCACACACATTGGCAACAAGATCGTGGTTGATCTTGGGCGGCTTGGTGTACTGCACGTTGATCGCGATGTCGCCCTGGCCACCACAGTTGATCTGGCAGCACGAGGTCGTGATGCGCACGCGGTTGGGCATGTTTTCGTTGACGAATTCCTCGTAGAGCATGTCCATCATCGATTTGACAACGCCGGAGGCATCGGTCCCAGGAATGTCGCAGTGCAACCAGCCCTGCGTATGGGAGATCATGGAAACCGACGCTCCGGTGCCGCCAACAGGGAAACCATTCGCCTGAAGCTCTTCGATCAGAGGATCAACCTTTGACGGGTCTTCCACGATGAACTCGATATTCGAACGGGTGGTGAAACGCACATGGCCGTCACCATACTCGTCGGCAATGTCACACAACTTGCGGATGGTATAGACATCCATCTGACGCTGGGTGCCGGCACGCACCGTATACACATCTTCACCGTCCTTGGTGACGTGGCGCAGCACACCGTGACGGGGGCGCTCGTGCCAGGCCCAGTTGCCCAGGTTACGCTTCAGCATCGGGTGCATGTACTGCAGGTGATCCGGGACGCCGGATTCAATCGCCTCGCGGGGCGTTTCTTTCACTTCGCTCATATCGCTGTTCTCCCTTGGGAAGAAGCCCCCCGCACGGGGCGGGGAAGCCCCTTCTTCAGTTTTCTGCTTATTCTGACGCCACGGTCATGCCGGCATCAAGCGCCTTGCGCTCGAACCACTTGGCCGCTTCTTCATCAAAGTCGTCGGTACGCACATAGCACGACGTCCGCGGATGGTTGACCATGTTCGGGTCGGCCTCGACACCGACAGCCTCGAGGAAGGCCGGCAGGCCCACGCGATCGATGGTTTCACCGATGCGCTCGTGCTCAAGCGCGTTGTCGGCAAAGAACTCGATGCAGGCCTCTGCAAAGTCTTCCAGCTCTTCCCAGTCTTCTTCGGTTTCAAGCTTGATGAAGGGCTTGATCATGATGCCCATCATGTCGCCGACCTTCAGCGCCCGCTTGCCGCCGATCAGGATCGAGGCCCCACGGTCATCACCCGGCGACAGCGCCTTGGTCATGACGTTGATGCAGTGCATGCAGCGCACGCAGGACTTGTTGTCGATTTCCAGCGTGTCATCGTCATTAAGCGAGATCGCACGCGTCGGGCACATGTTCACCACCGTATCGATGGTATATTTGCGGCCGACATTTGCGATGTGCTCCTTGACCTTTTCCTGGTCGATCTTGATGTCATCGCGCCAGGTGCCAATCACTGCAAAATCGGCGCGGTGGATGGCGTTCACGCAGTCGTTGCCACAGCCCGAGAACTTGAACTTGAATTTGTAGGGCAGTGCCGGACGGTGCATTTCGTCGAGGAACTTGTTGATGACCCGACGATGCGCCTTGCCCTCGTCATAGCAGGACTGCTCGCAGCGCGCCTGTCCCACGCAGCTCATTGCCGTCCGCAGCGCGGGGCCCGCACCGCCAAGGTCAAAGCCCAGCTCGTTCAGCTCGTCAAACGCGGCCTGGGTGGCTTCGCTCGTGCAGCCCTGGAACATGATGTCGCCCGACTGTCCGTGGAACGCGATCAGGCCCGAGCCATGACGCTCCCAGATGTCGCACATCTTGCGCAGAACCTCGGTTGTGTAATGGAACCCCGGGGGCGGCATCACGCGAAGGGTGTGGAATTCTTTCGATTCCGGATATTGCTCGGCCACTTCCGAGAAACGCGGAATGATGCCACCGCCGTATCCGAATACCGAAATGGTGCCGCCCTTCCAGAAGCCCATCTGTTCTTCGTAGGAATGCTCCAGCTGCCCCAGGAGGTCGTTCATCATGGGGGCGTAGCGCTCACCCTTGGAATCGCGCAGGCGCTTCAGACCGGTGACAAAACTCGGCCAGTTGCCTCCCTCGAGTTCGTCCAGCATCGGTGTCGGGTGTTGACCCTCAGCTACCTTCTTGTCTGCCGTTTCGCCATCTTTCATGACATTGTCTCCCTCTTGTTACAAACAGTCACGGCCCTGCGGACTGCCTTTGGAATATCGGGCCATCGAAACGAAGCCCTGAAGGCCATTATTGATCCGGTACCCGTGGCGCCTAACATAACACCGACCAAACCAAATTGGTGTTTCCCATGTTGAGTTTTATATATTAGTATATGCGAATGTAAAGCAAAACGTGCCCGGATTTCGCCCCTGCGTCATTTCAGGTAGGTGTATGGGCAAAGGCACCCCGGGACACACAGCATGCAAACGGAGATGATCAATATGCATACGGCCGATAAAATCGTACAAGATCATATTGATAGCCCGTTTTCATTGCAAAATGACAAGGCGTATCTTGCCTGGAGAGAGGAAAAACTCGACAATTATTCTCGGTTTTTACAGGCCCAGCCCGTAACCATATCGGACCTCTCGAATCCGACTGAATCCGAACGTCGAAAACTGGGGGATTCGTGCCGAAAAACGAATCTGGTTCTCTATGAATCCGATGCCGAAAACACTGATCCCGCGGCTGTTCGGGCACAGCTCAGATCCTTTGCCGAATGCATGGGCCTGCGAATCGCCGAACGCCATCGCTCGGCCGGCGAGCTGGGAATCGTTGCCCTGCAAGTCAGCAAGGCCGAGCGTCAGCGGGGCTACATCCCCTATACCCGTCGCCCGATCAACTGGCATACCGACGGCTACTATAATGGCCCGGATGAACGCATCCGTGCAATGGTGCTGCATTGCGTGCGCCCGGCCGAAGATGGCGGTGTCAACCAGTTGCTGGACCCCGAAATCGCCTATATTCGCCTGCGCGACCGCGATCCGGCACACATCAATGCCCTCATGCACCCCAAGGCAATGACGATTCCCGAAAACCGCGAACCCGACGGCACACTGCGCCCGGTCAGCATCGGGCCGGTCTTTTCGATCGACCCGGACGGCAGCCTGGTGATGCGATATACTGCGCGCACCCGCTCGATAAGCTGGCGCGACACGCCCGAAACCACCGCGGCGGTGCGCGCGCTGACGGAAATACTTAACGGGGATGACCCCATGATGCTGACAGTCCGCATGAAGGCCGGACAAGGTGTCTTGTGCAACAACGTGCTGCATAATCGAACCGGATTCGACCCTGACGCCAGCGCGGAAAGCCGCCGCCTGCTGTTTCGCGTCAGGTTCCACAACAGAGTAAAGGGAAGTTGAGAATGGCAAAGCTGAGTGATCTTATCATCGCCCATCCCGAAGTAACCACCTTCGAGGAACTGGAAAAACTTGTCGCCCATGCAGGCGAGTCGGGCCAGATGTTTCTGGAATTCGACCTCAAGCCCGATTATCGGGATACTCCACGAAAATGGGAATGGCGGCTTGAGGCCGCATTTACACGTGGGTTGCGATATGGCTGACATGGACAACGAAAGCGAAACCATAACCGAACTGTCCGAACACATCCTGCCCTTTGGGCGCAGGGTTCGGCTGCAGAACGTCGATTTTCACAACGGCCTGAACATGCTGCGCATGATCTGGCGCGAGGGTCGGCGGCTGACGATCATCGATGTTGATCCCGAAAGCGCAACGCGATTGGGCGAGGAAATGGCGAAATGGGGCCGGGAAAAGGCCCCGAAAACAGACGATTAGAGGCCGAGCACATGGACTACCTTCCCATTTTCCTCGACATCCGGGGCAAACGCGTCGTCATCGACGGCGGCGGAACCATCGCGGCGCGGCGTGCCGAACGCGCGCTTGAGGCCGGCGCGCTGGTCGAGGTGTATAACGACATCCTCAGCGAGGAATTCCACCCGCTCGAGGGGCACAAGAACCTGACCCACATCCCCCGCCCTGTGTCGGGCGACGACATCAAAGGCGCGGCCATCGCCTATGGTGCATCCGAAGATGACGCGCGCGACGCCTTGCTGCACGCGGCCGCCAGGGAACACGGCGTTCTGTCGAATGTGGCCGATGTGGCCGAATATTGCGATTTCATCACGCCGTCGGTCGTTGATCGCTCGCCCTTGGTGGTGGCAATTTCCTCGGGCGGGGCGGCACCCGTGATCGCCCGCATCCTGCGCGCCCGCATCGAAAGCCTGCTACCGCCCGCCTATGGCAGGCTGGCCGAATTCGTCGGCCGCTTCCGCGACCAGGTGGCGGAAACGATCCGCAAGACGGTGGACCGCCGGCGCTTTTGGGAAAACGCCATCGAAGGCCCGGTGGGCGATCTGTTCCTGTCGGGCTCGGCCGCATCGGCCGAAAAGCAGCTGAACGCCGAACTGGAGGCCGTCGCCTCGGGCAATCCGGGCAAGCGCATTGGCGAAGTCTATCTTGTCGGCGCAGGGCCGGGCGACCCCGACCTTCTGACCTTTCGCGCGCTGCGCCTGATGCAACGGGCTGATGTTGTGGTCTATGACCGGCTGGTCGGCAAGGACATCCTGGCCCTGATGCGCCGCGATGCCGAACGTGTCTATGTGGGCAAGCTGCCCAAGCAGCATACCATGCAGCAGGAAGACATCAGCCAGTTGCTGGTCGATCTGGCACTTGAAGGCAAGCGCGTGCTGCGTCTCAAGGGGGGCGATCCTTTCATCTTTGGTCGTGGCGGCGAGGAAATCGAAAAACTGGCCGCCCATGACATCCCGTTTCAGGTGGTGCCAGGCGTGACCGCCGCCGCCGGCTGCGCCGCCTATTCGGGCATCCCGCTGACACATCGCGACCACGCGCAAAGCTGTGTATTCGTCACTGCCCACGGCAAGGACGGCGTGCTTGGCCTTGACTGGGATGTGCTGATCCGCCCCCAACAGACGGTTGCCGTCTATATGGGGCTGTCGAACCTTGGCCATCTGGCGCGCGAGATCGTCGAAAAGGGGCTGGACCCCAACACGCCAGCCGCCATCGTCGATAACGGCACCCGCGAAAACCAGAAGGTCGTGGTCGGCACTGTCACGACACTGGAGGAACGCGCACAGGCCGAAGGGGTAAAAGGCCCCGCAATCATCATCATCGGATCGGTCGTCGGCCTGCATGACAAGCTTGAGTGGTTCTCGAAACGCGAAGAAGCCCATTACAGCGGCTACCGTATGAGCCTGCAACCGCAGGATTCGCTGTAACGGGGGCGGTTGCATCTTGATTGCCAGCAAAAAACCGGCAACAAAGCGCCACCGGCCCCGTAGCTCAGCAGGATAGAGCGACCGCCTCCTAAGCGGTAGGTCAGAGGTTCGAATCCTCTCGGGGTCGCCAGTTCATATAGGTCCGTACCGGACACAAGGGGTTGTCAATTGGCTTTCATGCCGAAGCACAGACCCCTGCACAATTTCCTTTCAGGCAACGCGCCCGGGATCAGTTTGCCCCCACCTCAAGCAGCCGACGCGCGATGACCTGGGCCTGAATCTCGGCAGCGCCTTCAAAGATGTTCAGGATGCGGGCGTCACACAACACCCGGCTGATGGGGTATTCCAGTGCGAAACCGTTGCCGCCATGGATCTGCACGCCATTGTCAGCCGCGGCCCATGCAACGCGCGCGCCCAGCAGCTTGGCCATGCCGGCCTCGAGATCGCAGCGCCGGCCCTGGTCCTTTTCGCGGGCCGAGTGATAGCTCAGCTGCCGGGCGACCATGATCTCGACCGCCATCATCGCCAGCTTTGACGAGACGCGCGGAAATTCGATAATAGATTGGTTGAACTGCCTGCGTTCCTGCGCGTATCGCAGGGCGATTTCCATGGCCGACTGGGCCACCCCGATGGCGCGCGCGGCGGTCTGGATACGGGCGCTTTCGAAGGTCTGCATCAGCTGCTTGAAGCCCTGCCCTTCGACCCCGCCCAGCAGGTTGGCCGCCGGCACGCGGAAACCGTCAAATCCGATTTCGTATTCCTTCATGCCGCGATATCCCAGAACCTCGATCTCGCCACCCGTCATGCCGGGGCTGGGGAAGGGGTTGGCATCGTCTCCCGGTTCCTTTTCTGCCAGGAACATCGACAGGCCCGAATAGTTGTCGCTGTCGGGGTCGGTACGCGCCAGCAGCGTCATCACATGGGTGCGGGCTGCATGGGTGATCCAGGTCTTGTTGCCGGTGACGACGTAGTCATCGCCCTCGAGCACGGCGCGTGTCCGCAGCGAGCCAAGGTCGGATCCGGTGTTGGGTTCGGTAAACACCGCGGTGGGCAGTTTTTCGCCGCTGGCGATCAGGGGCAGCCAGTGCTGTTTCTGTTCCTCGGTGCCGCCGCACAGGATCAGCTCGGCCGCGATCTCGGAGCGTGTGCCAAGGCTGCCGACGCCGATATAGCCGCGCGACAGTTCCTCGGACACGACGCACATGGCCGCCTTGGGAAAGCCGAAGCCGCCATATTCTTCGGGGATGGTCAGACCAAAGACGCCCAGCTCGGCCATCTCGTCGATGATCGACATGGGGATGAATTCGTCCTTCAGATGCCATTCATGGGCGTAGGGCACGACCTTGTCCTCGGCAAAGCGGCGGAACTGGTCGCGGATCATCTCCAGCTCGTCGTCAAGTCCGGTGGCACCGAATGTCGGGCTGCCCTCGCGTTCCTGCATCAGACGACACAGGGCGGCACGGGCGGGTTCGGCATTGGCGGCCGTGGTCAGGGTTTTCAGGGCCTCGCTGTAATAGGCGCCCGGAAACAGACCCAGGTCGGAAAGGCGCGCCATTTCTCCCTGGCTCATGGGGATGCCGCCCAGCATCTGGGTGACATATTCGCCGAATGCGATCTGCAGGATCAGTTGCTCGATTTCCCCGAATTTTCGCTCGCTGTCCAGCGCGCTCGCCCAGGCGTGCATCTGGCGCAGGGCCTGGGCATAGGTGGCCAGCCATGACAGGGCATGCGCCGCATACTGGTTTTGGTTGAGAGAGGCGCCCGAGATGCGCCCGTCGCGTTCGACCTGTGCGCGCAGGGCCTTGCGTGCGTCATCAACCATCCGGTCAAGATCGGGCAGGACCGAGGCGCAAAGCCCCAGCAGGTCGGGCAGGATTGGAGAGGTCGCGGCTTCGGGCATGGGGGCGCTCCTGTTGTCGGGCTGAATCGTTTTTTCGAGGGCATAGACAATGCTGCGTCGCAGCGCAAGTAAATTGCGAATTGAGGTACATATTCGTCATATAATGACCATTGCAAATCCGCACACCCGCTGGCAACCTGCGCCCGCATGAAGGGGGTTCCCGTGGTTTTCCTTGATCAGCTTGTCCAGAATTTCGGCGTTCCGGCGCTGCTTGTCTCTTTTGCCATCGCGCTGCTTGCCGGCTTTGTAAAGGGGGCGGTGGGCTTTGCCCTGCCGATGATTCTGATAGGTGGTCTGGGGTCGTTCATGTCGCCCCAGATCGCGCTGGCGGGGCTGTTGTTGCCGACGCTGGTCACGAACTTCTGGCAGATGTTTCGCGACGGCTTTGGTGCCGCCGTTGACGAGCTGCGAAAATACTGGCGCTATAATGTCGTCTTTGCCGTGACCATCGTCATTTCAGCGCAGCTGGTTGTGCAGGTGCCCGGATCGTTGATGTTCGTGATCATCGGCTTCGTGGTTGTCGCCTTTGGCAGCATCCAGCTGGCTGGTGTGCGTATCACCATCGCACCGCATCGCCGCCGCAAGGCCGAGGTCTTGCTTGCCATCGTTTCGGGCGTGATCGGTGGCATGAGCGGGGTGTGGGGACCGCCGCTGATCATGTATCTTCTGGCCTTGAACCTGCCGAAAGAGGAACAGACCCGCGCCCTTGGCGTCACCTTCCTGTTGGGGGCGATCATTCTGGTGATTGCGCATCTGAAATCGGGCCTGCTGAACGCACAGACCCTGCCATTTTCGGCGATGCTGCTGCTGCCGGCATTGAGCGGGCTGTTTCTGGGCAGGCGGCTGCATGACCGGCTGGATCAACAGCGGTTTCGCCGTCTGACCCTGTTCGTGCTGGTGATCGTCGGGTTGAACCTGCTGCGTCGGGGTTTTCTGGGCTAGCCGTGGCGCGCTGCAACCGTTTTCAGCACGCTGAAGCCGTATAACGCCTCGAACCCCTTTTCGCGGCCATGCCCGGATTTCCCGACACCGCCAAAAGGCAGTTCGACCCCGCCGCCCGCGCCGTAGTTGTTGATGAACACCTGCCCCGCACGCAGCCGTTTCGCCAGCCGCAACTGGCGCGCGCCATCGTGCGTCCAGACCGATGCCACCAGCCCGTATTGTGTCCCATTGGCGATCCTCACGGCATCTTCTTCATCTTCGAACGGGATGAGTGCCTGCACGGGACCAAAAATTTCGGCTTGTGCCAGCGGGTCATCGGGATCGACCCCGCCATACAAAGCCGGCGCCACGTAATGGCCACCCTCGGGCAGGTTATCGACCAGATGCGCGCGGGCCAGAATGCGCGCTGGATCGGCGGCTTTCAGGAAACCTTCGACGATTTCCTTCTGCCGCGCCGAGATCAACGGCCCCACGTCGCGGTCATCCAGCGCAGGCGCCACGACCAGTTCGCGATAGCGTGCGGCCATCATCTGGCAAACCCTCTCATACACCCCCCGCTGCACCAGAATGCGCGACGAGGCCGAGCATGTCTGCCCTGCATTCTGAATGCCGGCATTGACCAGAAAGGGCAGCGCCGTATCAAGATCGGCATCGTCGAAAACCAATTGCGGGGATTTTCCGCCCAGCTCCAGCGTCACCGGCACGATGTTTTGTGCGGCAGCGGTCTGGATCAGCGCCCCGGTCGCCACCGATCCGGTGAACGAAATATGCTGGATGCCGGGATGCGACGACAGCGCCGCACCGGCCTCTTCCCCAAGGCCCGGCACCACGTTCAGCGCGCCGGCCGGCAAGCCCGCCTCGCGCGCGATATCGGCAAATGCCAGCGCCGTCAGACAGGCCTCTTCGGCGGGCTTCAGCACGCAGGCATTGCCCATGGCCAGCGCCGCGCCCACACTGCGGCCGATGATCTGCATGGGATAGTTCCATGGCACGATATGGCCGGTCACCCCATGGGGCTCGCGCAGGGTATAGACGGTATAGCCTTGCAGATAGGGTATGGTCTCGCCCATCACCTTGTCAGCAGCACCTGCATAGAATTCCAGATAGCGGGCCAGCGCCAGCGCGTCATTGCGCGCCTGTGTCAGGGGCTTGCCCACATCCTGCGCCTCGATCTGTGCGAGATCCTCGACATGATCCAGCACGATCTGTCCCATGCGGGCAAGAATACGGCCCCGCTCGAACGCCGGCATGCGGCCCCAGTTGCCATCGCGCGCGCTTTCGGCGGCAGCAACGGCAGCATCGATATCGGCGGCGCGGCCCCGCGCGATACGGGCGATTTCACGGCCCGTCGAAGGATCTGTCGCCGGCAGGGTTTCGGCCCCCTTGGGCGCGACCCATTCACCGGAAACAAAGCATTTGTCAGTCGGATACCAAAGCGGGGTTGAGGTCATGGCACGGTCCTTGGTTGGTGGGTTGCAGGGCGAATCCGCCAAGCCGGAGGTTAGGCCAAATCCCTGCTATTGCCCAGCTTTCCGGCAAAGTGGGCCGAACGTGAATGCGATTGAGGGTCGTGTGCGAGGTCGCTTGCAATAATGATGAAATTGGCCGAGTCTGACGGCAGGCAAACTGGCAGGTCAATGAAGTATCAAAGCATCAACCAATTCCTGCAACTGGGTCCGCGCCGTCTGGTCGATGGGCCAGTGGGCATCGTGATCGTCGAGGATTGGGTCGAGATCGATTCAACCCTCCGGCATCATTTGCGCCTTGGCTTTCAGAATCTGATCGTGATCGGCCCGGAACAGCTGCCGCTTGAAAAAGATCTGCGGGACAGAGTGCATCATATCTGGCGTGACCCGGTGGTTCCCGGTGGTGCCAACGCACTGATCAATCCCCTGTTGCCGGCATTCGAGGGGCGCTGGGTCTATTATTGTTTCAACGCCGAATATCTGTTCTTTCCATTCTGCGAAACCCGCAGCATTGGCGAGGTCACCCGCTTTGTGACCGAGGAAAAGCGCGACTCCGTACTGACCTATGTGATCGACCTGTATGCGGATGACCTGTCAAAATATCCTGATGGGGTGTCGCTTGAAAGTGCCCATCTGGACCGCGCCGGATACTACGCTCTTGGCCGCTGGCGCGATGGCCAGGGAATAGAGCGACAGCTTGACATGCATGGAGGGCTGCGGTGGCGGTTCGAGGAACATGTGCCCGAGGACCGGCGCCGAATTGACCGTATCGGATTGTTTCGCGCGAAAAAGGGGCTTGAGATGCGCCCCGATCACACATTCAACGACGAGGAATACAACACCTATTCCTGCCCTTGGCATCATAACCTGACGGCTGCGGTGTGTTCCTTTCGCGCAGCCAAGGCGTTGAAGACAAACCCCGGTTCGTCACAGCAGATACCAAGCTTTCTGTGGTTCAACTCGGTCCGGTTCGAATGGCATTCGGAACAGCTGCTTGACCTTGGCCTGATGGAGCCGGGGCAGTGGTTCTAGGCAGCAGTCGCGCAATTACCGTTTGCGCATCCGGATCACCACATCGACCTTGGTGATTTCCATGCCGTCAGGTATCGACGGCAGGCTGGCAAAGCGCAGATCCTCTTTCGGGGCGTCGGTCAGTTCGCCGGTTTCTTCCCAATAGTAATGGGGGTGGTCATCGGTGCGGGTATCGAAATACGATTTGTTGCCGTCCATCGGGATCTCTGCCAGCAGTCCCGCTTCGCAAAAGGCGCGCAGCGTGTTGTAGACCGTGGCCAGAGAAACCGGGTTGCCACTGTCGCGCGAGGCGGCATGCAGGCTTTCGGCGGTGACATGGCGATCCTTGCCGTCACCGACCAGAAGCTCGGCCAGCACCAGGCGCTGGCGCGTGGGGCGCAGACCCGCGCCCTGAAGCCATTTAAGCCCGCGTTCCGAGGCATGCGCGGGGGTGGTATTTCTGATGTGACGGTTCATCCCTCTTGTATTCACTGAAACGGGATGAATTTCAATGGATACCGGAATTGCCTGTCGCCATTGTTGCCGGGCTTGTTACTATTGCCACAACTTCCCGCCCGGTGTTACAGGGTGACAGGAATTCTGAACCATCAGACGGAGCGGTTAACCAGACATGTCAAAATACCCGACCAGCTTTGATTTCGAAGGGCTGATGCAATGTGCCCGTGGCGAACTTTTCGGCCCCGGCAATGCCCAGCTTCCCGCACCGCCCATGCTGATGATGGATCGCATTACCGATATTTCTGAAGATCGCGGCGAACACGGCAAGGGCCATGTGGTGGCCGAGTTCGACATCAAACCGGATCTGTGGTTCTTTGAATGTCACTTCCCCGGCAACCCGATCATGCCCGGCTGTCTGGGCCTCGATGCCCTGTGGCAACTGACGGGCTTCAACCTTGGCTGGCGGGGTTGGCAGGGTCGTGGATATGCGCTGGGCGTGGGCGAGGTCAAGCTGACCGGAATGGTGCGCCCCGACCGCAAGATGCTGACCTATTATGTCGATTTCACCAAGGCCATCCAGACCCGCCGCCTGACCATGGGCGTCGCAGACGGGCGGGTCGAGGCCGATGGCGAGGTCATCTACCTGGTCAAGGACATGAAGGTCGCGCTGTCGGAAAGCTAGGGCGAAAAGCCGCGAATATGCAGACATAACGAACAGGAGAGCGCCAATGCGTCGCGTCGTCATCACCGGGATCGGAATCATCTCGTCCATCGGCAACAATGTCGATGAGGTGCTGGAATCCCTGAAGGAGGGGCGTTCCGGTATCGTGTTTGCCCCCGAATATGCCGAACACGGCTTTCGCAGCCAGATCCACGGCATGCCGAAAATCAACCCGGCCGAACATATCGACAAGCGACAGATGCGGTTCATGGGGCCGGGCGCGGCCTACAACTTTCTGGCCATGCAGCAGGCGATCGCCGACAGCGGGCTGGAAGAGAACGAGGTTTCCAACGAACGCACCGGGCTGATCGTGGGCTCGGGCGGCCCCTCGACCAGCAATTTCTTCAACGCGCATCAGATCGTCATCGAAAAAGGCGCGCCCAAACGCATGGGCCCCTTCATGGTGACACGCTGCATGTCGTCCACAAACTCGGCCTGTCTGGCGACACCGTTCAGGATCAAGGGGGTCAACTATTCGATCACCTCGGCATGCTCGACCAGCGCGCATTGCATCGGCAATGGGGTCGAGCTGATCCAGATGGGCAAGCAGGACGTGATCTTTGCCGGCGGCGGCGAGGAACTGGACTGGACGCTATCCTGCCTGTTCGACGCGATGGGCGCAATGAGCAGCAAATACAACGACACCCCGGAACGGGCCAGCCGCGCCTTTGACGCCAATCGCGACGGTTTCGTGATTGCCGGGGGCGGCGGTGTCGTGGTGCTGGAAGAACTGGAACATGCCAGGGCGCGCGGGGCGAAAATCTATGCCGAGGTCACCGGCTATGGCGCCACGTCGGACGGGCACGACATGGTGGCCCCCTCGGGCGAGGGCGGCGAGCGCAGCATGAAGCTGGCCATCTCCACCATCGGCGACCGCAAGGTGGATTACATCAACGCGCATGGCACCTCGACCCCTGCCGGCGACGTGACCGAGGTCGAGGCCGTCCGCCGCGTGTTTGGCGAAGGCAATGTGCCTCCGATCAGCTCGACCAAATCGCTGACGGGCCACAGCCTGGGTGCGACGGGCGTGCAGGAAACCATCTATTGCCTGCTGATGATGCAACACAACTTCATCGCCGCGTCCGCCAATGTCGAGGAACTCGACCCGGCTCTGAAGCCCGAGGAAATCGTTACCGAACGGCGCGACAATGTCGAACTGGATACCGTGATCTCGAACAGCTTCGGCTTTGGCGGCACCAACGCCACGCTGGCGCTGAGCAAGTATCACGAATAAGCGGCTGAACGCGTGCAAACAACCAACGGGGGCAGGACATGGCGGATTTGATGAAGGGCAAGCGCGGGCTGGTCATGGGCGTGGCCAATGACCGCTCTATCGCATGGGGCATCGCAAAGGCACTGGCCGACGAGGGGGCCGAGCTTGCGTTCACCTATCAGGGCGAAGCATTCGGCAAGCGCGTACAACCTCTGGCCGAAAGCGTGGGGTCAAACCTTGTGCTGCCGGCTGATGTGCAAGACGAAGCCTCGCTTGACGCGGTGTTCGACCGGCTAGCCACGGAATGGGGGCGGCTTGATTTCGTGATCCACGCCATCGCCTATTCCGACAAGGAAGAGCTGACCGGCCGGTTTATCAAGACCAGCCGGCGCAATTTCCTGAACTCGCTGGATATCTCCTGCTACAGCTTCATCGACATCGCCCGCCGGGCCGAGCCCCTGATGACCGAGGGCGGCAGCCTGATCACGCTGACCTATATGGGCAGCCAGCGGGTGCAGCCCAATTATAACGTCATGGGCGTGGCCAAGGCGGCACTGGAAAGCGCCGTGCGCTATCTGGCCAATGATCTGGGACGGCAGGGCATCCGGGTCAACGCCATATCGCCGGGGCCGATGAAAACGCTGGCCGGCGCCGCCATCGGCGGCGCGCGCAAGGTTTACAGGGTGATCGGCGAAAACGCGCCGCTTGGCAGCAACGCCACGCTCGAGGCCGTGGGTGGCACTGCCGTCTATCTGGCATCCGATCAGGGCGCCTGCACCACCGGCGAGATCATCCATGTCGATGGCGGCTTTCACATCATGGGCATGTTGCAAAGCGACAAGTGATGACCGGGGCATCAATGGAACAGGATGCACCGAAGGCTGCCCGCAGACCGCGGTTCTTTTTTCGCCGGCTGATTGCATTTATTGTCGATATATCTCTGGCCGGGGTTCTTGCACAGCTTTTGGTGTTTCCGTTTCTTGGCAACCCCGATCATATCCGTCTTTCGGGTGGTCTTTACAAATCCACCAGTTGTTGGAAGGTCGATACGCTTCCGCCGGCGCTGAAAGACACCGGTGGAACGGTGCCGCCCGATCTCATCGTGATGTGCGACACACGCATATACGGCATGGATAATGGCAGAAACGTTCATCTGATCTGGGCGCGCGGATGGGTGGAGAACGGCATTAAATTCAGTGGGTCAAAACGAATCTCGTTCCCCGTCGATAACGAAGGGCGCCCGGTTCACCCCTTTGTGCCCGATGCCATATTGCAGGTTATCATTTTCTTTTTCGGGTCTGTCTTTCTGCTGAAAAGATGGAAAGGGCAGACGCCGGGGAAGAAACTGTTGGGGCTGCGTGTCGCTGGAGACCCGTCAGGCTATGCGCGGCGAGAGATCTTCCGGCAGCTGCCTTTCCTGGCCAGCGTGATCCTGGGGCAGCTGGCCGTGTTGATACCGACCAGGCTTGTGTTTGGTAATACCGCAGCGGCCTTTGTCATTGCAGGGGGATTGTTCGTGTTGCTGTTCTGGTATTACTATTACGCGCTTCCCCTGTTGCGTTGGCGCGGCGCGATGAGATACGACAAGGTAACCTGGGTCGAACGGGCTTGACGCATCGCTTCACCCTTGCGTGACGTGACGGCACAGCCCTGTAATTCTGCTGCCCGTGGTGCCAGACTTGCCCCGAGCGCAACAGAACAAGGATGTGGCCATGGCGATCACCACCTGCATATTCGACGCATACGGAACCCTGTTCGACGTTTCTGCCGCCGCCCGTGAATGCGCGGCCGAACCGGGGCGCGAGGCGCTGGCCGCCAAGTGGCAAGAGCTGGCGAATATCTGGCGCCTCAAGCAGCTGCAATATACCTGGCTGCGGGCACTGGCCGATGCGCACACCGATTTCTGGACCGTAACGCAAGAGGGGCTGGACTATGCGCTCGAGGCCACCGGGCTGGAAGGCGATGCCGAGCTGCGCGAACGCCTGCTGGCGCTGTACTGGAAGCTTTCCGCCTATCCAGAGGTGCCCGCAATGCTGGCCGCGCTGCGGGATATGGGGATGAACACCGCAATCCTGTCGAATGGCTCGCCCGACATGCTGGCAGGGGCGGTGAAATCCGCCGGAATTGGCGATGTTCTGGACGATGTGCTGAGTGTCGAGGATGTGGGCGTCTTCAAGCCCCACAAATCGGTTTACGACATGGTGATGGAACGCTTTGTCTGTTCCCCTGCCGAGGTGTTGTTCGTATCGTCCAACTGCTGGGATGCCTGTGCGGCGGCCGGCAACGGGTTTTACACGGCCTGGGCCAACCGCGCGAATGACCCCGTTGACCGCCTGCCCTGGCAGCCACAGGTGATCGTGGGCGACCTCACCACCATTCCCGAAATTGCAAAAGGTGTGAAATGAAACGATTTACCACATCCGACGGCCTGTCCCTTGCCTATGAGGATGACGGCGAAGGGCAGGCCGTTCTGTGCCTTGCCGGGCTGACCCGCACCCATCGCGATTTCGATGACATGCTGCCTTATATCAAGGGCGCGCGGCTGATCCGCATGGATTACCGCGGCCGGGGCGAATCCGACTGGGACCCGAACCCGCAGAACTATACCGTGCCGGTCGAGGCACGCGATGCGGTCGAGCTGCTCGATCACCTGGGCATCGAAAAGGCCGCGATCATCGGATCATCCCGCGGCGGGATCATCGGCATGTTTCTGGCCGCAACCGCCAGGGAACGCATTACCGGCGTGCTGCTGAACGATGTCGGCCCGGAGCTTGACCGCCGCGATCTTTCCCGCATCGCCGGCTATGTCGGTCGCAACCCGCCCTGGCGCGATTATCTGGAAGCGGCGGCCAAGCTGCCTGACGAGATGCCCGGTTTTGACGATATCATCCCGGAACGCTGGGCCATCGAGGTGGTGCGCCAGTGGCGGCAGACGCCCGATGGCCTGGTCAACCGTTATGACCCGGCGCTGCGCATCACGACCGAGGCCACGCTGAACGGCCCCGAGGTGGACATGTGGCCGCTGTTCGATGCAATGAAGGGCCTGCCAGTTGCGCTGCTGCGGGGCGAGAATTCGAAACTCTTGTCCGAGGCGGCGGTCGAACGCATGATGGAACGCCGACCCGACATCATCTTTGCCGAGGTCATGGATCGCGGGCATATCCCGCTGCTGGACGAATATGAAAGCCTGCTGGTGATCGACGAGTTTCTGGCAAGCACCGCATGACCAACATCACGATGATCGAGGCGGCGGCGCAGCGTGCGCAGGGTGTCGCACGTCAAACGCCGATGCTGTCGTCGCCCTTTCTGGATGAGATCGCAGGCCGGCGGGTGTTCGTGAAACCCGAATGCCTGCAACATACCGGCAGTTTCAAGTTTCGCGGGGCATGGTCGGCGCTGTCGGGAATGGCTGTTGATGCGCGTGCCCGCGGGGTGATCGCCTATTCATCGGGCAACCACGCACAGGGCGTGGCGCTGGCGGCCCGGATGCACGGGGTGCGGGCGGTGATCCTGATGCCCTCGGACGCCCCGCGCGTGAAGATCGAGAACACCCGCGCGCTGGGGGCCGAGGTGGTGCTGCATGATCGTGAAACCGATGACCGCGATGAAACAGGCGCGCGGCTTGCGGCAGAACGGGGCCTGACGCTGGTCAAGCCATTCGACAACCCGCTGGTGGTTGCCGGGCAAGGGACGGTCGGGCTGGAAATTGCGGCACAGGCTGGCGAGCACGGGATAGGCACGGCACAGGTTCTGGTGCCGTGTGGCGGTGGCGGGCTGACCTCGGGTATTGCGCTGGCACTTGAAGCACATGCGCCCGACATGGTCGTGCGCCCGTGTGAACCCGAGGGGTTTGACGATACGATCCGTTCACTGCGCTCGGGCCGGCGCGAGGTGAACGCAAGGCGTGGCGGCTCGATCTGCGATGCCATCATCACGCCCAGCCCGGGCGAAGTAACACTCCCGATCATGCAGCGCCTCTGCCAGCCGGGGTTTGCGGTCACCGAGGGCGACGTGCTGCGCGCGATGGCGCTGGCATTCGAGCGGCTGCGCATCGTGGTCGAGCCGGGCGGCGCGGTGGCACTGGCCGCGGCGTTATTTCATGCAGAGGCGCTGCCCGAAGGCGATGTGATCGCGGTGGTTTCCGGCGGCAATGTGGACCAAGCCGTGTTTGCGCGGGCTTTGGGCGTGAGGGGTTGAACGGCGCCGCTTGCGCGGCACCGTGCCTCCGGCGGGAGTATTGGGGCAAAGAAGAAGACCTGTTCAGCCGTCTTTTCGGATGCGCTCGTTTTTGGGGTCGTGGGGGGAATCCACGGTGATTTCGACATCCCATAGCTGGTCGAACATCCTGACCTTCAGTTTCTGCCCCGGCGCGGCGAGATCGGGCCTGACATAGCCCATGCCGATAGATTTGCCGAACGCGACCGAATAGCCGCCCGAGGTCAGGCGGCCAACCATGTTGTCGCCGTCATACAGCGCCTCGCGCCCCCAGGGATCAGCGTCGTCGGGGCCGTCGATCAACAGCGTCACACAGCGCGCGCGGATGCCGGCCTCGAGCATCGCCTGCTTGCCATGGAAATCCTTGTCGAGATCGACAAAACGGTCGAGCCCGGCCTCGAGCGGGGTGGCGTCGCGGCCCAGCTCGGTGCCGAAGGCGCGATAAGATTTTTCCTGCCGCAGCCAGTTCTGCGCCCGCGCACCGACGGGTTTCAGGCCATGTGCCGCGCCTGCCTCGAACAGCTTGTCCCACAGGTAGTTCTGCATCTCGATCGGGTGATGCAGTTCCCAGCCCAGCTCGCCCGTATAGGCGACACGCACGGCGCGCACCGGGCACATGCCCAGTTCGATATTGCGCAGGCTCAGCCAGGGGAAGCGTTTGTTTGAAAGTGCTGTTTCCGGGTCGGCGTCGCGCAGCACTTCGTTCAGCACGTCGCGGGTTTTCGGTCCGGCAATGGCAAAGACGCCCCACTGGTTGGTGACATCGTGAATGTCTACCCATGCCCCGCCTGCGGACATGAAATCCTCGGCCGCCTTGCGCAAATAGTCGCTGTCATATTCCTGCCAGGCGCCTGCGCTGATCAGGGTATAGTCATTCTCGGCCGTGCGCAGGATGGTGTATTCGGTGCGCACGGTGCCCGCCGATGTCAGCGCATAGGTCAGGTTGATGCGTCCGATCCGGGGCAGGCGGTTGCAGGTGAAGTGGTTGAGAAACGCGGTAGCGCCGGGGCCGCGCACGACATGTTTGGCGAATGCGGTTGCGTCGATCAGGCCGACGCCGTTGCGGATGGCGCGGGCCTCGGCCGCCGCATATTGCCACCAGCCACCGCGGCGAAAGCTGCGCGCGGCCGCGTCATCAAACCCCATCTTGGCGTAATAATTCGGGCGTTCCCAGCCATTGACCTGGCCGAATTGCGCGCCAAGCGCCTTTTGACGGTCGTATGCGGGCGATGTGCGCAAGGGGCGCGCGGCGGGGCGTTCCTCGTCGGGGTGGTGCAGGATATAGACGTGGGAATAGCATTCCTCGTTCTTGGTCACCGCATATTCGGTGGTCATCCAGCGACCGTATCGCTTGGGGTCGAGGCTGGCCATGTCGATCTCGGCTTCGCCCTCGACCATCATCTGTGCCAGATAGTGGCCGGTGCCGCCCGCAGCCGTGATACCAAAGGAAAACCCCTCGGCCAGCCACATGTTGCGCAGCCCCGGTGCCGGGCCGACCAGCGGGTTGCCGTCGGGGGTATAGCAGATCGGGCCATTGAAATCGTCCTTGAGGCCCACGGTTTCGGCGCTGGGGACGCGGTGGATCATGCCCATGTATTCGCCTTCGAGCCGGTCAAGATCCAGTTGGAACAGATCGGCGCGGAAACTGTCGGGCACGCCAAAGCGAAAGCGCGCCGGCGCGCCGCGTTCGTAAAAGCCGGCGATCCAGCCGCCGCGTTCTTCGCGGATATAGTTCTTGGCATCGGCATCGCGCATCACCGGGTGTTCGGGGTTGGATTTGCGCCACTCGACCAGCGCGGGGTCGGGTTCGGTCACGATATAGGTGTGCTCGACCGGGATTGCGGGGATCTTGATGCCCAGCAGGCGGGCCGTGCGCTGGGCGTGGTTGCCGGTGGCGGTGACGACGTGCTCAGCATGAATTTCAAAGCTTTCTTCGGTCTCGACCAGCGAGTTGCCGCGTTCGGCCATGACAACGCCGCGGATAATCCATTCGCTGCCGGTCCATTCATAGGAATTGACCTGTCGCCTGCGGATGATTTCTACACCGCGTTGACGCGCGCCCTTGGCCATGGCCTGGGTCACATCGGCCGGGTTGATATAGCCGTCGGTCGGGTGATACAGCGCGCCGACCAGATCATCGGTGCGAAACAGCGGCCAGCGTTCGGCAATTTCCCCGGGCGAGATCCATTCGTAAGGGATACCCAGCGTTTCGGCCGTTGTGGCGTAAAGCTGGAATTCCTCCATGCGCGCGCGGGTTTGCGCCATGCGCAGATTGCCCACCACCTTGAAGCCCACGTCGAGGCCGGTTTCCGCCTCGAGCGTCTTGTAGAATTTTACCGAATAGTCGTGAATATGCCCAGCCGCGTAACCCATGTTGAACAGCGGAAGCAGACCCGCCGCGTGCCATGTGGAACCCGAGGTCAGCTCGTCGCGTTCCAGCAGGATGACGTCTTTCCAGCCGGCCCTGGCCAGATGGTAGGCGATCGAGGTTCCAACCACGCCGCCACCGACGACGCAGGCTTTTACATGGGTTTTCATTTCGCGGGTCTCCATATGCATGCATCCTCGGACAGGTTGCAGAAAAAACCGCGTATTGGCTATGAAGAGTCGACTTGGGAATGTGAGAAAACGACATTCGCGGTGGCTGGCCCGGTTCAGTCGCGTAGTTCATCGGGCCGCACACCCCAGATTTCGGTTTTCAGAACCCAACCGCTTTCACCGCCAGCACTTACACGACACCATTCCGGCAGGCATTTTCCAAGAAAGGCGATGACACCCTGTTCGGCATAGGCGTTCGGGTCGGCGCCCACGGCCGGGGTGATGCGCAGGGGCGTGTAATCCTTGAGAATGATAACCGTTCTGACCCCTGACAGCAGCGAATAATGCATCCATCCGCCCGCGCCATCCATGTCGCGCACCCGCCGCCAGTTTCCGTATTCGGCCGTGATTTCAAGGGGCATGTGCTTGTGGGTAAAGACCCAGTCAACCCGATGGCTGAGACCGGGGCCGCGCCGGACATTCCCCTTGTCGGCCTTCATGGAAACGAATCGTGGCAGCGGAAGGTTTGTAACCGGGCCGCGTTTCATGCCCGGTGCCGGTTTTGAAACATCTGCAAAGGATGCCGCCGAAAAGACCGCCGTCGCGACCATGAGCAACACGACAGCGACCGCCCTTGAAAAACTGTTCATTGCTGCGCCTGCCCGATTTTTGGAATTGTTGTTGACCGAGGGTCCTGCGGCGTCTTTCACCTTGCCCCCTTGGGGGTGATTTTGCCACTATGGCGGCGAAAAATCCAGTAGGAGATATTCAACCCATGCCCGCACCGAAGCTGAGTGTCGTCGTTACCCGCCGCCTGCCCGAGGTCGTCGAAACGCGCCTGAAGGAATTGTTCGATGTCGAGCTGAACGAAACTGACGAACCCTTTACCCGAGGGCAGCTTGCCGCTGCCATGCAGCGGGCCGATGTTCTGGTTCCGACCCTGACCGATGTCATCGACGCGGCGCTGTTGGCACAGGCGGGTGACAAGCTCAAACTGATCGCGAATTACGGGGCCGGATTTGACCATATCGACGTGCAGACGGCGCGGCAGCGCGGCATTCTGGTGTCGAACACGCCGGGCGTGCTGACAGATGATACCGCCGACATGACCATGGCGCTGATTCTGGCGGTCATGCGCGGGTTCAAGAAAGGGCTGCATATCATGGAATCGGGCGAGTGGGGCGGCTGGTCGCCGACCGCCTTTCTTGGCAGCCGGGTTGGGGGCAAGCGTCTGGGCATCCTCGGCATGGGTCGGATCGGGCAGGCGGTCGCACGTCGTGCCAAGGCGTTCGGCCTGCAGATCCACTATCACAACCGCAAGAGGGTTCATCCCGACATCGAGGCCGAGCTTGAAGCAACCTATTGGGAAAGCCTGGACCAGATGCTCAGCCGGGTGGACATATTGTCGATCAACTGCCCGCACACCCCGGCCACCTATCATCTACTGAACGCGCGGCGGCTGAAGCTGATGAAAAAGACCGCCTATATCGTCAATACCTCGCGCGGAGAGGTGATCGACGAAAACGCCTTTACCCGTATGTTGCGCGCGGGCGAGCTGGCCGGCGCCGGGCTGGATGTGTTCGAAAAGGGTCCCGATGTGAACCCCCGCCTGCGAGAGCTGGAAAACACGGTGCTGCTGCCGCATATGGGCTCGGCCACCGAGGAAGGCCGTATCGAAATGGGCGAAAAGGTGATCATCAACATCAAGACCTTTGCCGATGGTCACCGGCCTCCCGATCAGGTGGTTCCCTCGATGCTGTAAGGGTGCCGGGTTGGCGCGCAGTTGACAGGCTGGTCTGGCCGACCGACACTTGCCCCCCTTGCCAGAGATTTTTCCGGGAACGGGGGGTAACGATGACGGATACCGACAAAGCGCAGCAGATTGCATCCAACAAGCGGATGCTGGCGGGCTGGATCGCAACAGGTTGGGCCAGCTTCTTTCTGGTCCTGTTCGTTACATGGCAGCTGATTCCGGCGAATATGACCCGCGATGGCGCTACCTTCGAGGCACGCATGGTTTTCGCGCTGGCGCATCTGTTCAGCGCCAGCCTGCTGCTGTTTCTCGGCTTTTTGGCTGCAGGCGCCACACGCTGGCAGATCGAGACGGCAGATCCCTCGGCCAATCCGGCCGCCGCGGGCGACGCGATTGCGAGAACCAACCTCCACAACCGGGTTCATACCCAGTTCCTGAGCAACACGACCGAACAGTTTGTCATGTTTTCCGCCGCGCTGATGGCCGCCACCCCATTTCTGACCGAACCCTGGTTGAGGTTGGTGACGGTGATGACAATCCTGTGGGTGTTTGGGCGCCTGTTTTTCTGGGGCGGTTACTGGTACACGGTCGTGCATGGACTGCCGACATATCCGCGTGCAATCGGCCTGGGAATGGGGTTGCTGTGCACACTGACCCTTGCCGGGGTCGCCGCAACCGGGATCAGCCTGCACTTTCCGACGTTTTCCGGGTTGGCCGGCGGGTTTTCGGGGGCTGGCGGCACGGTGTTGATTCAGCCCGACCCAGCGCAGGCCGGAAGCAATCTGTTGCCGATCAGCCTGTTCGGCCTTGTCACCCTCGCCATGGCCGCGTTGGCAGTCTTTCCAAAACTGGCGCCGCCGGTGATTCCGGTGGCGGCGATAGCGATTTCCGGGTGGGTCTATCTACTGGCTTCAGGCAACATTCCCATACGATGACCGATATTGCGGGGACGCTGAACGTCATCTTGTCCGGGGTGCACCCGTATCAATCGCGGCTTTTTTCGTGATCGAACCGCAAGCGCGCTATCTTTTCGTTATGTTCGATGCGTTTCTGATCTTTCATCGCTCCCTCGACAAAACCAAGATGGCTTTCCACGGCGGCCCTGGCGGCCTGTGCGTCGCGTGCCTGAAGGGCGTCGTTGATGGCGCGGTGCTGGTCCAGCAGGGTTGCCCGGGTGTTGCGTTGCTGAAAGACCATCTGTCGATTGTAAAACACGCCTGATCGCAGCATGTCGAACATCGACCGCATCATGTGCAGCATGATGACATTATGCGATGCCTCGATGATCGACAGGTGGAATTCCGCATCAAGGCGTGCTTCTTCGGCCGGGTTCTTGCGGGAATTTGCCGCCTCCATCTTGCGAAAGATGATGTCCACAAGCTGCAGGTCGGTGTCACTGCCCAGCCGGGCCGCGCGCTCGGCCGCGAGCCCTTCAAGGTCGCGCCGGAAAGACAGGTAATCGAACAACGCCTCATCATGTGTCGAGAACAGATCGATCAGCGGTTTGGAAAAGGCCGATCCCAGCACCTCGGCCACGAAAACGCCTGCCCCCGGCCGCGTCACAAGCAGGTCGCGTTTTTCCAGCTCTGATATCGCTTCGCGCAGCGAGGGGCGCGACACCCCCATCTTTTCGGCCAGCACACGTTCGGATGGCAGCCGCTCGCCCGGCCGCAGGATGCCGCGCAAGATCAGGCTTTCGATCTGCCGGATGACGGATGTTGCGATCTTTTCCGCGTGAACCTTCTGAAACGGCATTCCGGCGCAGTCCCCAAGCAGTTTTTCCTTTCGTGATCCTGCCACTGGTAAAAAGATTTTACCATAGTCATTGCGCTACCGGGCCACGCGATGCCCGCCTGATTTTCACGAAACCGGGGATGCACGATCCCCGCTGTCGCGCCGGGCTGCTTCGCGTGCCAGCAAGGCGCGCTTTATCGGCAGGCCCCAATGGTATCCGCCCAGCGCGCCCGACTTGCGCAACACCCGGTGACAGGGAATGAGCCAGCCGACCGGATTGCGCCCCACGGCCGCCGCGACATCGCCAAGAGACGGGTTTTGCGCATGATTATGCTCGATCCAGTCGATTGCGCGGCGCACGACATGATAGCGATAGGCGTTGTCGTTCATCTGTTCCCCCTCTCCGGCAAGAATGGCGCGCCATTGGTCATTGATCCACCCGAATCCTGCGGCAAACGGCTTGGAATCCGGATGCAGACCTGTCAAAACGCGCTCCATGACGGCCCAACTCGACTATCATACGATCCACGCGATCTTTACGCGATTCCGCGAAAGCGAGCCCGAACCCAGGGGCGAGCTGAACCACTCCAACGCCTATACGCTGCTGGTGGCGGTGGCTCTGTCGGCACAAGCAACCGATGTGGGCGTGAACAAGGCCACCGAAAAGCTGTTCCGGGTCGCAGACAACCCCGCCGCCATGCTGGCACTGGGCGAAGAGGGGCTGATCGAGCATATCAAGACGATCGGCCTGTATCGGCAGAAGGCAAGGAACGTCATCAGGCTAAGCCGGATACTGGTTGACGAATATGACGGCCAGGTGCCCTCGTCACGCGCGGCGTTGCAGTCGTTGCCCGGTGTCGGGCGCAAGACGGCCAATGTGGTGCTGAATATCTGGTTCGGAATGCCTGCACAGGCGGTCGATACCCATATCTTCCGCTTTGCCAACCGCACGGGTGTTGCTGCCGGCAAGGATGTGCTTGCCGTCGAGCGCGCGATCGAAGACAACGTGCCCGCCGAGTTTCAGAAACATGCGCACCACTGGATGATCCTGCACGGGCGCTATGTCTGCAAGGCGCGCAAGCCCGTCTGCACCAACTGCATCATTGCGGATCTGTGCCATTCAAAGGACAAGACAATATGAAAAAGAAATACCAGGTTGTCGGCATCGGCAATGCCATGGTGGATATCCTCAGCCATGCCCAGGATGACTTCCTTGCCGAGAACGGTATCACCAAGGGGGTCATGCAGCTGATCGACACTGCCCGCGCGTCCGAGCTTTACGGCAAGATGGGCCCCGCCGAAGAGGTCTCTGGAGGATCGGCTGCCAATACCATTGCCGGCATCGCCGCGCTGGGCGGGCGTACTGCCTATGTGGGCAAAGTGCGCGATGACCAGCTGGGGGCGATCTTTGCCCACGACCTGCGCGCGCAGGGTGCCGATTACGATACCCCCCTGGCCCCTGCCAGTGCAGAGGCCGAAACCGGGCGTTGCATGGTTCTGGTGACCCCCGATGGCGAGCGTACGTTGAACACCTATCTCGGCGTGTCCGAACAGCTGACGCCAGCGGATATCGACCCCGACCTGATGGCCTCGACCGAATGGATCTACCTCGAAGGCTACCGTTTCGACGGCCCCGAAAGCCACGAGGCCTTTGCCAAGGCGATCGATGCCTGCAAGGCCGCCGGCGGGCGGGTTGCATTGACACTGTCAGATCCGTTCTGTGTCGAACGCCACCGCGATGCATTTCGCCAGATGATCCGCGATCACGTTGATCTGCTGTTCTGCAATGTCCATGAAATGCAGGCGATGTATCAGGCCGACGATCTTGAAACATCAATGCGCATGGCCGCTGCCGAGGTCGATATCGTGGTCTGCACGGCCTCGGAAAAGGGTGCCTATGTGCTGAATGGCGGAGGCATGGAACACGCCAATGCGATTCCGACCGATATCGTCGATGCAACCGGCGCCGGCGATCTGTTCGCCAGCGGGTTCCTGTATGGCCTCACACACGGCTACGACATGCTGACCTGCGCGCGCATGGGCTGTGTTGCCGCCGCCGAGGTGATCAGCCATATCGGTGCCCGGCCCGAGCGCGACCTCAAGGAGCTGTTCCGCGAACACGGGTTGATCTGAAGGGGTTTTTCCTGTGAAGCTGGCGCGATCCTGGTCACCTGCGATCTGATGTCCGGCATCCCGCCGCTTTGCAGAACGCCGTGCCTTCCCAGAGGGTCGGCAGGATCAGGGCCAATTATCCTTTCGGTACGATAGTGGCGTTTTGCCGGTCCACCTCTTGAACGCATTGATAAAGCTGGTTGTTCCGGCAAACCCCAGATGGCCTGAAATTTCGGCAATGCTCTGCGTCGTTGTCAGCAGCAATTCCTTGGCAACGGTCTGTCGCACGCGATCTCGAATGTTTGTGAAAGACACGTTCTTTTGCCGGAGGCGGCGCCTGAGGGTCCGGCTGGTCATGTGAAAATTACGGGCGGCCATTTCCATGTCGGGCATCCTGGGGAAAGAGCGCATCAGATAATCTTGTACCAACTGATCAAGATCCTGACTGATCTCATCGGTCGTGATCAATTGCCTGCACTGATCCTGGGCCGCCCTGTGTGCAATCGCATTGGCATATGGCAGCGGCGCAAGTATTGCCTGCCGATCGATTTTCAGCACGCAATGCGGGGCATCGAAACGTGGCTCGATCGAAAGGAGCTCTTGATACCGGCCGGTATGCCGTGGACAAGGAAACGGAAAGTCCACCCCCTTGACAAGCCCTGAAACAGGCAAGAGATCACGCTGGACGCGGATCATCGCCGCGACGTCGCGTTCCAGAACAAAGGCGCGGGTTTCATCGGGCAGATGATCGGCCGTGACCATGACCTCGGTCAAATCCCGCCTGTCTCGGGCATGAAACGTACTGAGGGCAAATGTCAGACTGAAATATCGCAGCGTCGTCTCCAGAACTGCACGTAGATTCGGACTGGAAGCCATCGCAAAGCCCAGCGGACCAAACGCTGTGAAATGGTACCGCAGACCGACCTCGACCCCGAGCGCCGGAACAGCGGGAAGCAGCCCGAGCAAATTGGCAATGACACGCAATTCCTGTTTGGCTGAAACGGATATCGTGTGATCATCCAGGGATTCCTGCAAAATTCCGGTCCCCGCAAGCAACGCCTTCATGTCCACCCCTCGTGATGCCGCGAATTCGCTCAACAGGCGAACACTGGTAATCTTGCGCTCAAAGAATGGATCCGTGGTCAAAGAGGCCCTCCTATACACCCTTGTCCTGTAAAGTTGATTTTTTGTCCCGACGGTGCAGATGCCGAGCGATGAATTCAAGGGTAAACTGTCGCATCGATTCCAGGTTGTGCACACTGACATGGCTATCAAACTTGAAATTGACGATCTTGAATATCTGCTCGACGAAATCGGCTCGTTTGTCGAAGGGCGGATAACTCCAGCTTGCCAGCGCCCCGAACACCCCATATCAAACGCGATTTTCGAACAGCTCAGCCAGGAAGCTCTGGAACTGGGAATGTTACCAAGCGGCAGTGCCGAGACGGGAATCGCTCTGTGGGAAACCAGCACGACAGCCGAAAGCATGGCGTTGAATACGGGCATGTTGCGGTTGGTCGCTTCCCGTTGCCCCGGACTGGCCTTTGCGTGGCACAGGTTGGCGCTTGCGAACCATGTAATACGTCGGGTGGGGGCTGATCTTGCCGACAACAGTCCGTTAGGGGCAATCCTTGTGCCGGTTGGTCATTACGGACTGGGGCGCAGCAGTCTGGCGAAATGGCTTTCCCACGAATTGATCGACGAGGATGATCGGAACCTGCTAGCCGACTGGCTTGACCGCGACAACCACATGACCGTGATGATCGCCAGGGAAAACTGGGAAAGCGTCATCTGGCCGATCTGGGCAGACGGCACGGTTGGCTGGCAATGGATCGATCGCAACAAGATGCGGGTGGACAGGCTTGATCCGCAGCATGGGTTTGACGAGTTGAGGGCCTTCAGGATTTCGGCAGATATAGCATCCGGTACCGTTTACCGACCGGATCTCGATACAGCCCGTGTATTGTTTCGCTCTGTGCTTGTGCGTGACATGTTGGGACAGATGGCAATCGGTGCAGGTGCCCTTGATCACGGATTTTCCCTGGCGATGGAATATGCTTCGCTGCGACGACAAGGTGGGTCTGTGATCCGACAACATCCCGCAGTCAAGCAGCTTCTTGCCGATATCGAAACCAGTCTGAGCGAAACAGGCTTGGCCTTGCGGGCCCTTGCCGGCGAGGTCGAATCGATCGATCTGGCGAGGATCGCGGCAGCGCGGAAACATGTTCACCACGCGCTGTGCCACGCTGCAAATCAGGTGGTGCAGGTGCATGGTGGATCAGGATACATGCGTGACACCGGTCCTGAAAAGATCCTGCGAGATATCAACATGCTGCGGTTGGAAACCGGTGGATTGCGGGAAATAGATCTGTTTCTTGATGGGTTGAGGGGGGCCGGGGCATGAAGGGTTCACACCATCTCGACGGCCATCTACCAACCGACCATGCGCTTTTCCCACGTAACGGGTTCGCTCAGATGCCGTTCCCGGTTCGGCAATTCACCAACCATCCGGCAACCGATTTGTGGGAAACAGATACCAGACGCCTGCCCGCCCCTCTTGCCCGACTGCGGCGCCGCGCCCAAAGATTTGCCCACGAAGTTCTGGCGCCTGCGGCCGCAGAACTTGATCTCGCCCCCCATCTGCCCCCGGGCGAAATTCACCCAAAGGCAGCCGAGATACTGCGACGCGCCGGGAAAGAAGGTTTCCTGAGCTACTTTCTGCCAGCCCCGATTGGCAGCATGCCACTTGGCGCAGCGATTCACTCGCCGGTCTGGCAAAGCTGCCTTGTCATCGAGGAATTCAGCCGCGTCTGCGGGGGGCTGATGCTGCTGTTGTCGGCACATCACCTGGGCTGCATGCCGCTTGTCCTGTCAGGAAGCCCCAAGGTGATCATCGGGCAGCTTCGCCCGATCTATCAGAGCTGCCTGAAGGGTGACCCCCATCTGGTTGCCTTTGCCATCACCGAACCCGAGGCGGGCTCAGATGTCGAAGACGGGCATGGTGCAGCGCAATATCGGCCGGGCGTGGTGGCAACGCCTGTGCCCGGCGGTTATCTGCTGAACGGGCGCAAGATATTCATCAGCGGCGGCGATTTGTGCCGATCCGCGACCGTTTTCGCGGCACTCGAGGGCGAGGGCATGGAATCCTGGACCTGCTTCCATGTCGACGGCAAGAGCCCCGGCTTCAGGGTCAACCGGACCGAGCTCAAGATGGGTATGCGCGCATCCGGTGCGGCGGAACTGGAATTTAGGGATGTCTTCGTTCCCACTGACAGGATTATTGGCAAGCTCAGGGGGGGATGGGCCATCAACCGGGCAACATTGAATTTTTCGCGCATTCCTGTGGCCGCAATGGGGGTCGGCTTTGCTGCGGCAGCGACCAGAATTGCCCTGGATTTTGCCCGGACATACAAGCTTGGCGGCAAGATATTGCTGAACTACCAGGATGTCCAGATGCGGATTGCGACCATGCTGGCAGAAACTCGGGCCCTGCGCAGCCTTGTCTGGCAGGAGGCCCGTCATGCCTGGCGCCCTCGGCAACTTATGGCATCGGCTTGCAAGTTCCACGTGACAGATCGGGCGCAGCACATATGTGAAATGGCCATGGATCTGCTGGCAGGTCATGGCAGCCTGCACGAAGCGCACATCGAAAAAGTGTTTCGCGATGTGCGCCTGACAAGGATTTTCGAAGGCACGAACCAGATCAATCGTCTGGCAGTCATGGAAGATTGGCAGGAAACCCTGCTTGGGTCCGCGCATGGCCCGAATAGTGTCGGAGTATGAAATGACCAGGTTCGAAAATGATCCGTTCTTTCAGCACCCGCAAGTCGTTCACAAAACATCCGAGGGCGATGTCACGCTGCCCATCCTGTATTATCAGGCCTCGAATTTCATGGCGATGTTTTTTGCCGATATGCGTTGCGCACAAGATATGATCGGGGATTCGGGTTTCACCCCCATACGCTTTGGCAATGGCAAGGCGCTGATCGGCGTGGCATTCTACGAATATCGCCAGACATCCATCGGCGCTTATAACGAGGTTGGGGTCGCAATCGCAGCTACGCCTCAGGGGATATCGGCCGGGCGCATGCCTCTGCTGTCATTGTTCAGGCACCCTGATAATCACCAGACCGGGTTTCATGTAATCGACCTGCCCGTGACCACCGCAGCCGCCTGTGCCGCCGGCCGCGAGATCTGGGGTTATCCAAAATTCGTCACCGCAATTTCGTTTTCTCTCAAAGGCAGGACTTTCTCGGGCGCGGTGATGGAGCCGCACGGAAGCGGCGAAATCCTGGAGTTGAGCGGCAAAACCGGCCCTTGCCTGCCCGCCCCGTTGATCTCACCCATTCTGTTTTCGACGATGCAGGGAAAAACACTGCGAACAACCGCGATCACCCGTGGTGGTGGCAGGTTATGCCTTCCCGGATCGATCCGACTACGGGTCTCGGACAGCCAGCACCGAATGGCGGAAAACCTGCGGCGCCTTGGTCTGCATGGCAGGAAACCAGCGTTTGTTACCTGTACTGACGGATTTCAACTGCGGCTCAATGCCGGAGCCACCATGCCACGCGTTCACCAGATGGAAGACCGCACGTCACTATCGTAATGGAAACTGTCCTTCCGATCTCCTCGTCTTCAGGGCGCGCCCTGGCGGTTTGATCTCGATATAGGGGATATTGCCGTCCAGATGGATATGCTGTGCAGCTGACCAGGGCCCTCGCTTGGGCGATAACCGGTATTGGACCTGCCGGCTGGAACCGATAGATGATCCCTTCGGGAAAACGTATTACCTATGTCTCGGGAATAATCCGTAACCCATATGTCCGGTATGGACCCAGTGAGTGATGGCGGACCGAGGAGGATTCGAACCCCCGACCCCCTGATTCGTAGTCAGGTACTCTATCCAGCTGAGCTATCGGTCCGTCGCAGGGGGATTTATCGCTGCATGGCCGCCATTGCAAGGCCGAAATCAGCTTGTTGACGAATTTCCTGATGCCACGCGGCGGGGCATGGTGATGCGGAAACAGGTGCCATCCTCGCCGGTCTTGACCAGTTCAAGCTTGCCTCCATGCCCGCGCACAAGCTCTGACGCAATCGCCAGCCCCAGGCCGGTGCCCCCTTTTCGGGCCCCTCCTTCGAACGGCCGGAACAGGTTTTCCAGCGCCCGCCGGGGCAGGCCGGGCCCGGTATCGCATACCGTTATGATCCAGCTGTCGGCATCTTCCTTGACCGCGACAGACACGCTGCCCGGCTTGCCGGTCGCCTGAATCGCCTGGCTGGCATTATGGACAAGGTTGCTGAGTACCCTGAACATCTGCTCGGGGTCGGCGCGCACGACCAACTCCGGCGGGACATCCGTTTCGAAGCGCACCTTGTCTTCGGATATGGACAGCTGCTCGTTCTCGATCACATCCTCGATCAACTGCCGGATCTTCAGGTCGGTCGGCTCCGGCGCCGGTTCCTCCGCCTTGCCAAAGGCCAATGTGCTTTCGCACAGGCTGACAGCGCGGGTGAGAGAGCCGACCAGCTTGGGCGCAGTGCGCTGAACCGAGGGGTCATCGCTCATCTCCATCCGGTCGGCCAGCAGCTGCGCCGTTGTCAGCATGTTGCGCAAGTCATGGCTGATCTTGGCGACAGCACCGCCCAGCGTTGCCAGCCGGTCCTTTTGCTTGAGGGCCTTGCTCAGCTCGATCTGCATTTCGCGCAAGGCAACCTCGGCCTCATGCAGTTCGGTGATGCCGGCGCGCGGCTCGATGATCAGGCGGTGATCCTCGGGCGCCTCCTTGTAGGCGGTGATGTGAAAGACGACACGGCTGATCGGCGCAACCAGAAATCGGCGCACGGCCAGAAACAGCAGCGTCGCGGTAATGATCGAGATCACCAGTGACAGCAAGAAAACCCGAAGGCCATAATCCAGCATCCGCTGCCGCAGGTCGCTGGTGTGCAGGGTGATTTCGATCTCGAGGCCCGCCTTGTTGACCGGCTTGCCGATCACCCGGATGATACGGTCATGCGGGTCGAAAAGCCGCGTGAGCGCGTCGCGGATCAATTCCCACGGCGTGGCCGAGCGCAAGTCGAAAGTGCGATAGACAGGCGCAGGCATCGGCGAGGAAAGAACCAGCTCGCGCACGGCATTGCGGCGCAGGACAACGTTCAGAACACCCGCATTTTTCAACAATTCGCGTTCCAGTTCCGGGCTGACCATTTCGTCTGGGCCGGCCAGAACCGCAAGCGATGCGATCTGGCCGCGCTCAAGCCTCGCCTGAAGGTAGTCTTCGCGAAACCGGGCAACCGACGGCACAAAGATCAGCACTTCCGCCAGCATGACGAAAACGACTGTCAGCAGCAGGAACCGCCCGGAGAGAGATTTCAGAAACATGCGCCGCGTTCTTCCCCTTTGGCCCCAAACTATGTTGGGTGGGTCCGCTCTTCAAGCGCGTGATCATCTTATCTCAGCCGCTGCACCAGACGCACCATTGCCTTGACCTTGCGGCTTTCGAACAATCTCGGGCCGAAATAGGCCCCCGCGGCACGCTTGTTGATCTCGCCCAATGTCGGATAAGGCGACACCATCGCGGCAATCGCCCCCATCTTGAGGCGGTTTGCGATTGCCAGCGCCCAGATCTGGATCAGCTCGCCCGCCTGCGCCCCGACAATCGAGGCGCCCACCGGCCGGCCCTTGACGACCATGACCTTGATCAGGCCGGTCGTGGCCAGCTCGGCGCGGGCGCGATCATTTTCGGCGTAGTCAAAGCGAACGACCTCCAGGCGGGCCCCGTATCGGTCACGGGCCTCGGCCTCGGTCAGGCCAACCTGGGCGATTTCGGGGTCGGTATAGGTTGCCCAGGGGATATGGGCGCTGCTGGCCCTGGCCGGCAGTCCGAACAGGGCCGAACGAATGACGATACCCGCGTGATAATTTGCCATATGGGTAAATTGCAGCCCGCCGATGACATCGCCAATCGCATAGATGCGGCGGTTGGCTGTCTTGAGAGCGGCATTGACCTTTATTGCACCTCGCGCGACCTCGACCCCCGCGGCGGAAAGGTTCAGGCGCTCGGTGTTCGGTTTGCGTCCGACCGCGACCAGCAGATGCGTGCCGTTGAACACTTCGCCTTCCTTGACGTGCACAGCAATCGACCCTGCCTTGCCGGCGATCCTTTCAGCCAGGGCGCCTTCGATGATTTCCACGCCCTCGGCACGAATGCGTTCCAGCGCGATGGCTGCCAGTTCGGGGTCATCCTTGCCCAGCGCCTTCTGCCCCTCGAGAACCGTCACCCGTGATCCCAGCCGCCGATGCGCCTGCGCAAGCTCCATGCCGATGGGCCCGCCGCCAATGATGATCAGATGTTCCGGCTGTTCGCGCAGCTCGAAAACGGTCTCGTTGGTCAGATAGGGAACGCTCTCGAGCCCCGGTATCGGCGGTAACAGGGGCGATGATCCGGTGGCTATCACAAAACGCCGGGCGCGGATCACCTGGTCACCGGCCCGCAATTCGCGCGGGGAAATAAACGCCCCATAGGCCTGGACAACCCGCACGCCCAGCGATTCGAACCGCTCGACACTGTCATGGGGTGCGATCCCGGCGATCACCCTCGCGACATGGTCCTTTGCTGCTTCATAGTCGATCCGTGGCTGAACCGGCTGCACCCCGAATGGTGCCCCTGTTGTCATCGCATGGGCATGCTTTCCCGCGGCGATCAGCGCCTTGGAGGGCACGCAGCCGTAATTCAGGCAGTCCCCCCCCATCCTGCCGCCCTCGACCAGCACGACATCGGCCCCCATCTGGGCGGCGCCTGCAGCGACCGACAACCCGCCAGAGCCGGCACCGATCACACATAGATCAGTCTTGATTGTCGCCATCGGTCAGACCCTGCCGCTGCGAAATCTTTTCACGATCACTGGCAACAACGCCAACGCGCATAATGCCAGAATCGGCCCCAGGATCCGTGGCTCGAAAATCAGGCCGAGATCGGGCGATTCGCCGCGGGCAAAGACCTCGCCAAGGCCGGCTCCGACCCAAGTATAGACCAGCGCACCGGGGATGATGCCGAAAAATGTGGTGAAAACAAACCGCCCAAGCCCGACCCCCACAAGCGCCGGCACCAGATTGGCCACGAAAAAAGGAACAGCGGGCACCAGCCGCATCAGGAACAGAAAGGAAAGTTCGTTCTCGCGCAAACCTTCCCGCAACCTGCGCACGGCGCCGTCCGAGGCGTCAATCTTGCCGTTCAACCACTCGCCCAGCCCCATGCGGGCCGCAAGAAAGATGAATGTTGCCCCGATGGTTGCGGCGGTCATGTTGAACAGAACCCCCGGAAACAGCCCGAAAAGGAAGCCCCCGGTCAAAGAGGCCACCGCCGCACCCGGCAGCGAGAACGACACGATGGCGATGTAAATCAACAGGAATCCCACCACCGACAGCGCGTAATGCTGATCGCGATAGGCCAACAACGCCGCGCGGTTGTCGCGCAGCATTTCGAATGTCAGATAGTCGCGCAGCGTGAAATAGCCCGCAATCGCCACAATCACGATCACGCCCAGCGGCAGGAAACGCCGTGCCGCTGCCCTGCTTTTGCGCTGTCCGCTCATTGTCGTTTCCTGTTCCATTCACTCGCCTCTGTCTGCCGTCCTCACCATGTGGGCCGGATCATGTGCAAAATGGTAGGGGCATCACGCCGCGTTGAACACAGGTGATGCATTATTTCGACCTCGGGGGCCATTTTCCCGCAGATCGGGGCGCAACCTGTCCTTTTCACCGAAATGTTGCAATAAACCGGGGCCCTGCGAATTGACTTATCAGATGACCGGGACTAAACAGCGGCTTCCGAATGACACTGGACACGGGTCCGCGCACGACCCGCGTCCAAGCCGCACCTGGAGTTGATGCAATGAAACGCACCTATCAGCCGAGCAACCTTGTTCGCAAACGTCGCCACGGGTTCCGTGCGCGCATGGCCACCAAGGCCGGGCGCAAGATCCTGAATCGTCGTCGTGCACAGGGCCGCAAGGTTCTGTCTGCATAAGACAACCGGCCGAAAGGCACGAACATGACACCGCCGGAGGCGACACAGGCAGGCCAGACGGGCCGGGCCGGTCAATCGCCACCGGCGGTTTCCTTGTGCCGTATCGAAAGGTTGAAAAACCGCGCCGATTTTCTGCGCGCCAATCGCGGAAAACGACAGCAGGCCGGGGGATTCATCCTGTTGGCCCGCAAGCGGGATATGCAAGATGCCGAAGACACCCCGATTCGCGTGGGCTTCACCTGTTCGAAAAAACTGGGCAATGCCGTTGCCCGCAATCGCGCCAAGCGGCGCCTGCGAGAAGCGGCGCGCCTTGTCATACCCACTCGCGGTCGCCCCGGCTGGGATTATGTACTGATCGGCAAACGTGATGTGACGGCCTCGCTGCCGTTCGACAGGCTTGTCGAGGATCTCGCCAAGGCGCTTGACCGGGTTCACCAGCGCTGACCACCCTGCCCGCCTGACCCTGTTCATCCCCGGATCACCGTCCGCTTGAGATTAACTTGATTATATCATAATATATGAATAAACGCGGCCTTCAGGGAAAATGAAAGGAGCATATCTTGGCGATCGAATTCAACGGCAAGACCATCGAGACCAATGAAAAGGGGTATCTGGAAAACCTCGACGACTGGAGCGAAGAGCTGGCAAACGTCATGGCCTCGGCCGAAGGGATCGAGCTGGGTGAAAAACATTGGGATGTGATCAACTTTCTGCGTGAAGAATATTACGACAATCACCAGAACCAGCCCAACACCCGCGCAATCATCAAGGCGATGACGGTGAAATGGGGCGCGAAACCCTCGCAAAAGGATCTGTATGACCTTTTCCCGCATGATCCATCCAAACAGGGTGCGCGCATTGCGGGCCTGCCGGAAAGCCGGCGCAAGGGCGGATACTGACCTCCTCCTTCGCCCGACCACCGCGAACGGGACCGCGGCCGACCTGGCCCTGGTCCCGTTTCATTTTCCGCGCGGGCGGCTGGAAACATGCGACTGACCTCCATATATGCTTGGAACAGGCCAACAGATTGCCGGAACCGTGTCATGACCCCTCTTGCCTTTGTGCTCTCGCTGCCCGTACGCGCCTATCGACTGTTGTTCAGCCCGTGGGTCGGTCATGGCTGCCGGTATCAACCGACCTGCTCGGCCTATGCGCTCGAGGCGCTTGAAAAACACGGCGGCATCAAGGGCAGCTGGCTGGCCATCCGCCGGATCGGCCGTTGCCATCCGCTGGGCGGCACGGGCTATGACCCGGTACCGGAACGCAAGGATGACTGACACACCGCTTGCCGGGCGCTGGCGGGCCCGTCTATAGAGGGGCCGCACCCTGCAGGACGGGCCCGGACATGCTTGACGACAACACAGACATCCACCCTTTATTCGCGAACGCGCCGACCACAACGCAGTTCAAGAAGCTGCGCAAGCGCATCATCCGCCAGGTGCGCGAAGCGATCGAAGCCTATGGCATGATCCAGCGCGGCGCGAAATGGCTGGTCTGCCTGTCAGGCGGCAAGGACAGCTATACCCTGCTTGCCGCCTTGTACGAGCTGAAATGGCGCGGCCTGCTGCCGGTCGAGCTGCTGGCCTGCAATCTCGACCAGGGGCAGCCGGGCTTTCCCTCGACGGTGCTGCCGGAGTTTCTTGAACGCATGCAGGTGCCCCACCGGATCGAATATCAGGACACCTATTCCATCGTGAAGGACAAGATCCCCGAAACCCGCACCTATTGCGCGCTATGTTCACGCCTGCGTCGCGGCAACCTGTATCGCATCGCCCGCGAAGAGGGGTGCAGCGCCATTGTGCTGGGTCACCACCGCGACGACATCCTTGAAACATTCATGATGAATCTGTTTCACGGCGGGCGCCTGGCCACCATGCCGCCCAAGCTGTTGAACGAGGAAGGCGACCTGTTCGTCTATCGCCCCCTTGCCTTTGTCGCCGAGGCCGATTGCGAAAAATTCGCCCGCGCGATGAACTACCCCATCATCCCCTGCGATCTGTGCGGCAGCCAGGACGGGCTGCAACGCCAGCAGGTCAAGCAGATGCTGGATGAATGGGAAGCCCGCCACCCGGGGCGCCGTCAGGTGATGTTTCGCGCCCTGATGAACGCCCGGCCCAGCCATCTGCTCGACCCCAGGCTGTTTGATTTTGCCGGTCTGGAAGCTCGGAATTCGTGAAAGTTTGAACCGAATGCCATTCGCTTTCCCGGCGCGTATTAACGAAACCTCCGTTCGACATTCATACCCTCCTGCGAGGTGGGCAGTTTTATCGAGCGCGGGAAATCATGGTTTGGAAAGACAGCAATCGTAACAGCAGGGGCTTCCGTTTCCGGCTTGACTCCGACCTGATGGCCCTCTTCCCGCTGCTGGTTGTCATCGCTTACTGGAGCAATGTGCGCGCGGTCCTTGTGGTCGTGACCGTCATCTTTCCGTTCCTGCTGGCACTTGATGGCATAAGCAAGCGCTGGCATGCGCGACAGGAAGAGATGGGGCCGCAGATCGACCCGCTGACCGGCCTGCCCAACCGCCAGGCCGCCCTTGCGCGGCTGGATGAATATCTGAACGACCCGTCGGCAAAAGGCCACGAAAAGGTGGTGCTTGTCGTGGATGTCGACCGCTTTCGCACGGTGAACGAACGCTTCGGCCTGACCGTTGGCGACAAGGTGTTGCGCGAGATCGGTGAACGGCTGGGATCCTGCCTGCGCGACGGTGACATTGTCTGCCGTATTGATGGCGACGGTTTTGCACTGATCCCACGGCCGATCAGGCGATTTGACATCGCGATCGCGATTTCCATCGCGGAACGGGTCCAGGCCGCCATTGCCCATCCCTTTGTGATTGACGACCTGGCCTGCCATCTGAGCTGCTCGGTCGGGGTATGTGTTGCAAGTCGCGCGCCCGGAAGTGATGCAAATTCGCTGATGGAAGGCGCGGAAACCGCCCTGACCATGGCCCGCCGCGCCGGCCCGGCGGCAATCAGGTATTTCACGCCAGGCATGAAACAGGACAGCCGCAGACTGATCCGGCTATCCGGCGAACTCCGGGATGCGCTGGAAAATGCCGAAATCCGCCCGTGGTTTCAGCCGCAGATCTGCACCGACACCGGCGAGGTCGTAGGGTTCGAGGCCCTTGCCCGCTGGGAACATCCGCGCAACGGGGTGATGACACCGGCCGGCTTCATGCCGATGATCGAGGCCTCCGGTCAGTCCGAGCGCCTGAGCGAGATCATCCTTTTCCATGGCCTGAATGCAATTCGCGCCTGGGACAAAGCCGGTTTCAGGGTGCCCTCGCTTGGTGTCAACTTCTCGGCCCGTGACTTGCAGAATCCCAGGCTGACCGAAAAGATCAAATGGGAA
This sequence comes from Paracoccaceae bacterium, assembly GCA_030950185.1. GTDB lineage: Bacteria > Pseudomonadota > Alphaproteobacteria > Rhodobacterales > Rhodobacteraceae > UBA5972. The sequence continues at coordinate 33,704 of JAUZRU010000015.1, read as the reverse complement.
ACCGACAGGTTCGACATTGCCCCCTGCCGCATCACCATCGAAATTCTTGAAGACGTGATATGGGGCCAGAATGATGACGTGATGGTCCGCAATATCCGATCACTTGCAGCGCAGGGCTTCAATATCGATCTTGACGATTTTGGCACCGGAAATGCCTCGATCGCCAATCTTCGCCGCTTTCCGGTCAGCAGGATCAAGATCGACCGCAGTTTTGTGACAGGCCTCGACCATGACCCCGACCAACGCGCCATGACTGCGGCAATCATCCGCATGGCCGAAAGCCTGGGGATTGAAACCCTGGCCGAAGGGGTTGAAACCATCGGCGAACAGGAATGCCTTGCGCGCCTCGGCTGCCGGCAGGTTCAGGGTTACGGCATTGCCAGACCAATGCCTCTGGACGACACCCTTGCGTGGCTGGCGCAACATCACGAAAAACTGCAAAAAGGCGCCGGGCCCGCGCGCAAGGCCGGCTGAAGGCCAATACCGCACACATAGCTGTGAAACAAAGGGCCCCCAAGGGCCAAACAGGGTGAAAACCGCTTGACCTTTCCAGCCCACATCTGTTGAACCACCCTAGCGAAAAACCACGAGGTGGATTCCGGAATGGACGATCAGAACAAGAACCTGATACTTGCAACAGCGCTCTCGGCGCTCGTCATTCTTGTCTGGGTTACCTTCTTCCCACCTCAGACGCCGCCCCCAACCACGCAGGGCAACCAGCAAACGACATCCGCCCCGGCCGCATCGCAACCCGCGGATACCGCGCAGGCACCTGCCGCCCCGACAGCGGCCGGTTCAAAGGCCGTCACCCCCAACCTGACGACCACGGCGCAGGAAACACGCGACAAGGCGCTGGCAAAGACGAAACGGATCAGGATCGAGACACCGCGGCTAAGCGGCTCCATCTCGCTGATGGGCGGGCGCATTGACGACCTTGAACTCAACGACTACCACACCGAAATCGATCCCAAATCACCCAAGGTCACCCTGCTTTCGCCAGCGGGCGGCCCTGGCGCCTATTACGCCCTGTATGGCTGGGCCCCCGTTGGCAAGCTTGATTATGCTGACGTTCCTGGCGCCAACACCCAGTGGAAGGTTGAAAAGGGCAACACGCTGACCGCGGACACCCCGGTCACCCTTGTCTGGGACAACGGCAAGGGCCTGACGTTCCGCAGAACCATATCGGTTGACGACAACTACATGTTTTCGGTCAGGCAGACCGTGACCAACAACGGCGCCAGTCCGCTGAAGGTTGCCCCTTACGGCATCATAGCACGCCATGGCGACCCCAAGGTCGCGGGCTTCTACATCCTGCACGAAGGCGTGGTTGCCTCGGCCGATGGCAAGCTGATCGAGATCACCTACAAGAAACTGAAGAAGCGCGACCCGTTGCAGGACGAACCGGGTGTGGGCGAGGCCCATGATATCGGCAAGGCCGGCTGGATCGGCTTTACCGACAAATACTGGATGACCACCCTGATCCCCGAGAATGGCCAGAAATTCAAATCGGTCGCCAAGTATCTGCCACAGGCCTCGATCTATCAGACCGACGTGCGCATGCCGATCATGACGGTAGAGCCGGGCAAGACGGCATCGGTCAAAACCATGTTGTTTGCCGGGGCCAAGGAATATGAAACCATCCGTCACTATCAGGACAATCTTGGCATCGTACAGTTCATCGACTCGATCGACTGGGGCTGGTTCTTTTTCCTGACCAAGCCGATCTTTCAGGTCTTGCACTTCATGAACAAGGTTCTTGGCAATATGGGCTGGGCAATCATCAGCCTGACCATCCTGATCAAGGCGCTGATGTTTCCGCTGGCCTACAAATCCTATGTCTCGATGGCGCGGATGAAGGAATTGCAGCCGGAAATAGAAAAGCTGAAAGAGCGCGTGGGCGAAGACAAGCAGAAGCTTCAGCAGGAAATGATGAAGCTCTACAAGGAAAAGAAGGTGAACCCCGCAGCCGGCTGTTTGCCAATCCTGTTGCAGATCCCGATCTTCTTTTCGCTGTACAAGGTGATCTTTGTCACGATCGAACTTTACCACGCGCCCTTCATCCTGTGGATCAAGGACCTGTCTGCACCTGATCCCACCTCGATCCTCAACCTGTTCGGGCTGCTTCCCTGGGATGCCCCGGGACACGGAAGCGCGCTTGGCATCCTTTCGCTTGGCGTTCTGCCGATCCTGCTGGGTATCAGCATGTGGCTGCAACAAAAACTGAACCCGGCCCCTGCCGACAAGATGCAGGCACAGATCTTTGCCTGGATGCCCTGGGTGTTCATGTTCATGCTGGGACGTTTCCCCAGCGGGCTGGTGCTGTACTGGATCGCCAACAACACGATCACCTTTACCCAGCAATACATCATCCTGCGCAGCCAGGGGGCCAAACCCGATGTGTTCGGCAACATCATCTCGTCGTTCAAACGCAAGCCCAAGGACGACAAGACGGCGCGCAAATAGATGGAAGCCCGGTTTCCCATATCACAGGCCCCTGATCGGCTGACCGCCGAAACGGGGCGCAAGCTGTTTGCAGGGCCTTGCGATTTCCTCAAGGGCGTGGTCGCCATGGACGGCCTGCCGCCCGACACCCGTATCGAGGTCTGTTTCGCGGGCCGGTCAAACGTGGGCAAGTCGTCACTGATCAACGCACTTGTCGGGCAAAAAAACCTTGCGCGATCCTCGAACACGCCTGGGCGTACGCAGGAAATCAATTTCTTCACGCTGGGTTCGTCGCATTATCTGGTCGACCTGCCCGGCTACGGCTTTGCCCAGGCGCCTGTGCATGTCGTCGAGAAATGGCAGAATCTGATGAAGGCCTATCTGTCGGGGCGTGCAAATCTGCGGCGGGTATTCCTGTTGATCGACGCACGCCACGGCCCCAAGAAGGTTGACGAGGAAATCATGGCCCTGCTCGACAAATGCGCCGTAACGTTTCAAGCTGTCCTCACCAAGACGGACAAGCTGAAAAAGGGCGCGCTAGACAAGGTCATCGACCAGACCCGAACGGCCCTGTCACGACATCCAGCCGCCTATCCTGAAATCACCCTGACCTCGGCCGAGAAGAAAGAGGGCATCGAAACCCTCCGCGCGATCATCGCCGGGATCGAGTAGATCCGCTCATACATGCTGGGCGCCGTTGACCTCGATCTCGACGCCCGAGACATATGAACTTTCGCCAGAACACAGGAAATAGATCACGCTGGCAACCTCCTCGGGCTGGCCAAGGCGGCGCAGGGGAATCGTTTCTGTCAGTTTCTCGGTGCCGGGGGAAAGGATCGCGGTTTCGATCTCGCCCGGCGCAATCGCGTTGACGCGCACTCCAAGCGGGCCGAAATCATGGGCCATCTCGCGGGTCAGCGCCGCAAGTGCGGCCTTGGATGTCGAATAGGCCGCCCCCGCAAAGGGATGCACCCTGCCGCCGGCGATCGAGGTTACATTGACGACCGCCCCCTTGGCCGCCTGCAATTCACGCCGCAACCCGCGTGCCAGCACGATAGGGGCAAAAAAATTGACGTGAAAAACCTGCCCCCATGTCTGAAGGTCGGTGTCGATTGTGTTCAGTCGGCGCCCCCCTTCACCCTTGGGGGAAATGCCGGCATTATTGACCAGCGCATCCAGGGAACCGTCGAGCTTTTCCCGTATGCCTTCGATGGCGGCCATTGTCCTTGTCGGGTCGGACAGGTCGATCTGGATATGGTTTTCCTCGCCCCCCGGCCACGGGCAATGGGGCGAAAACGGGTGGCGCGAACAGGTCAGAACCCGCCAGCCCCGATCCGAGAAACACTTGACCGTGGCGTGCCCTATACCCCGGCTGGCGCCGGTCAAAAGCAGTGTTTTCTGTCTTTTCTGTTGTGTCATGCCGTTTCCTGTTGAATCGCCGGCCGAGTTTGGCATGTTGCAGGCGCCCTTCCAAGGGGTTTAGGTTGAAACCAGAGGACACCCGTCATGGAGAAGCAGACAGCAATGAAACGCGACTGGATCGCCACCGCCCGCACGCTGAGCGAGGCCCTGCCCTATCTGCAGCGCTATGACGGGGCAATCGTGGTCGTCAAGTTCGGCGGCCACGCAATGGGCGACGATGAGGCGATGAACAGCTTTGCCCGTGACATCGTGCTGATGAAACAGGTCGGCGTGAACCCGGTGATCGTTCATGGGGGCGGGCCGACGATCAACCGGATGCTGGACAAGCTGGAAATCAAGTCCGAATTCGTCGGCGGCAAACGTGTAAGTGACGCGCCAACCGTCGAGGTTGTCGAAATGGTGCTTTCCGGCCTGATCAACAAGAAGATCGTACAGGCGATCAATGTACAAGGGGGCAACGCTGTCGGCCTGTCGGGCAAGGATGCCCACCTGATGATCTGTGAAACCGCCTCGCCCGACCTGGGATTTGTGGGCGAGCCGGTCGAGATCAACCCGCGGGTTCTGACAGAACTTTCCGGCTCGGGCTATATCCCCGTCGTCGCCCCTCTTGGCGCCGGCCGGAACGGCGAAACCTTCAACGTCAATGGCGACACCGCCGCAGGCGCGATTGCCGCTGCCCTCAAGGCCGATCGACTGCTGCTGTTGACCGATGTTTCCGGCGTCAAGGATGCAAGCGGCGAGGTCGTTACCCAGCTGACGCCCACACAGGTGCGCGAACTGACCGAACAGGGTATCATCAGCGGCGGCATGATCCCCAAGACCGAAACCGCGCTCAAGGCGATGGAAGGCGGCGTCAGGGCCGTTGTCATCCTTGACGGGCGGGCCCGCAACGCCGTGTTGCTGGAACTGTTCACCGAGCATGGTGCGGGCAGCCTGATCAAGGCCGAGTGACCCGCCTCCAGGCACGCTTGCACCCCTACCCTGAAACATGGCAGGCTGAAATCATCAGTTCAGGCGCAGCTCATGCGCCATTCTCATGAAAGGTCCGCCATGAAACGCCTGATCCTTGTACGACACGCCAAATCCAGCTGGGACGAACCCGGTATCTCCGACAAGGACAGACCGCTGAACGCGCGCGGGCGTGAGGCTGCAAAAAAGGTCGGGCGATGGCTTGATGAACAGGAACTGATACCCGACGAGATCATCTGTTCCTCGGCCCAGAGATGTCAGGAAACATGGGATCGCATGGCCCCGGCGCTGAAGACCGATGCGAAGATCCGTATTGAAGACCGATTATATCTGGCCGATGAACGTGAAATCATGGCTATCCTGAAAACTGCATCAGGCGATAATGTCATCATCATCGCCCATATGCCCGGCATCGGCGACTTTGCCCGCGAAATGCGCAGAGATCCGCCGCCCCAGCACGAAGTGTTCAGCAAGTACCCAACCGGGGCTGTCACGATCCTTGATTTCAACACGGACGACTGGTCGGCACTGCAACCCGGAACGGGCGTTGTTCACAGCTACATCACCCCACGGGAACTTTAACAAAAAACCCCGGCAGGATGGCCGGGGTTTCTTTTTGTCTTGAGTGCAGACCTCAGTGGCCGAGGATCTGGCTGAGAAACAGCTTGGTCCGTTCCGATTTCGGGTTGTGAAAAAACTCTTCCGGTTCGTTCTGTTCCACGATCTGGCCCTGGTCCATGAAGATTACGCGGTTGGCCACCTGACGGGCAAAGCCCATCTCGTGGGTCACCACCAGCATGGTCATGCCCTCTTCGGCCAGCTCGATCATGGTGTCGAGCACCTCCTTGATCATTTCCGGGTCAAGGGCCGAGGTCGGTTCGTCAAACAACATGATGCGCGGCTTCATGCACAGCGAACGTGCAATTGCCACACGCTGCTGCTGGCCACCCGAAAGCTGGCCGGGATATTTGTCGGCCTGCTCGGGGATCTTGACCTTTTCCAGATAGTGCATCGCGATTTCTTCGGCTTCTTTCTTGGGCGTCTTGCGCACCCAGATCGGGGCCAGCGTGCAGTTCTCCAGAATCGTCAGATGCGGGAACAGGTTGAAATGCTGGAACACCATGCCCACTTCGCGGCGGATCTTGTCGATGTTCTTGAGGTCCGACGACAGCTCGGTCCCGTCAACGACAATCCGTCCCTGCTGGTGCTCTTCCAGGCGGTTGATACAGCGGATCAGCGTTGACTTGCCCGAACCGGACGGGCCACAGATAACGATCCGCTCACCCCGCTGGACGGTCAGGTTGATGTCGCGCAGCACGTGGAATGAACCATACCATTTGTTCATATCCATGATTTCGATGGCGACCTCATCGGACACCTTCATCTGGCTGCGATCGATTTCGCGGTTTGTTGCAAGTTCAGACATTTTGCGAACTCCTTTAGCGATGGTCTGTCTGAAGCTTGCGCTCCAGGTACATGGAATAACGGGACATCGAGAAACAGACGATCCAGAACATGGCAGCGATGAAAGCATACAGCTCCCACAGGATGCCGTTCCACGCCTGGTCGGCCCGAATGGCGTTTGACAGGCCCAACGGGTCCATCAGGCCGATGATCGAGACCAGCGTCGTATCCTTGAACAGACCGATGAATGTGCCGACGATACCGGGGATCGAGATCTTCAGCGCCTGCGGCATGATGATCAGACGCTGCGCCTTCCAGTAGTCAAGGCCAAGCGCATCGGCCGCCTCGTACTGGCCTTTGGGCAAGGCTGCCAGCCCGCCACGGATGACCTCTGCCATATAGGCGGCCGAGAACAGCGTGACCATGATCATGACCCGCAGGATGATGTCAAAAGTAGTCCCCGGTGGCAGGAAGTAGTTCAGCAGCGTCGAAGCCACAAACAGCAGCGTGATAAGCGGCACGCCCCTGATGAACTCGATGAACCCGATCGACAGCGACTTGATGATCAGCAGATCAGACCGCCGGCCCAGCGCCAGAACGATGCCCAGGGGCAACGACAGCGCGATCCCGGTGATGCCGATGGTGATCGAGAGCATGAACCCGCCGAACTTGGCCGACTCGATGTATTCGATTCCGACAGGGGCAACCGAATGCAGGTACTCTGCCACCGGTCCCGCCGCCAGCCCCCACCACAGGATGGGAACGGCAAACCCGGCAATGACACCTGCCAGATTGCCCGCCAGCGGCGCGACGATCTTGTGCGAAATCGGTGCCAGAACGAAACCGAACATCACGCTGAGCGGCAGCCAGATCGACCCGCCCCACAGCAGGAAATACATGATGAAAGGGTAGACGGCCGTGAACATCAGCATCTTGCGCGGAACCTGCGAAAACAGCACCGGCGACAATGCCACAAGCAACAGCACAAACGCCGTAACGGGGCGCCAGTACATATCTTGCGGATAAAAGCCGAACAGCAACTGGTGCCAGCGATCGACGATCACACCCCAGCAGGCCCCGACAGCATCTGGACCATAGGCCTCGCGGATGATTTCCCGGCATTCGTTCAGCGAATTTGCATGAACAGCCGAATGAAATATCCAAGGCAGCAGCGCCGAAAGCGCCAGATAAAGGAAATACAGCGCCAGGATAGTCAGGACCGAGTTCGGGATGTCGGGAAACAGGTTTTCCCGCACCCACTTGATCGGGCCGACCTGAGATGCTGGCGGAGCCTTCTCCGGCACCATCTCGGTGCGGACATAAGCAACATCACTCATATCACCGCTCCTTCAGTTTGACGGCGTTGTTGTACCAGTTCATCACCGACGAGATCGAAAGCGAAATCGTGAGATAGACCAGCATCAACAAGATCAGGGTTTCCATCTCGCGCCCGGTCTGGTTCAGCGTGATGCCGGCCAGAGTGCCCGTGATGTCCATATAACCGACCGCGATCGCCAGAGACGAGTTCTTGGTCAGGTTCAGGTATTGTGAAATCAGTGGCGGAATGATCACCCGCAGCGCCTGCGGCAGGATCACAAGGTTCATCGTCTGCGACGCAGTAAGGCCCAGCGCGAAGGCCGCTTCACTCTGCCCTTTGGAAACCGCCATGATCCCCGCACGAACAGCCTCGGCGATGAACGCTGCCGTATAAAGCGACAGTGCGATCCACAACGAGATCAGCGAGTTGCGCAGATGGATACCGCCCTTGAAATTGAAACCCTTCAATTCGGGATACCCCAGGTGAAAGCCCAGAACATACAACAGAACCACGATCGGGATGAACATCAGCCCGACCCTCTGCCACCAGGTCACGGGGCGGATGCCGGTTGCTTCCTGAATCTTGTCGGCGCGGCGCTTGACCGCCCGCTGCAGAAGGAAGCTGACAACCAGAACGGCGATGACCGCCAGCAGGTCGTTACTGATCTTGAAGATTCCGAACACGTCTATATTTCCAAGCGAATTGGAAAACAGCGGTTCTGGAATATAAAAGCCCCGGTTGGTGAATGCCACGCTGTCAAACAGCTTCATCGTTGCGGCACCTGATCTGAATTCACGCGGGGCCGGCATCGTTTCGATGAAGATCGCCATCGTGAACACGATCCACAGCAGAACCGGTACGTTTCTGAACGTCTCGATATAGACGGTCATGAGCTTGGAAACCAACCAGTTCTTGGACAGGCGCAAGACACCGATAACAACACCAAGAATGGTTGCCGTGGTGCACCCCATGACGGCAATGATCAAGGTGTTGATCAGACCGACGAATGCCGCCCGAATATGCGGGCTTTGCGAGTTGTATTCGATCAGGCGCTGGTTGATATCATAGCCGGAAGGTTCCCACAGGAATGAGAACTGAAGCGGCTTGCCAAGCGCTGCGAGGTTGTTAGCGGCGTTGTTGACGAGCCAGGCAGCCCCCGCCAGGAACGCGATCAGTGCGACAATCTGGATGGTCATGGACCGATACCGGGTGTCGTAGATCAACATCCCGAGCCGAAAGGACTCCTTGGGAGGATCGGTGAACGCAGACATATCTGTTTCCCTGCTGAGCTCGGACCCGTTCGCGTTTCACATCTTCACACGATACTGGACGGTCCGTGCAATTCTTGAACAATAACAAGATATGAAAAGGGCGCGAACTTGCCGCGCCCTTTCCGGAGTGACTATTAACGGAAGGGGGGCGAGTAGATCAGGCCGCCATCTTTCCATTGTGCGTTCAGGCCACGCGAAAGGCCAATCGCAGTTTTCTCACCGATGTACTTCTCGAAGATCTCGCCGTAGTTACCACCGGCTTTGATCGCGTTGTAGGCCCATTTCTTGTCGAGGCCCAGCATGCCGCCGAGGTTACCCTCGGTGCCGAGGATACGGTTGATTTCCGGGTTGTTGGTGCCCTTGGCCAGCTCGTCGATGTTGGCCGAGGTGATGCCCAGCTCTTCAGCCGAGATCAGCGCGTTCAGAGTCCAACGAACGATGTCCGACCACTGGTCGTCGCCCTGACGGGTGAGCGGGCCGAGCGGCTCTTTCGAAATGACTTCCGGCAGAACCACATAGTTGTCGGGGTTTTCAAAGGTTGCGCGCGTAGCAGCCAGACCCGAACGGTCGGTGGTGTACACGTCACAAGCGCCGGCCAGGAACTGCTGGCGAGCTTCGGCGTTGGTTTCGATCGGAACCGGCTCGTACTTCATCTTGTTGGCACGGAAGAAATCGGCCAGGTTCAGTTCGGTCGTGGTGCCGGTCTGGATACAGACGGTTGCGCCGTCCAGTTCCTTGGCCGACGAAACACCCAGCGATTTCGGAACCATGAAGCCCTGACCATCGTAGTAGTTGATGCCGTCGAAGGTGAACTTCAGGTCAACGTCGCGCGAGAAGGTCCACGTGGTGTTGCGGGCCAGCATGTCGACTTCGCCCGAGGCAAGCGCGGTAAAGCGGGTCTTGCCGGTGGTCGGGGTGAATTTGACAGCTTGCGGATCGCCGAGAACGGCAGCAGCAACAGCGCGGCAAAGGCTGACGTCAAAGCCGGCCCAGTTGCCATTGGAATCCGGAGCAGCAAAACCGACGAGGCCGGTCGAAACGCCACACTGAAGGAAGCCTTTCGCTTTGACATCGTCAAGAGTGCCGGCAGACGCCATGGCAGCGGCGAAGCCAGCTACCGTCAGCGCGCCGAAAAATGCAGATTTTTTCATGTTTACCTCTTCCTGATGGTCCGCCCCCTGCGAGGCGGTTTTCCGGCCACAATGGCCGGTCTCAAAATTACCGGGAATTTACCCCCAGTGACGGGGAGTTTGTTCAAATCTTGAACATAAGGTCAAGGGCACATTTATGTATTGACTACGACTCAACCTACGAAAAGTGATTCGTTTCACGCTCCAATAATAATATTGCGCGGTGAGGTTGATCCGTTGCTGCTTCGTAACCTTGCCAGGGCATGAATTCGTGTTAGTTGCAACGGAAAATCAATTCATTTGCGACAATCTGTAGAATCGAAAGCCGTCCAGAAAGTCGGCTCGCTTGTGTTTTTCCTGCGCGACGGCCTCTTCATCAGCGCCCCACAGCTGCTCTTGCCAAGCTTCGTCCACACGCGACAATTGCCACATCTCGTCAAGCGGGCGGTAACGCCTGATTGCTGCCAGCGCTATGACCAGAGACCCCGTCAGCGTAACTAGATCATGAAACCCCGTCAGCGGGAAAACCCCCATCTCCGAGACGACCTGGCCCAGCCTTTGCAGTGATGCCGTGTCCTGCGATACATGGATCACGCCGCTGGTTGCAACCAGACGGATTTCAAACGTATCCTGCACCCATTCAAGCAGGGGATCCCACGCCTCGGCCTGCCGTCGGATCAGCTCTGCCGGATGGGTTGCGCGGTAACAGATCAGGTCGGTCTCGGCGTAGGATGCCAGCATCTCCGCAACCTCTTGCCGCTGTCGGGATACGCGATCAAGCGCCGCATTCGCGCGCCGGGTCATGGGCATGTCGGCCGGGTCTACTTCCTGTTCCACGTTTCGCCATTCGACGGCGATCTCTTCGGCCAATGCTTTTGTCGGCAACACGACCGGCGTTTTCGCCGGCGTTCTGATATTACGCCCATCCAGCAGGATGGCATGGCCAGTTTCGCATGGCTCGACGGTCACTTCCTTCCAGAAGCGCTTTTTCACGGCCGGAAACATGTTCAGATCTCCTCGGCGAACGGGTCGGCCGGCACATCATTTTCGTTCCAGCCGAAAAGATCCCATGTCTTTTTCATATGTTCCGGCATCGGCGCGGTCAGCGTCAGAGGCTTGCCCGATACCGGGTGTTGTATCGTCAGCATCCGCGCGTGCAGATGCAGCTTGCGGCTGACCTCGCCGCCCAGCTGGGCGCCCCAGCCATCGCCTTCGTTGGTTTGACGGTTGGTCCCGTATTTGCCGTCACCAACCACGGGATGGCCTGTTTCCGCCATATGGGCGCGCAGCTGGTGCGTACGCCCGGTCACCGGCACCATCGCAACCCAGGCTGCGCGTTTTGCCACCGTTTCAAGCACCGCGTAATCCGTGGTCGCGTGTTTGGCCTCGGGTGTAGAGGCCACGTCATCGGGGTGAATGCAGATCATCTTTTCGCCCGCGCCATGCGGCCCATGACCGGCGGCCTTGACCAGACCGAACCGTATCGTACCCATGCGCGGGGCCGGCACGCCGGCAACTGCGGCCCAGTATATCTTGCGGGTGGAACGCGCGGCAAATGCGCGGGTCAGGGCACGGGCCGTACGCCCGTTTCGTGCCAGCAACAAGATCCCCGAGGTATCCTTGTCCAGCCTGTGAACCAGGCGGGGTTTTTCGTCCAGCCCGAATTTCAGCGCAACAGCCAGCCCGTCAACATGACGTTTCTGCCCCGATCCGCCCTGAACCGGCAGACCCGCCGGCTTGTTCAGGGCGATGATGTCGTCATCGCGATAGATCACCGCCTCGCGGATCATGCGCACGTCTTCGGGGGAAATCTCTTCCTGTCGCGGCAGGTTTTCCGGCCCGGGCCCGTCAGGCAGTGGCGGCACCCTTACCGTCTGCCCCGGTTCCAGCCTTGTGGCCGCCTTGACCCTGCCACCGTCAACGCGCAGTTCGCCCTTGCGGCACATCTTTTCGATCCGGCCCTGCCGCAATTGCGGAAACCGCTTGCGCAACCACCGATCCAGCCGCATTTCGGCGTCGTCTTCGGCAACTTCTATCAGCTGGACTCGGCTCATCCGACAATACCCCGTGCAAGCGCGATGCCGCCAAGAAGCGCGACAAACGCCACACCGACGGATCCCCCGAAATACAGCCCCGCAGCAATGATCCGCTCCTGGTCGATCAGCGTCCACAGATCAAGGTTGAAGGCCGAAAACGTCGTATATCCCCCAAGAAATCCGGTCATGACCAGCGGCACAAGCGGCGAAACCTGTTCGCTGCGCGTCATCAGAAACACATAGGCCAGGCCCATGATGAAAGATCCGATCACATTTGCGGCGAATGTTCCAAAGGGAAAACCCGGCCCCAACAGCCGTGCGGCGGCAAGGCCGGTCGTATACCGGCCGATGGCACCCAATGCGCCCCCTGCCCCAACTTGAAGGATCGTCCAGATCATTGTCATTTTCCGTGTTTTTCACATGCCACCTGCTAAGGACTCAACGGTCTGGCAATGTCAAGCGCACGGCCTGGTCATTTGCCCGATCGCCGGGCCCGCAGCTTTACGAAATAGTCCAGCCGTTTTTTCAACTCGCGCTCGTGCCCGCGCTCTGGCGGCACATAATAAACCCCTCTGGGCATATCGTCAGGAAAATAGTTCTGCCCCGAAAACCCGTCTTCGGCATCATGGTCATAGACATAACCCGCGCCATATCCCTGCTCCTTCATCATCGCGGTCGGCGCGTTGAGAACATGTTTGGGCGGCGGTTTTGATCCGAATTTCGATGCCGCCGCCATTGCCGCCTTGTAGGCGCTGTAGGCGGCGTTCGATTTGGGGGCCAATGCCAGATAGATAACCGCCTGCGCGAGGGCCAGCTCTCCTTCGGGGCTGCCAAGACGTTCATAGACTTCCCACGCATGCAGGCACAATGCCTGAGCACCGGGGTCGGCAAGCCCTATGTCTTCGACCGCCATGCGGGTGATGCGGCGCGCCAGATAACGAGGGTCTTCGCCCCCCTTCAGCATCCGCGCCAGCCAGTACAGCGCGGCGTCGGGATCAGAGCCACGAACCGATTTGTGCAATGCGGAAATCAGGTTGTAATGCTCTTCCCCCGACTTGTCGTATTTCGGCGCCCTGCGGGTAAGGCGAAAGGCCAGTTCGTCCACGCTCAGGGGATGGTCGGGCTTCCACGCAAAGACCTGCTCCAGCAGATTGAGCAGCGCGCGCCCGTCGCCATCGGCCATCTCAAGAAGCTGCTCGCGCGCTTCGGCTGCAAGCTGCAAGGGGGTGCCCATCTCGGCCTCGGCCCGCTGGGCAAGCAGCTCCAGCTCGGCCAGCGTCAACCGTTCAAGAACAAGCACCTGGGATCTGGAAAGCAGCGCGGCGTTCAACTCGAACGAGGGGTTTTCGGTTGTCGCCCCGACAAGGGTGATGGTCCCATCCTCCATATGCGGAAGAAAGCCGTCCTGCTGGGCCTTGTTGAAACGGTGGATCTCATCGACGAACAGCAATGTGCCCTTGCCATTCTGCCGGCGCATCCGCGCGGCCTCGAACACCTTGCGCAATTCCGGCACACCGGTGAAAATCGCGCTGATCTGGACAAAGGCAAGATCGGTTTCATCCGCCAACAGGCGCGCGATCGTGGTCTTGCCAACACCCGGCGGCCCCCAGAAAATGATGTTTGCAAGCGACCCGGCCGTCAGCATGGCAGCCAGCGGGCCATCAGGGCCCAGGATATGCTGCTGCCCGATGACCTCGGCCAGCTTGCGCGGCCGCAACCTGTCGGCAAGAGGCTGATGCGCCGGCTTTTCGCCTGCCGCATCCGATGATTGATCGAACAGATCGGCCATTCAGACCTTCAGCCGCATGGTCATCAGCTGACCGTTGCGCTTGATCGTGATCGACCACACGCGGGTGCGCATCTGCGATGCGGCAACCAAATCGGCAACAGTTGCGATACTTACCCCGTTGACCTCCTTGATGATGTCACCGCGCTGAAAGCCCAGCTGCGCGCCGATCCCCTCGGCACCCAGCACGACCACCCCTTGCGCCGACATCGGGATATCCATCTCGGCTGTTACCGCCGGATTGATGCGGGCAACCCGCAATCCCTCTAGCGGCGACTGCCCGCGAATCAGGGTTTCATTGCGGGGGGGCACATCGGGCGCCTTGATCATGCGGACCCAGACCGTTTTCTTGCGCCCGTCGCGAACATAGGTGATCTTGGCCTTCGCGCCCACACCGGCAACGGTCATGTGGTAAAGCAGCTCGGCCGGGCCGTTCACCGGTTGACCGTTGAACCTGACGATGATGTCACCCGGTCGCAGGCCGGCCTTGTAAAAAGGGCTGGCGCGGTGGAACTCGACAACGACCATCCCTTCGGGGCGGTCCAACCGCAGCCCCTGCGCCAGATTGCTGTCCACCATCTGGCCGATCATCCCGGCCCATGGTCTGACAAACTTGCGGTTGCCGGCCTTGGCCTGTTTGAGGAAAGCCGCGACAAGGTCGGAAGGAATGGCAAAACCGATCCCGTTCGAGCCCCCCGATTTTGTCAGGATCGAGGTATTGATCCCCACCAGCGCGCCGCTCATATCGACCAACGCCCCGCCCGAGTTGCCCGGGTTTATCGGCGCATCCGTCTGGATGAAATAGGCGCGCGCATTGCCGACCGCACCGCCCGACCTTGCAAGGCCTGAAACGATGCCGCTGGAAACGGTCTGGCCAACACCAAAGGGGTTGCCGATGGCCAGCACCAGATCGCCCACTTCGATATCGCGCGCCGATCGCAACGACAGCGTTGGCAAATCATGCGCCCCGACAAGTTTCAGAACCGCCAGATCGGCCGTCTTGTCGGCCAGCAGGACCCTGGCATCGAATTCCCGCCGGTCGTTGAGAGCGACCCTGATCTCGGTCGCCCCGCCAACGACGTGATAGTTCGACACGACCAGCCCGTCAGGTGAAAGGATGACCCCGGACCCCAGCGACTGTTGCACACGCGGGACCGGCTTGCCGAAACTGCGGAAAAATTCCGAAAAGAACGGATCATTGGCGAAGGGGCTGGGTTGGGCCGCAATGATTCGCTTGGCATAGATGTTGACGACCGCCGGGGTTGCCTTGCGCACGACCGGTGCAAAGCTGAGGGTGATTTCGGGTTTCGACTGGGGAACCCGCGCCGCCACCGGCGAAGCCAGCACAAGCGAGGAACCCAGGATGATGGAAAGCAGGATCTTTTTCATGGCTACGCCCGGTGCAATCATGGCTGACACGCAAGAATATGGCTTTTGGGCAAGCAAATACAACAGCACAATCCTGCGATCCGCGGCACGATCATTTCAACAAATCGGGACCAGAACCAAGCCTTGACAAAAAACTCCTCCTTCCAGGCATCGGCCCGGAGGGAGGAGTGAACCCCTTACAACAGGTGGGCAGTTCAGATGACGGCTGCCCGCCTTGTGGATCAGTGCATGTTGCCTGCAAGATTCATCATGGCAACCTGCGTCATCGAGCCGTCGATTTCCATCTTTGGCCCTGCGGCCTGGGCATCAAGCCCAAGGCGCGCAATCCAGCGCGACCATACGGCGGGCACGAGCCCGAGGATCTGGGTCGCGCCAAGCATACGTGCCGCACTGACCATCTCGCCCATCAGATTGGCCTGAACCCGCATCCGCTTGTTTGCCGGAACCGATTGGGAAACGAAAACCCGCGAGGATTCCCAGATATGGGGCGCGACCGGCGCTTCGAAATACAGCAGATCCTGCGGGATCGAGTCGAGCAGCCCCCTCTGCGCGTCTCGGATCATGTATGAATATATTCCGCAGCGGGCCGTCGTCGGTGTCAGACGAATTCCCGCAAGGATTTCGCCGAATTCATGCACTGCGATCCACCGGCTGGCGGGGGTGTCGTACTGATCGTACTCCATCCCGTTGGCCTCGGGGAGATCCCATTTGTTTCGGACGATGAACGACTCGCGTCGCGCCCTGAGCAGATTTGCAAAAAGTTCTCCGTGAACATGCATGTTCGCGAAGGATAAGGTTGTAGCTTCCATGGCAGCCTCCAGCTTGGTTGTGAAACCATTGCCCCCGCAGCTGGAGTTATCTGTTAAAGCAGTCGGTAATCCTTTGCCCGTTGGATTGCCTCCGCAGTGGTGCGCGCCATCAGCCTGCTCCGAGCAGAGTTGAGCCTGGCCTTGAGCGCACTTTCGGAAATCCCCAACATCGCGGCCGCAGCCGCATGGCGGTGACCGTCTGCAATCAGCTGCAGGGCTTGTTTTTGTGCTTTGGTCAAACTGCCGGGCGGTTCCGTGACCTCGTGCAAGCGTTTGACCAGTTTCTGTATCCTCCCTATTTCTTCATCATTGAACTCCCGGTCACCACGAGCACATCCCACAATTGAACGGGATGACAAGCGGCCCAGGGCAACAACGACGCCGAACCTCAGCCCGAAATCCGCCGCCTTTGTCAGGATTCCGAACGGATCCGGCAGATCGATCTCGCTCCACCGCGAGGCCCCCTCCTTGGCAAAGCCCCACGCAATCATTGGATCGCGCAGCGCATAGCCCTGCTCGGTATAGTGATCTAACCATTCGGAATTATATGTCTGAAACTGAACAAGCGGTCCGGCAAAACGGATATGCAACCCGGCAAAATACCCGGCGGGCGCCTCGTTTGCGAGCTGGTTCAGAATCTGATCGAGTGTTGTACTTTTAGGCATGCCTTTTTAGACAGGTTGAAAAATTGCAAGTCAACCGTAAATTGACCCTTGTAACGAGTTCAGCTTTATCAGGTAAGGCATGGTGCCGCCGTCAAGGTGGCCACCTCGTATCCCGACCGGTTGACCCTGGAACACGAATTCGAGGAACAGTGCCTTAAAACAGGCAGAGCCCCGCATGATGGTTGCGGGGCTCTGCTCATTCTGGCCTGTCGCCAGCGTCTGCGGCAACAGGCAAAAGCGATGCTGGAATCAGTCTTCCTGCTCGGCCAGGCGCGCCTTGTCTGCGGCACCCTTGGCATCGGGATCCCGATCAACCAGTTCGATGATCGCCATCGGCGCCATGTCACCGTAACGGAAACCAGCCTTCAGAACGCGGACATAACCGCCCTGACGTTCCTTGTAGCGGGGGCCGAGAACCTCGAACAGCTTGGCGACGTGCTTGTCCTGCTTGAGGCGCGCCGCGGCCTGGCGACGGGCGTGCAGATCGCCCCGCTTGCCCAGCGTGATCAGTTTTTCGACAACGCGGCGCAGTTCCTTGGCCTTGGGCAGGGTCGTCTTGATCTGCTCGTGCTCGATCAGGGCGCCGGCCATGTTGGCAAACAGCGCCTTGCGGTGCTCGTGTGTTCGATTGAGGCGACGATAGCCTTTTTTGTGACGCATGATATCGGTCCTTCCTTATGCTTTGTCCGGCAGCCCCTGCGTTGGGGGCCGCTCACCTTGGGGCACCATTGCCCATGTCATTCCCCGCAAATGCGGGCATTTGTCGGCGGACCGGGTTCAACCGGCCCGCACGATACTAGAAGTGGTCTTCGTATTTCTTGGCCAGCTCTTCGATATTGTCGGGCGGCCAGTCAACGATATCCATGCCCAGATGCAGGCCCATCGAGGTCAGGACTTCCTTGATCTCGTTAAGCGACTTGCGGCCAAAGTTCGGCGTCCGCAACATCTCGGCTTCGGTTTTCTGGATCAGATCACCGATATAGACGATGTTGTCGTTCTTCAGGCAGTTTGCCGAACGGACGGACAGCTCCAGCTCGTCCACCTTTTTCAGCAGCAGCGGGTTGAACTCGAGATCGTCTTCCTCTTCGGCGCGGCCTGCGGCCTCGGGCTCTTCGAAGTTGACAAAGATCGACAGCTGGTCCTGAAGGATACGCGCGGCAAAGGCAACGGCATCTTCCGGCGTGACCGAACCATCGGTTTCGACCTTGAGGGTCAGTTTGTCATAGTCCAGAACCTGGCCTTCACGGGTCGGCTGCACATCGTAGCTGACCTTGCGGATCGGCGAAAAGATCGCGTCAATCGGGATAAGGCCGATGGGCGCGTCTTCCGGCCGGTTCTTGTCGGCGGCGACATAGCCCTTGCCGGTTTCGACCGTCAGCTCCATGAACAGGCTTGCGCCTTCGTCCAGGTGGCAGATCACATGATCCTTGTTCAGAATCTCGATGCCTGCAGTTTCGGATATGTCGCCAGCGGTGACAACGCCCGGCCCCTTGGCCGAAATCGACACACGCTTTGGCCCCTCGACTTCCATCGAGATGGCGACGCCCTTGAGGTTGAGAACAATGTCGGTGACGTCTTCGCGCACGCCAGCAACCGACGAAAATTCGTGCAGAACGTTATCAATCTGGACGCTGGTGATCGCAGCACCTTGCAACGACGACAGCAGCACACGGCGCAGGGCGTTGCCCAATGTCAGACCAAAGCCGCGCTCAAGCGGTTCAGCGACGACAACCGCCTGACGCAGAGGATCCGCGCCGGGCTTGATATCAAGCGCCGTCGGCCGGATGAGTTCTTGCCAATTCTTGTGGATCATGTGTTAGCCTCCATTCCTGTTCACCGGCCCGGATCCTTTGGCAGATGAACTCCCGAGGTATTGAAAAAACGGATTCGGACAGCCGTCACCAAAACGGCCGTCCGAAAAACAATCTTATACGCGGCGACGCTTGGGTGGACGACAGCCGTTATGCGGAATCGGGGTCACATCACGGATTGCCGTGATGTTGAAACCGACAGCGGCCAGCGCGCGCAAAGCGCTTTCACGGCCGGAACCGGGGCCCTGAACCTCGACTTCGAGGGTCTTGACGCCATGCTCCTGGGCCTTGCGGCCTGCATCCTCGGCTGCCAGCTGTGCGGCATAGGGAGTGGACTTGCGCGACCCCTTGAAACCGACCGTGCCGGCCGACGACCAGGCGATCGCGTTGCCTTGTACGTCGGAGATGAGGATCTTGGTGTTGTTGAAGGATGCGTTTACATGTGCAACGCCGGTTGCGATGTTCTTGCGTTCCTTGCGTTTGATGCGTGTCTTTTCACGTGCCATTGTTCGAACCCTCCCTTACTTCTTCTTGCCGGCGATGGGCCGGGCCGGGCCCTTGCGGGTCCGTGCGTTGGTATGAGTCCGCTGACCGCGAACGGGAAGGCCGCGACGATGGCGCAGGCCACGATAGCAGCCGAGGTCCATCAGACGCTTGATGTTCATCTGAACCTCACGGCGAAGGTCACCCTCGACGATGAAGTTCGCGTCGATATGTTCGCGGATTGCCAGAACTTCGGCGTCCGACAATTCGTTCACACGGCGCATCTTGTCGATGCCGACGGCTTCGCAGATCTGCTCGGCCGAGCTACGGCCAATGCCGTGAATATAGGTAAGCGCGATATGTACCGGTTTCTGGGCCGGAATGTTAACGCCAGCAATACGTGCCACGTTGGCTCCTAACTTTCATTGCGGTTCCGTAGTTCCAGAACCTTTTTTCACAACCAAGGCCCAGCACCCGAATGGCGGCTGGGCCGTGCCCCGGTTTCCGGGGACTTGAGGAGCGCCCGATTCGGGGCCCAAACCCCAATATATCAAGCGATTCCCGCGTGCGGGATGGTGTCGTTTAGGGGGTAACGCCCCAGACGTCAAGAGGGCATTGCTGCCTAAGCATCCGCCTTGTCAAGCGCGGCGCTGATTGCCTTGGCAACTGCATCCATCGTTCCAAGGCCGTCAACCGTGTGCAACAACCCCTTGCAGTAATAGTAACCGATCAGGGGCGAGGTATCGCGGTAATAATTCAGCAGCCGGGTGCGCAGCGATTCTTCGTTGTCGTCGGCGCGCCGCTTGAGGTTTTCCGAACCACACGCATCGCACTTTCCCGGCACCTTGGTCGGTTTGGCGGTATCGTGATAACTCTCGCCGCAATCACCGCAGGTGTAGCGGCCGGTGATGCGCTCGACCAGCGCATCGTCATCAACCTTCATCTCGATTACGGCATCCAGCTTCTGGCCGATCCGGTCAAGCAGCTCGCCCAGCGCGTCAGCCTGGGCCAGAGTGCGGGGAAATCCGTCAAAGATGAACCCACCTTCGGCGCTGCCTGAGATCAACCTTTCCTCGATCAGCCCGATCACGATCTCGTCTGTCACCAGATCGCCCCGGTCCATGACCTCGGCAACCCGCTTACCCATCGCCGTGCCCGAATTGCGGGCCTCGCGCAGCATGTCGCCAGTGGAAAGCTGTATCATGTTACGGGTCTCGACAAGACGACGTGCCTGTGTACCCTTGCCGGCTCCCGGCGGACCAAGAAGTATGATGTTCATCTGCGAGCGGGTCCCTTCCGCGCCTTACCCTTGCGGCCCTTGCCGCGCAGTTTGGATTTCTCGATCAGGCCCTCATACTGGTGCGCCAGCATGTGCGACTGAACCTGGCTTATGGTGTCCATGGTGACTGACACGACAATCAGCACCGAGGTGCCCCCGAAATAGAACGGAACGCTGAGTTGCGACTGCAGGACCTCGGGCAACAGGGCAACCGCCACAAGGTAGAGAGAACCGACAACCAGCAGCCGGTTGACCACATAATCGAAATACTCGGCAGTCTTTGCACCCGGCCGGATACCCGGCACAAACCCGTTTTGGCTCTTCAGGTTTTCGGCAACCTCATCGGTCTTGAAGGCGACATTCGCGGTATAGAAATACGAGAAGAAGACGATCATCCCCGCAAAAAAGATCAGATACAGCGGCTGGCCACGCCCGAAATAGGCCAGGATCGTGTTCATGATGCCCGAGTCCTGGGTGCCCGAAAACGTGCTGATCGTTGTCGGCAGAAGCAGAAGCGATGAGGCAAAGATCACCGGGATGACGCCCGACGGGTTCAGCTTGATGGGCAGGTGGCTGCTTTCGCCTCCATACATCTTCATCCCCACCTGTCGGCGGGGATACTGGATATGCACCTTTCGCATCGCCCTTTCCACAAAGACGACAAAGGTGATCACGGCAATGACAACGATAACCACCCCTACGATCAGGGCCGGGCTGACGGCGCCCGAACGGCCCTGCGCCAGAAACTGGGCGATGGCCGAGGGGATGCGGGCAACGATCCCCACAAAGATGATCAGGGAAACGCCGTTGCCGATGCCCCGGGCGGTGATCTGCTCGCCCAACCACATCAGGAACATGGTGCCGCCGACCAGCGTGACAACGGTGGAAATACGGAAGAACCAGCCCGGATCAATGGCCAGATCGCCGGCCTCGATACTGACGGCCAGCGCGTACGCCTGGAATGTCGCCAGAATTACCGTGCCATAGCGGGTGTACTGGTTTATCTTCTTGCGGCCCTGCTCGCCTTCTTTCTTGAGCTGCTCAAGCTGCGGAACCATCGCAGTCATCAGCTGGACGATGATCGAGGCCGAAATGTAGGGCATGATCCCGAGCGCAAAAATGGCCATCCGGCCAATCGCGCCACCGGTGAACATCTGCAACATCCCGCCGATGCCCGATTGGGCGTTATCGACGAATTCCTTGAGCGCTGCGGCGTCGATGCCCGGAACAGGGATATATGTGCCAAGGCGGTAAACCATCAGCAACCCGATGGCAAAGAAGATCCTCTGCCGTAACTCGGTCGCCTTTCCCAAGGTGCTCCAACTCAGGTTGGCTGCCATTTGTTCAGCTGCCGAAGCCATGCCCGTCCCTTTCGCAATAATGCCGCCTGACCCGAATTTCAGGCCACGCGGCACGTAAAATTCTTCGCCTTCTCATGTAAGGGGCCGATCCGCCCCCCACAAGGCTTATTCGGCCGCGTCCGCCTGGCGTGTGGTCAGCTTGCCACCGGCAGCCTCGACCGCAGCAATGGCCGATTTCGAAGCACCGGTGACCTGCAGGTCAACCTTGGCCTTGAATTCGCCCTTTGCAAGGATGCGCACACCGTCACGCACACGACGCACCAGCCCCGATTCAACAAGCACCTCTTCGGTGATCGGTTTTTTCGGATCAATCTTTTTCGCGTCGATGAATTTCTGCAGCAGGCCCAGATTGACCACCGCGTGACGCTTGCGGTTGATGTTGTTGAAGCCGCGCTTGGGCAGACGCATGTAAAGCGGCATCTGGCCGCCTTCATAACCGTTCAGCGCAACCCCCGAACGGGATTTCTGGCCCTTGATGCCGCGGCCACCGGTTTTGCCGGTGCCCGAGCCGGGCCCGCGACCGATGCGCTTGCGTTTCTTGGTCGCGCCGGGATTATCACGCAGTTCATTGAGTTTCATGTCGCTTCCTTTCAAGCCGGATACGTCCCCGAAGCGAGATGGGACGACCACGGCATATGTTGATGTCCGAGTCGGGCCCGAAGGGGCCACCGGGGGCGTATAGAATAATGAAACAAGCGGTGCAAGTGCCGTAACGCCACAAACACCCCGTGCCACCGCAGCCCTTGCCTTGCAAGCCTCGTCCGGGTCATGTCATGGACATCGAAAAAGCTGCGCCGAAACATCCGGGAAATGGGGACTGACCATGATCAGGCTGGAAAAGACCGCAAACCGATGGACGATCACCCTTGACCGGGCTGACAAGGCAAATGCGCTGACACGTGACATGCTTGCACGGCTGGATGAGATATTTCTCGAGGCTGCCGGGGCAGAAGAGCTTCGGACGGTTGTGATTACCGGGGCGGGCGACAAGGTGTTTTGCGCTGGTGCCGATCTTGCAGAGGCGCGGCAAGATCCCCTTTTCACCACCGACCCGATCTGGGAACGCGTTTCGTCGCGTCTTGCGGGGCTGCCCTGCCTGACCATCTGCGCGCTGAACGGCACCCTTGCGGGGGGCGGGTTCGGGCTTGCGCTGGCCTGCGACCTGCGGATCGCTGTCGAAGGGGCCGGGTTCTTTTATCCGGTTCTCAAGAACGGCTTTTTACCCCAACCATCCGATGTGCGGCGCATGAAACGCCTGATCGGGCCGGCGCGTACCGGCATGATCCTGCTGGCCGCCCAAAGGATAACTTCGGCGCAGGCGCTTGCCTGGGGGCTGATCGATGCGGTAGAGAACGCTGGGCGAATGCGGGAAACCATCTCCAACCTTGCCGAGGCCGGCGAAGAAAACGCCAGGGGGCTGATCGCGATCAAGGCATTGATCCGGCAAGACGGCTTGAGCCCCGAGATTAATCGGGCCGCCATTGACGCGGTTTACAACAACGACCCGGCTGCACTGGAACGCCTGCGAAAAGAAATTTCCGTCACCGCATGATGATGCGCCCATGCGACCCCTGCTTCAGGCATGGCCCTGCCCGATGGCGCCAAGCGTGCGGCGCACGGCATCTTTCCAGCCTGCATACGCCTGGGCGCGTCTTTCATCATCAAGACGCGGCTCAAACCTGTGATTCAACTTCCAGCTTTTGGCAAAACCTTCGGGCGCGGGGCACAATCCGCTGGCAAGACCGGCAAGATAGGCCGCCCCCAGGGCGGTTGTTTCCGTAATCTCCGGCCGATCCACGGGCGCGGCAAGCTGGTCGGCAATGGCCTGCATGGTCCAGTCACTTGCAGTCATGCCTCCATCGACCCTCAGCACCGTATCCCGTGCACCATCCCAGTCGGCCTTCATCGCCTCGATCAGATCGCGGGTCTGGAAAGCAACGCTTTCCAGCGCGGCACGCGCGATCTCGGCCGGGCCGGTGCCCCGCGTAAGACCATAGATCGCGCCCCGGCACTCGGCATCCCAATAGGGCGCACCAAGACCCGTAAATGCGGGGACAAGATAAACTTGCTGCCCTGGATCGGCCGCCTCGGCCAACGCCTGGGTTTCGGCGGCGTCATTGATGATCCGCAAACCGTCGCGCAACCATTGAACGACTGCCCCGGCAACAAAGATCGACCCCTCAAGGGCAAAGGTCGTCTTGCCATCAAGACGATAGGCAACCGTGGTCAGCAGACGGTTGCTGGAAATGACTTTTTCTGTCCCCGTATTCATCAATGCAAAACAGCCGGTACCATAGGTCGACTTGGCCATGCCCGGCACAAAGCAGGCCTGCCCGATGGTCGCCGCCTGCTGGTCCCCGGCAACCCCGCGAATGGGAATGGCGCAGCCCAACAGCGCCGGATCCGTTTCGCCAAAATCAGCGGCACAATCGCGCACCTCCGGCAACATCGACGCCGGAATACCGAACAGCTGCATCAGCTCGTCATCCCAGGCCGAGTTGCCGATGTCGAACAGCATCGTACGCGAGGCGTTTGTCGCATCAGTGGCATGCACCTTCCCGCCAGTCAGACGCCAGATCAGAAAACTGTCAATTGTCCCGAAACGCAGCCTGCCCTTGTTGGCCCGTTCTCTTGCGCCGGGAATGTTCTCGAGCAGCCAGGCGATCTTGGAGGCCGAGAAATAGGGATCCAGCAACAGCCCCGTCTTTTGCGTGATCATCTGTTCCAGACCATCTTCGCGCAGGCGCGCGCAATGATCGGCAGTGCGGCGGTCTTGCCAGACGATCGCATTATGAATTGGCTCGCCGGTTTCCGCATCCCAGACAACAACCGTTTCGCGCTGGTTGGTGATGCCGATGGCCGCAACGTCATTGGCCGTGATGCCCGCCAGTGCTGTGCGACAGGTTTCCAGCGTGGTCTGCCAGATTTCCTCGGGGTCATGCTCGACCCAGCCCGAGCGCGGGAAATGCTGGGTGAACTCTTTCTGCCCCGTAGCACAGGGTTGCAGATCCTCGTCGAACAGGATCGCGCGGCTTGAGGTCGTACCCTGATCTATTGCCAAAAGGTATCGCATGCGGGGCCCTCCGATATTTTGCCTGACATCTTTCTTGCCCAAGCAGAACCTGATTACAACCGCGCCGTGAGGGCCCGCTTGAAGGCCTGCCAACACAGCGTTAGGCTGCGCCACGCAATGCAAGGGATGCCCCTCGATGACCGCGATCTATGTCGATGCCGATGCCTGCCCGGTAAAACCCGAGGCCCTGAAGGTCGCCGAACGGCACGGCGTTACATTGTATATAGTGTCCAATGGCGGCATCCGACCAAGCCTCCACCCCCTGGTCAAGACAATCATTGTCGCCGCCGGCGCGGATGAGGCCGACAAATGGATCGCCGACCGCGCAACCGAGGGCGACATCGTGATTACCGCCGACATCCCGCTTGCGGCGCGCGTCATCGAAAACGGGGCAACGGCCCTGCGCCATGACGGCGACCTGTTCACGCCCGCCAATATCGGCAACCGGCTGGCCATGCGTGACCTGATGGCCGATCTCAGGGGTTCGGATCCGTTTCTCAAGGGCAGTGGAAAGACCTTTGGCAAGCGCGACAAATCCCGTTTTCTGGACAGGCTGGAACAACTTGTTCGCGCCGCAACAAACCGTTGAAAGGAAAGCCATGACGTTTCAGATCATCGATAGCTCGGCCGAGCCCCGGCTCGACTGGATCGACCTGACCGACGCGCTGGCCGCAGGGCACCGGCTGCCCGAGGCGCAACTTGAAGACGTCGTCATGCACCGCGCGCCCGACACGATGCTGTCGCGCCACGCCTGGATCGACGGGCTGGGCATCGCGGTCAAGACCTGCCAGATCTTTCCCGAAAACCACGCCCGGCATGGCCTGCCATCGATCAACGGCGTGGTCACGCTGTTCAGCGATACCACCGGGCTGCTTGAGGCGGTGATCGATTTTCACCTTGTCACGAAATGGAAAACCGCCGGCGACAGCCTGCTTGCCGCGCGCCGGCTAGCACGCCCCGACAGCCGCGATATCCTGATCATCGGCGCCGGCACGGTTGCCCGGTCGTTGGTCGAGGCCTATAGCGCCCTGTTTCCTGACGCGCGCTTTGCCATCTGGAACCGCACCATGGAAAAGGTCGATGCCATCATCACCGAATACCCTGACCGCCAGATCGCCCGCGCCGATGATCTGGCCAGCGCCGCGACATCTGCCGATATCATCTGCACATGCACCATGACAAAATCCCCCATCCTGCGCGGCAGCTGGCTGCGACCGGGGCAACATATCGACCTGATCGGTGCCTATCTGCCCGACATGCGCGAAACCGACGACGACGCCCTGGGGCGCGCGCGGATATTTGCGGATTCACGCAAGACGGCGCTGGAAACGGGCGAGCTCATGATCCCCATTGAAACCGGAATCATTACCGAACGGGACATCATCGCCGATTACCGCGAACTTGAAACCGGACGCTTTGCCCGCCAGAATGATGACGAAATCACCTTGTTCAAGAATGGCGGCGGCGCACATCTCGACCTGATGACCAGCGATTATATCAGGCGGGCTACATCATAAGGCGGGGTGGTTCTGCCTGCATCAATCACGCCTTCAGCCCATTTCAGGAATTGTCAGAAACAGCCTTGGCCCAAAGAAAATGCCCCGCCAATTTGGCAGGGCAGTCAGGCTTCTGGTAGCTCCCGGTACCGCGGATCTGGGTGGGGGCTGATATAACCGCGGTACCGGGGTGAGCCTTCGCTCGCTACAGCTTCCTTATCGCGGGGAATCTGGGCCGAAGCAGGATGGAATCCGGGCAAAATAGCGGCGACTCGGGCAAATTGTGGAAATTCTGGGTTTCCATTTCCGGGACAATCAAGGAGCCGGTCAGACAGGCAAAAAAATGCCCCCGACAAAAGGCGGGGGCAGGGGCTCTCGTTCGTTGTAGTCCCCGGCGCCGCCGATCTGGGTGGGGGCTGATATTCGGCGGCACCGGGGTGAGCTGTCACTCGCTACAGGTATTGTTTTGACGGGGAAAGGGGGCGGAAAAAGGGACGGAATCTGATTTTCTGACGGCGCGAGTAAGGAGAAGTCTTGTTTGGTTTCCATATGTGGCCAATTCACTTGATTCACGCAGCACTTGGCTGCAAATTGGAACAATGAGGGATGTCTGTTCAGCCAGGCTTGATGAAAAGGTCGCCTTTCACCGCAAGGAACTGAACGTGATTCTTTCCCTTTATGGCCGCATGGTCGCGGCAGGTGAATGGCGCGACTACGGGATTTCCCATCTCAGAGATGTGGCGGTCTTTGCCGTTTTCCGCCGCACGGCAGAACATCCAGTCTATCGAATTGAAAAACGCCCCCGGCTGGCCAGGGCACAGGGGCAATATGCGGTTCTCGGCATGGACGGCCGAATATTGCGGCGCGGCCATGACCTTGCGACGGTGTTGCGGGTGCTCGAACGCAAGTTGATTCGCGCGCTATAGACGTCGGATCGAGGTCACGGGGCCACCCCCGACCTGTTCGATGCGCATTCTGGCAATGGCAAGAGATTCGCTTGCGACGGCCATGTGATGGGCGTTTGCGTGAATCACGGTCACAGGATCCCGCATCATGCCCACATGACCCTTCCAGAAAACGATATCGCCTCGCAGCAATGGCTCGTCAGGGGCAAGCGACCGGCCCAGCGCTGCTTCCTGCATGTCGGTATCACGGGGGCATTCGATATCGCAGGCATCAAGTGCCAGCTGAACAGCCCCCGAACAATCGATTCCCCAGACACTGTTGCCCCCCCATAGATAAGGTATGCCGAGGAAAGATTCGATAACCTCCACAGGATCGGCTGCCGGCCTTGAAACGGGGCATGCGTGCTGCGTGGGGACATAGCCATGGGGCAACTTGAAAAAACCGGGCTGTTCATCGATCACCGAAATGCGGGCGCCGAATGGCAGCGCTTCCAACGGGCGGGTTTTCATGTCCGGATCTGGATAGACATGCGTTGACCGGGCACAGACCCGATGCGTGATTTCGGCGAGCGGACCCAACGCATCGGTAGCAACATAGCCGACATAGCCATCGCGTTGATGCTGGCCAAAGGAATGGCCGTCCCGATCCTCAAGAACCAGAAACCGGCTGCCGCAAAGCAGCTGGCAATCCAACCCGCCCCCCGGCTTGCGCAACAGATCGGCCACTGGGCGAATAACCTGCATCAAGCGGCCCTCGACATAGGTTTCGGCCGAAACCAGGCCCTTCAGCGAAATGTGGGCCACATGGCCGTTTGCCGCTATCAGGCGTGGGTGGGTCAACTGTCCAACCCACGTTTCAGGGTCTCGAATATCGCACGTGCAGCCTGGAATGCCGCGCCCTTTGGCCGGGCTGGGGCCGGGTCGGGGTTCCAGCCGAATATGTCGAAATGGGCAAAGATATCGGCGTTCTCGACAAAACGCCGAAGGAACAGCGCCGCCGTGATCGAGCCGGCAAAGCCCCCCGACGGGGCATTGTCCAGATCGGCAATGGCGGGTTCGATCTTTTTTTCATATGGCTCCCAAAAGGGCATGCGCCAGACCGGGTCACGCACCCGACGGGCGGCACGCGCCAGCTGGTGTGAAAAGCTGTCATCATCGGTATAGTAAGGCGCAAGATCCGGCCCCAACGCCACGCGCGCCGCACCTGTCAGGGTGGCCATGCAGATCAGGTAATCGGGGGCTTCCTCGTCGGCCATTGCCAGCGCATCGGCCAGAACAAGGCGCCCCTCGGCGTCGGTGTTGTTCACCTCGACCGTCACCCCCTTGCGGGAAGTCAAAACATCCCCCGGCCGCATGGACGGGCCCGAAACCGCGTTTTCCACAGCAGGGATCAGAACCCGCAGCCGCACCGGCATATCCAGAGACATGATCATGCGCGCAAGCCCCATGACGGTTGCCGCGCCCCCCATGTCCTTTTTCATCAACCCCATGGAAGACCCCGGCTTGAGGTTCAGCCCACCGGTGTCGAAACAGACACCCTTGCCCACCAATGTCAGCGAGGGATTGCCTTCTTCGCCCCAGCGAAGTTCAAGCAGGCGCGGTTCCTGCGCCGCAGCGCGCCCAACGGCGTGAATGAGCGGCAGATTCTGTTCCAGCAATGCCTGACCGACAATCGATCGCGTCTCGGCCCCGAAATCCTTTGCCAGATCGACAAGCGCGGCCTCAAGCGCGTCGGGGCCCATGTCGCTGGCCGGCGTGTTGATAAGGTCGCGCGCCAGAAATTCGGCCGTCGCGATGGCCTCGACCGTTCCGGCATCCACCCCATCGGGTGCAACCAGCGACGGCGTCTCTGTGCCAGACTGCTTGTATCGGTCGAAACGGTAACCGGCCAGCAACCACGCCAGCGCCGATTCTTCGGTCTCGATTGCCGTCAGGCCCGATTCGATGCGATATGTGCCTGCGGGCAGTTTCTCGGCGGCGGCAGCAAAATGAAACCTGCCGCGCGCGCGGGCGTGAATGTCGCCCCAGCCGAACAAGACCTGAGAAGGCCGGCCATCATCCCCTGGAATGATCAGGGTTTCGCCCAACCTGGCGGAAAACCCCGCGCCCTGGACCCAGTTCATAACAAACCGATCCTGGTCGGACAGCCACAGCTTCAACGCCTCTTTCTTGATGACCTTGATCGGGATCGCCCCTGCCGCATCTCTCGCAAAAACCGGTGCCATGACAAACCTTTCCGTGAAACCGCACGCCGCAATGATTATGCGTTTCGCACCGCGGTGCAAAGGCCGAAAACCGATTGTCTGTCATCCATTCGAAACCACGCGGTCGATGACAGCCGCAAGGGAAACCTCGCCTACCCTGGAAATCCGCGAGGCCACCGCGTGAAAAGAAACCATATCCCCGAATTCCGCGCAATCAGCCAGGTCACCGGCCACCCGGGCAAGAAGGGACAGGCCCAGCTGGCACGCAACCGGGGCCAGTTCACCGGCGACAGAGTGTGCCAGCAAAAGATTGTCCTGCTGCTGTGCCAGTTCGATTCTGGCCAAGCCGTCGGCAATCTGAACAATGGCCTCTTCAATGGCCTCCTGCTGGGCCATCGGATCGTTTCCCGCGCCAGGCGGCACGTCGATCCCCGTTGTCAGTGCGATGTTTTCCCTTATTTCCAGTTGGCGACAGCGACCCACCATGATCATGCTCCGATCTGCGCCCCCGGGGGAAGACCCTGCCATGACAGGCTGAACGGGACATTACCTGCGCCAACAAAGATGCAAGGCATTTTCGAAAATTCTTTCCCGAACGCGAAAGGCAGGATATTGCAGTTGCCATGAAACATGCACGCCCCCTGCCGAAATACCTTGTCACCCGCTATCACGGGTGGAAAGCAACCGAGTTTTCGCAAAACAAGGCCTGGTTCAGCAAGCTGGCCACTATGGGCCAGCACCCAAGGGCCATGATCATTTCATGCTGCGACAGCAGGGTGCATGTGACATCGCTGTTCGGGGCGGAAACGGGCGAATTCTTCATCCACCGCAATATCGCCAACCTCGTGCCGCCATGGCGGCCTGACGGCGACCTGCACGGCACATCTGCCGCCATCGAATATGCGGTCAAATCCCTTGGCATCGCCCATATCATCGTGATGGGGCATTCCCAATGCGGAGGGGTTCAGGGATGCCACGACATGTGTCGAGGCAACGCTCCAGAGCTGGAACGGAAATCCAGTTTTGTCGGCCGCTGGATGGATCTGCTGCGCCCCGGCTATGAAAAGGTGCAGGATATCGAAGACGAGGCAGCGCGCCTTTCGGCACTGGAACGCGAGGGAATTCTGATCTCGCTGGAAAACCTGATGAGCTTTCCTTTCGTCAGTTCCGCCGTCGAACAGGAAACCCTGACGCTGCATGGATTATGGCACGACATCGGAACCGGCAGCATCGAAACCTATGACGGCATCTCGGGCAGGTTCGAACCGCTGTAACCTTTCGCCGCGGCGTGGTTGCAGCACCTGTTGGGGCGGCCTATGGTCTTGCGAATGATTACCCCGACTGCGAGGCCCCATGCCCTTTACCATTGCAACATGGAACATCAACTCGATCCGCTTGCGCGAACCTCTGGTGCTGAGGTTTCTGGCCCAGGAAAAACCGGACATCCTGTGCCTGCAGGAATGCAAGTCGCCCGTTGAAAAGATCCCCACCCAGGGTTTTGCCGGCCTCGGCTATGGCCACATGATCGCCAATGGTCAGAAGGGATATAACGGTGTTGCCATCCTGTCTCGTCTGCCGGTCCGCGAGGTGGGCAGGCTGGATTTTGCATCATTGGGCCATGCCCGCCACATTGCGGGCGAACTGGAAAACGGTGTCGTCATCCACAACTTCTATGTCCCGGCTGGCGGCGATGTCCCCGACCGCAAGGTGAACGAGAAATTCGGCCAGAAACTGGATTATCTGGTCGAAATGCGCGATCATTTTCGGGCCAACACACCCCGCAAGTCGATACTGGTCGGCGATCTCAACATCGCGCCCCGCGAAGACGATGTCTGGAACCACAAGCAGCTGCTCAAAGTCGTCTCTCACACCCCGGTCGAGGTCGAGCATCTGGCAGAAACACAACAGGCCGGCGGATGGATTGATGTCACACGGCAGGACATCCCGCAGGGCAAGCTGTATTCATGGTGGTCCTATCGCGCACGCGACTGGGACAGCAGTGACAGGGGGCGGCGCCTCGATCATGTCTGGGCCAGCCCCGACATTGCCGCCAGCGCCCATTCCAGCCGCATCCTGCGCGAGCTGCGTGGATGGGAAAAACCGTCGGATCACGCCCCGGTCCTTGCGACATTTGATCTCTGATCCCGGATTGCGGGCTTGGGGTGCGGGGACAGGCTCCCTAAATAGGGGATAACGTCGGCGGAACGCCGTTGAAAGGACAGAGGTAGAAAAATGGAACTTGGTGCTAACAATGCCGCCGCGGGCGGAGACGACCTGATCAAGGAAGGGTCTGAACAGACCTTCATGGAGGATGTGATCGAGGCCAGCAAGACCACCCCGGTCGTGGTCGATTTCTGGGCGCCCTGGTGCGGCCCGTGCCGCAGTCTTGGCCCGGCACTCGAGGCCGAGATACAGGCCGCCGGCGGCAAGGTGAAGATGGTCAAGATCAATGTCGACGAAAACCAGGGGATCGCAGCGCAGCTGCGCGTGCAGTCGATCCCGACCGTCTATGCCTTTCACGATGGCAAGCCGGTCGACGGCTTCATGGGGGCGCAGCCTCCGGCCAAGCTGAAGGAATTCATCGGCAAGCTGGTCGATCTCGCCGGGGGCGCTGACGAAGGCCTTGCCGCTGCCGTCGAATCGGCCGAGGAAATGCTGGCCGAAGGCGCCGCCGTTGATGCCGCCGAAACCTTTGCGGCCGTCCTGCAGGAAGAACCTGAAAATGCTGCGGCCTATGCCGGGCTGGTGCGGGCACATCTGGCCATGGATGACACCGACAAGGCCAAGGCCCTGCTGGATGCGGTTCCTGAACCTATCCGGGAAGCCCCCGAGATTGCCGCCATCAAGGCCCAGATCGAGCTGGCCGAGGCCGCTGCCGAGGCGGGCCCGATTCCCGAACTTCGCGCAAAACTCGACGCCAATCCGGACGACCACGAGGCCCGCTTTGAGCTGGCAACCGCGCTTGCCGCCACCGGCGACACCGAGGCCGCCGTGGACGAGCTGCTTGAGCTTTACCGTCGCGACCGCGGGTGGAACGACGACGCCGCCCGCAAGCAGCTGTTCAAGATATTCGATTCGCTCAAGCCCGACGATCCGGTTGTTCTGAAGGGGCGGCGCAAACTTTCGTCAATGCTCTTTGCCTGAGCGCGGAACAAGGCTAGGCTGGTGAGCATGTTCAAACCTGCCGACCTGCCCGACCGGATTCCCCTGTTCCCATTACCCGGGGCGCTGTTGCTGCCCCGGGCGCATCTGCCGCTTAACATATTCGAACCGCGCTATCTGGCCATGACCGAAGATGCGCTGACGACCCCGCATCGACTGATCGGAATGGTGCAACCCTTGGATGGCAAGGTCGAAGAAGGGTCGGATTCAGCCCTTCACGCGGTCGGCTGTGCAGGAAGGATCATGGCATTTGTCGAAACCGAGGACGGGCGTTATCGCATCACCCTGGGCGGGGTCGCACGGTTCCGGGTCACAGACCTGCAGCCGGGATTCAAGCCATATCCGACGGCATCGATCGACTGGGCCGAATTTGATCACGACCTGGACAAGCCGCGGGGCGATCCCGGATTCGACCGCCAGCATTTCCTTGATGTCCTCGGCCGTTTTCTGGACGCCCGCGGATCAGATACCGACTGGTCCAGCTTGGAAAAGGCCGAAGACGAGCTGCTGATAAACTCGATGGCGATGATGTTTCCATTCGATCACGAGGAAAAACAGGCATTGCTTGAATCCCGCACATTGGCGGACAGGCGGCAGACACTGATAACACTGATGGAATTCGCCCTCGCCAGCGGCGGCGAAGACAGGAATCTGCAATGACCGAGGAAGCCCCTGACCACAGACCGCGCCCCGACAGCAAGATGCTCGAGGCCCTGGTTTGCCCCCTCACCCACGGGCCACTCATTTTCGATTCGGAAAACGGCGAACTGGTCTCGCGAAATGCACGCCTCGCATATCCTATCCGCGACGGTATCCCGGTTCTGCTTGTGGACGAGGCAAGACGGCTTGAATAGGCCGGCGTCAGGGGCGATTTTTTCCACAGCCACTTGCCATTTCCGGCCGTTGCGTGTATCCGCCAAGCCGTTGGTTGCGGAGTGTAGCTCAGCCTGGTAGAGCACTGTCTTCGGGAGGCAGGGGCCGGAGGTTCGAATCCTCTCACTCCGACCAATCTTTCAAATACTTACCGCCACCGAGTTTCGCCCCCCTTGGCGGAGCTTCTTGGCTACCGCCAAGAAACCCCCCTTACATTCGCCCCTTTACTTGGTCGAGAGTTCAGCGTGCGGGGCGTGTCGGAGGTATTCGCGCCAGGCCTCGAGGTCCCCGGGGCCAGGGGGGAATGCACGGTGAAGTTCGCCAGCTGATCCATGTGCCTCCGACTCCGCGTGCGCGAAGACCTTTGCGCCGGTGCTCCAGAACACCCTCGCCTCCGCGACCCGAAAAGACCGAGG
>JAUZRU010000149.1 GCA_030950185.1 Paracoccaceae bacterium | reverse complement strand
GGGGTGTCGGCGTCGTTGCCGTTCTTGCATTGGCCTTTTCCCTTGCCGGCGGGCTGAACATCGACATCATGACCAGGGCGCCAGAGGTGCGCCTGCTGGCGCGGGATTATCTGCCCTGGATGGTTCTTGCCCCCCTGATCGGCATTGCGTCGTGGATGCTTGACGGTGTGTTCATCGGCGCAACGCGCACACGCGACATGCGCATCGCGATGATCATCTCGACCGCCATCTATGCGCTTGCGGTTGCGCTGTTGCTGCCGCTTTGGGGAAATAACGGGCTGTGGGCGGCGCTGATGATCTTTTTTGCCGCCCGCGCCGTGACACTTGCCCTGCGCTATCCCGCGCTCGAGGCACAGGCCAAAAGGGCATAAGCGCCCGTCAGAGGATTTCCAGCACTGCCTCGGGCGGGCGGCCTATGGCGGCGCGGTCGCCGGCAAAGACGATGGGCCGTTCGATCAGGACAGGATTTTCGACCATTGCCAGGATCAGGGTTTCGTCATCATCGTCCTTGTTCAGGCCGAGTTCGCGGAACTTCTTTTCCTTGGTGCGCATCATCTCGATGGGCCGGATGCCCAATTTCTTCAGGGCATCGCGAATTTCATCTGCGCTGGGCGGGTCGGCAAGGTAGGGCCTGATTTCCGGCTCGATCCCCTTTTGATCCAGAAGTTTCAGCGTTTCACGAGATTTAGAGCAACGCGGGTTATGCCAGATCACGATCTTGGTCATGCGTATTTCTCCTTCTCGATGCCGACGGCCTCGGAGACCGAGGCAAACCCGTCACGGGCAAGAAGCTGGTCGAGCCCACGGATCACGTCGGCGATCATACTGATTCCATTATAAACCATTGCTGAATACAGCTGAACAGCCGAGGCACCAGATTTGATCTTGATATATGCATCTTCGGCCGAGGCGACACCCCCCACGCCGATCAGCGGCATCTTGCCGCCGCTTTCCAGCGCCAGACGCGCAAGAACCCTGGTCGAGCGGGCGAAAAGGGGTGCCCCCGACAGCCCGCCCTTTTCGTGCGCCTGTCGCGATGTCAGCCCATCGCGCGCCAGGGTGGTGTTCGTTGCGATGATGGCATCCACCCCGGCAGTTGCGGCCACCTCGGCAATATCGGCGATTTCGGCATCGGTCAGGTCAGGCGCGATTTTCAGGAAAACGGGCAGGGACGAGGCCAGCCCGTTGCGGGCATCCATCACGCGGCGCAGTAGTGCGGTCAGGGCCTCGGCGCCCTGCAGATCGCGCAGCCGCTCGGTATTGGGCGACGATATGTTGACGGTCACGAAATCCACCAGCGGGCCGCATCTTTCCAGCACGCGCACATAGTCGTCTGCGCGGTCGGCGGAATCCTTGTTGGCCCCAAGGTTCAGCCCGACGACCCCCTGTTCGGGGCGCGCGGCAAGACGGGGGGCAATGGCCTCCATCCCCTGGTTGTTGAAGCCGAAGCGGTTGATGATCGCGCGATCTTCGCTCAGGCGGAACAGGCGCGGGCGCGGGTTGCCAGGCTGCGGGCGCGGGGTGACGGCGCCCAGTTCGACAAAGCCAAAGCCGGCGCGCAAGAGCGGCGCTATAGCGACCGCGTTCTTGTCATAGCCGGCCGCCAGCCCGACCGGGTTGGGCAGATCAAGCCCGGCGATCCGGCTGCGCAGCCGTGGCGAGGTTATCACACCGGGCAGTGGCACAAGATGCGCGCGAAGGGCAGCAAGCGACAGGTTGTGCGCGCGCTCCGGGTCAAGCCGGTGCAGCGCGGCAAGCCCGATGCGCTCGACCAGTTTCATGGGATGTCGTCCGGGAATACATGCGCGCCCTCGACGAGTGGCAGTTCGCGGCACCAGATGATTTCGTCCAGCCTGAGCGCGCGATAGAGATGCGGAAACCGCGCCCCGCCGCGCGACACTTCCCATTTCAGGGCGTCGCCCAGCGCGGTTTCATCAATGGCGGCCAGCCACAGCCCCTGCGCAGCGGCAAAATGTTTTGCGGCCGTTTCGCGCAGCTGAGGGGCGGCCGAGAAATGGATGAAACCATCGGCCAGATCGATCGGTGCGCCCAGGGTTTCGCCCTGCTGCTGCAACTGTTCCCATTCGGGGGTGCGGAATATCTTGTAGATCATGATGGGCGCTTGATGGGGGAAAGGAGGTTGAAGGTCAATATGTAGCGGGCAGTGAAACGGCCCCGATCAGGTGCTGGTCGGGGCCGACATTTTGGTGCAGCATCGGCGGTTCAGGCCGCGGCAACAGGTGTCGGGGTGGGGGATTTTCCCCTCAGATCCTCGAACGCGTCATTCTGGCTGAGATAGATATTGCCGGTCAGCTTGTTCAGGAAATCCGAACGTTCCAGCCTGTCCATCACCGGGCCCTTGACCTCTGACATGTGCAGGCGGATGCCTTCATCCTTGAGGCGGGCGTTCAGGGCCTCCAGGCTTTCCAGCGCCGAGGTGTCGATCACGTTCACCGCCGGGCACATCAGCACTACGTTGCGGATCGCCGGGTTTGCGGCCAGCGCATCGTTGATCGTGTCCTCGATGAACCGCGCATTGGGGAAATACAGGCTTTCGTCAATGCGGATCGACAGGGTTTGCGGGTCGGTTTCAACCTCGTGGCGCAGGATGTTGCGGAAATGCTGGGTGCCCGGAACACGCCCGACGATGGCGTAATGCGGCTTGGAGGTGCGTTGCAGGTGCAGAAACAGCGACAGTGCCACGCCCGAAACGATACCTGCCTCGACCCCGACCAGAAGCGTCAGCAGGATCGTGGCCGCCATGGCCGCGAAATCTGCCCGCGAGTAGTGCCAGGTATGGCGGATCACCTTGAAATCTATCAGCGACAGCACGGCGACAAGGATCGTGGCGCCAAGTGTTGCCTTGGGCAGGAAGAACAGCAGCGGTGTCAGGAACACCGTCGCCAGCGCGATGCCGACGGCGGTAAATGCGCCGGCGGCAGGGGTCTGGGCGCCGGCCTCGAAATTGACGACCGAGCGCGAGAAGCCGCCTGTGACCGGGAAGCCGCCGGACAGGGCCGAACCGATATTGGCCGTGCCAAGGCCGATCAGTTCCTGGTCCGGGTCGATGCGCTGGCGCCGCTTGGCGGCAAGGGTCTGTGCGACCGAGACCGTTTCGACATAGCCGACGATCGAGATCAGCAGAGCGGGAACCGCCAGTTCCATCCACAGGTCGGGCTTGAAATCGGGCAGGGCAAGTTCGGGCAGCTTGTTGGGGATGTCGCCGACAACGGCAACGCCCGCCTGATCCAGACCAAGGAACCAGACCAGCCCGGTGGTCACCGCGATCGACAGGATCGGCGCCATGCGCGCGCCGGTATCGGCAAGCTTTTCGCCCAGCCCCAGTGATTTCAGCAGCGGTTTCACCTTGCGGCGCGACCAGTAAAGGAAGGCGGTCGCACCAGTGCCGATCGCCGCAGTGATAATGTTGAACTGGTCCAGATTGGTGACAAAGCTATGGATCTGTTCGCGCAGGTTGTGCCCATGCACGGGCACGCCCGTCAGGTTCTTGAACTGGCCGGCGGCGATGATGATCGCGGATGCGGTGATAAAGCCGGCAATCACTGGATGGCTGAGGAAATTGGCCAGAAAGCCAAGCCTGAAAATGCCCATCACGGTCAGCATCAGGCCGGAAAGAAAGGCCAGCGCAATGGCGGCGGCCAGATATTCGGGCGTGCCCTGCTGGGCAACCTGCCCGGCGGTTGCGGCTGTCAGCAACGAGGCCACCGCGACCGGCCCCACGGCCAGCGCGCGCGACGTGCCGAAGATGGCATAGATCACGAGCGGCGCGATCGAGGCATACAGCCCCACTTCGGGCGGAAGGCCGGCGATCAGCGCATAGGCCAGTGATTGGGGGATCAGCATGATCGTCACGATCACGGCGGCGACAAGGTCGCTGGTCAGGGTCTCGCGGTTGTATTCGCGCGACCATTCCAGGATTGGAAAATATCGTTTCAGCATTGGCTTCTCACCTCCCGCATGAATGCGGGGCAAAAGGGGTTGTTTCGGTTTCCGGGGCCGTCCTGGGGGCTGGTCCTGCGGTCAGACCGCCTGTGTCTGTGCGGCCATTGCCTCGAGTTGGGGCAGAATTGCGTCGATCTGATACCCCGCACCCGCCGCGGCGGCTATGATGTCGCGTGCGGGCATCTTGCCGGCTTGGGTAAAGGCCCAGCACAGCGTCGAACGCCGACCTGACCGGCAATAGGCAAAGACCGGCCCTTCGGCGGCTTCGATTGCCTTGGCCTGACTTTTCAGATTGTCCATCGTCAGGCCTTGTGGCGAAACCGGGTTATAAACGAAATTCAGACCCAGACGCCGGGCTTCGGCCTCGAGAAACTGCGCGTGAAGCTCGGGTTCGATTTCGGAATCCGGGCGATTGCAGATCACGGTCTTGAAGCCCTTGCTGGCCAGTGTTGCCAGATCCGGTTCGGCAATCTGGCCCGAAACGGCGTAATCTGGGGCGACCACTTTGATTTCCATGGCTCTTTCACTTTCTCGCACGAGGAGGGTTTGATCTTGCAGGGGCAGGAACGCGGCGCGGCGTGAAAAGCTGCGCCGTCAGGCCGACCCCTGCAAGGACAATCACCAGAACGGTCGTCACGATCCTACAGCCCGTTGACCGGAACCTTCAGATAGGATGTGCCGTTGTCTTCGGGCTCGGGCATATGGCCGGCGCGCATGTTGACCTGAAGCGACGGGATGATCAGGCGCGGCATGGCCAGTTCGGCATCGCGCTTGGTGCGGGCCGCGACGAATTCTTCCCTGGTCTTGCCGCCGCCGACATGCACGTTCTTTTCCCGCTGCTCGCGCACGGTGGTTTCCCAGGCATATTCATCACGTCCCGGTGCCTTGTAGTCATGGCCGACAAAGATGCGTGTATCGTCGGGCAGGGCCAGGATCTTCTGGATCGAATCATACATGGTTTCGGCCGAACCGCCGGGGAAATCGCAGCGCGCGGTGCCGAAATCGGGCATGAACAGCGTATCACCCACGAATGCGGCGTCGCCCGCGACATAGGTCATGCAGGCGGGCGTGTGGCCGGGGGTGTGCAGGATGTCGATGCGCATCTGTCCCACATGGATGTTGTCGCCATCCTTGAACAGCGCGTCGAATTGCGAGCCGTCGCGCTGGAACCGGGTGCCTTCGTTGAAGACCTTGCCGAATGTTTCCTGCACGATGGTGATGTTTGCGCCAATGCCGATCTTGCCACCCAGCTTTTCCTGGATATAGGGCGCAGCTGACAGGTGATCTGCATGGACGTGGGTTTCGAGGATCCATTCCACCTCGAGACCGTTTTCCTTGATATGGTCGATGATCTGGTCAGCAAAGGTCGTATCCGTTCTGCCCGACGCGTAGTCGAAATCCAGAACCGAATCGATCACGGCGCATTTCTTGCTGCTGGGATCGGTCACGACATAAGCAATGGTATTTGTAGGGTCGTCAAAGAATGCTTTTACATCGGGTGACATCGGGTCTCTCCATGTTTCGGTTGCTGGCAGGTCACATAGGGATTGTTTTACACATATCAATATTCATAACTATCAATTTCTTTTGTCACAGTGACAATAGTGGGCTATGAGGTTATCAGCATAGCACTATGGCATGTAAAATGGAATCATTCGAATACGATCAAGACGACCATCTGGTCGAGGATCTGCACGCGCAGGCGGGGCAGGCGGCGGCATTGATGAAAACGCTGTCGAACACCGCGCGGCTCATGATCCTGTGCCAGCTGGTCGAGGGGGAACGTTCGGTTGCCGAGCTGGAAAAGAACCTGGACACCAAGCAGCCCAACGTCTCGCAGCAGCTCGCGCGGTTGCGGATGGAAGGCTATGTCAATACCCGGCGCGACGGGCGGACGATCTATTACAGCCTTGCCGATGATCGTGTCGCCAATGTGATCCGCAACCTGCACCAGACATTCTGCCCGCGCTGAGGCTGTGTGCCCGGCGCGCCGCCATGCCTGTTGATCCTGGTCAAGGAGCACCCCACATCAGCCTTGTAGGGTTGCAATGCCCTCCCAGCACAGGAGCGATACATGACCGATCTTCACGCCAGAAAACAACAGTTGGAGGCCCGCCTCGCCGAATTGCGTGCGCGTCTTGACGAGATCGAGGACGAGCTGGACGATCCGGTAGATCCCGACCCCGAGGATCAGGCGATCGAACTGGAAGATGACGAGGTCCTCGAGCGGCTTGGCCAGGCGGCCCTCAGGGAAATCGAGGCCATCAGGGCCGCGCTGAAACGTATCGAAGATGGCTCTTACGGGATCTGCGTTCGTTGTGGCGATGAGATCTCGGACGAACGCCTTGATCTGTTGCCCTATACTCCGCTGTGCCGCAAATGTGCGGCATGAGCGGCCACTTTTCCGAAAGGAGACATCATGTCTTTTGAAGAACTCAAGGTCGGCATCCAGATGTTGCTGGAACAGATGACCGAGCGTCCCGAAGACGCGCACGAGCTTC
This sequence comes from Paracoccaceae bacterium, assembly GCA_030950185.1. Taxonomy (GTDB): domain Bacteria; phylum Pseudomonadota; class Alphaproteobacteria; order Rhodobacterales; family Rhodobacteraceae; genus UBA5972. Next base: position 9,883 of record JAUZRU010000149.1, on the reverse strand, counting down.
AGGAAATGCTGCGCGAAAAGCTGGCTGAAATGCGCGGTCTTGGCCTGCCTTTGCCCGAGGATCTGGTCGAGCTGGAAAAACGTCTTGAACAGGATCTTGCTGCCAAGCCGCAGGAGGGCGGGGAACGCAGCTAGGGCCTGTTGACCATTGATGCACAGTCTTCCGGTCCTGGTTCACCGTTGCAAAGAAGAGGGTGGTGACCTGAGCGGCCCATTCTGGCTGACGGAGGCGCAGATTGCGCGCCTCCGTTTCTTTCTTCGGGCCCCTCGACAAGCCCCGGCTTGGTGACCGGCGTGCCGAGAGAGGGCAAAGACATCAATCAGCGGTCAGCAAGGGCGGCTTGTCGCCCGACAGACGTGGTTTCTGATGCTGTTCGATCCGCAGATCCAGCTTGCCATCCTTCAGACCCACCTTGATCACGCCGCCCTTGGCCAGTTTTCCGAACAGCAGTTCTTCGGCCAGGGGCTTCTTGATGTGTTCCTGTATGACGCGGGCCAGGGGGCGGGCGCCCATGCGATCGTCATAGCCCTTGTCGGCCAGCCATTCAGCGGCCGGGCGGGTCAGCTCGATCATCACGTTGCGGTCCATCAGCTGGGCTTCGAGTTGCAGCACGAACTTGTCAACGACCTTCAGGATCACCTCTTTGGACAGGGGCGCAAAGCTGATCACCGCATCCAGACGGTTGCGGAATTCGGGGGTAAAGGTGCGCTCGATGGCGGCGGTATCCTCGCCCTCGCGGCGGTCGCGGCCGAAACCGATCGCCGATTTCGCCTGTTCGGCGGCGCCGGCATTGGTGGTCATGATCAGGATCACGTTGCGGAAATCCACCGTGCGGCCGTTATGGTCGGTCAGCTTGCCGTGGTCCATCACCTGCAACAGGATGTTATAGACATCCGGGTGCGCCTTTTCGATTTCATCCAGCAACAGCACGCAATGCGGGTGCTGGTCGACGCCATCGGTCAGCAGGCCGCCCTGGTCAAAGCCGACATAGCCCGGAGGCGCGCCGATCAGGCGGCTGACGGCGTGCTTTTCCATGTATTCCGACATGTCAAAGCGCAGCAGTTCGACCCCAAGCGTGTCGGCCAGCTGTTTGGCGACCTCGGTCTTGCCCACGCCGGTGGGGCCGGCAAACAGATAGTTGCCGATGGGTTTTTCCGGCTCGCGCAGGCCTGCCCGCGACAGCTTGATCGCGCCGGAGAGCGCCTCGATCGCTGGATCCTGGCCAAACACCACGCGTTTCAGGTTCTTTTCCAGATCGCGCAGCACCTCGGCATCGTCCTTGCTGACATTCTTGGGCGGGATGCGGGCGAGTTTCGCCACCACGGCCTCGATTTCCTTGACGCCGATGGTCTTGCGTCGCCTGCTTTCGGTCAGCAGGTGCTGGGCCGCGCCGGCCTCGTCGATCACGTCGATGGCCTTGTCGGGCAGCTTGCGGTCATGGATGTAGCGCGCCGACAGATCGACCGCGGTTTTCAGCGCATCCGCCGTATAGCGGATGTCGTGATGTTCCTCGAAATAGGGTTTCAGCCCCTTGAGGATCTTGATCGTGTCCTCGATCGAGGGTTCGTTCACGTCGATCTTCTGGAAGCGGCGGGAAAGCGCGCGGTCCTTTTCGAAATGCTGGCGGAACTCCTTGTAGGTGGTCGAACCCATGCAGCGCAGCTTGCCGCCCTGAAGGGCCGGTTTCAACAGGTTGCTGGCATCCATCGCCCCGCCCGAGGTGGCGCCGGCACCGATCACGGTGTGGATTTCGTCGATGAACAGGATCGCGTCGGGGTGGTCCTCGAGCTCGGCCATCACGGCCTTGAGGCGTTCCTCGAAATCGCCGCGATAGCGGGTGCCGGCCAGCAGCGCCCCCATGTCCAGCGAATAGATCGTCGATTTCGACAGGATCTCGGGGGTTTCGCCGTTCACGATCTTGTAGGCCAGCCCCTCGGCAATGGCGGTCTTGCCGACACCGGGATCGCCCACCAGCAGCGGGTTGTTCTTGCGCCGGCGGCACAGCACCTGGATGCAGCGCTCGACCTCGTGCGCGCGCCCGATCAGCGGGTCAACTTCGCCCTTGGCAGCCTTGGCGTTGAGATCGACGCAGAATTTCGACAACGCGGTTTCCTTTTCCTCGCCATCGGGCGAAGGCTGCGGTTCCTCCGTCATTTCGGCGGTTCCGGTCACCGGGCGGGTCTCGGACTGGCCGGGATCCTTGGCAACGCCGTGGGCGATATAGTTCACCGCGTCATAGCGGGTCATGTCCTGTTGCTGCAGGAAATAGACCGCGTTGCTTTCGCGTTCGGCAAAGATGGCGACCAGCACGTTGGCACCCGTCACCTCGGTCCGGCCCGAGCTCTGCACATGGATGGCGGCACGCTGGATCACCCGCTGAAACGCGGTGGTCGGCGCGGCTTCGGATCCTTCGATATCGGAGACCAGCGAGGAAAGTTCCTCGTCGATGAAGGTCACCAAGTCGCGCGCCAGAACGTCCAGGTCAACCCCGCAGGCCCGCATGACCCTGGCCGCGTCGGGTTCGTCGATCAGTGCCAGCAGCAGATGTTCAAGTGTTGCCAGTTCATGACGGCGCGCATTGGCATGTGCCAGCGCCGCATGAATGGCCTGTTCCAGTGTGCTCGAAAATGACGGCATGAATTCAGCCCTCCGCTCATGTTTCGGCCTGCGAAGATTTCCAGACCCCACGCATTCGTGCCATGCGTATCATTAGACTTCGGTTTTATTATGGCAGCTTCAAGCCCTTTTCCCTCACTTTCATTCAAGAAAATGGAAAACTGCTTCGTTTTGGCACAAGCCGGACACGGTTTTCATGCCCGGCAGTTGTGCTTGTCGCAGATATGGCCGGCAACCCGAGGGGTCAGAAATTGTCCTTCCGCCGCCGTATTTCGGCAAATACCTCGGCATCAGGCGCGCCCTCCATGCCGAGCGCCTGTTTCACCTCGGGGCGGTTTGCGCGCAGGAACGGGTTGGTCGCCAGTTCAAGTTCCAGCGTCGCGCCCATGGTCGGCTCGCCCGCCTTGCGCAGGCGCGAAATCTGTTCCAGCCGGTCCAGCAGGGCCTTGTTTTCCGGCTCGATCGTCAGGGCGAATTTGGCATTGGCCAGCGTGTATTCATGGCCCGAATAGATGCGTGTCTGGGGCGGCAGTTCCATCAGCTTGGTCAGCGAGTCCCACATCTGTTCGGCGGTGCCCTCGAACAGGCGGCCGCACCCCATGACCATCAGGCTGTCGCCGGTGAACAGCGCATCGCCCTCGGGAAAGTAATAGGCAAGATGGCCGTTGGTATGGCCCGACACGTCATAGACATGGACAGGTTGAAACCCCAGGGCAAAGGCGTCGCCCTCTTCAACACCAAGATCAAGCTGGACCGGCAGGCGGTGCGCGTCGGCCTTTGCGCCCACGATCGGGGCCTCGATGGCCTGGTGCAGCAGATCAAGGCCTTGAACATGGTCGGGGTGATGATGGGTTATCAGGATCTGATACAGGCCCCAGCCATTGAAGGCCAGTGTGCGCAGGATCGGCGCGGCTTCCGGGGCATCAATGACCGCCGCTTCGCCGGATTCCGGGTCGCGCACGGCATAGGCGTAGTTGTCCGAAAGGCAGGGGATGGTGAGAATATCAAGAGGCATGGCTTTTTCTTGTTCCGATGACTAGGTTCGGGTCAGGTTATCCCTACAGGGAATATGTATGCAATGCATTTGGATGTCGTCGATCTGAAGGCCTTTTATTACCGCACGGCACTTGGCCGCACTGCGCAGCGCACGATCCGGGCGGCGCTTAGAGAGCTGTGGCCCAACACTCGTGGCATGAGTGTCGTCGGATTCGGCTTTGCCGTGCCGCTTCTGCGCCCTTTTCTGGGGGATGCGCGCCGGGTCATCTCGCTGATGCCTGCCCAGCAGGGGGTGATGGCATGGCCCGAGTGTCGGGCGAACATCTCGGCCCTTGTCGAAGAAACGCGCTGGCCGGTGCAAACGGGGTTCGTCGATCGGCTTGTGGTCATGCACGGGCTCGAGACATCCGATCACCCCGACATGGTGCTGGACGAGATCTGGCGCGTTCTGGCGCCGGGCGGGCGGGCGCTGGTCGTCGTGCCCAACCGGGCCGGGATGTGGGCCCGGCGAGATGCAACGCCATTCGGTTTCGGTCGGCCCTACAGCCTTGGGCAGATTGAAACCCAGCTGCGGGTACACCGTCTCTGGCCCGAGCGCCATCGCGCGGCGCTGTTCTGGCCGCCCAGCCAGCGGCGCTTCTGGCTGCGCACCGCATCCCTGCTCGAAAGGGTGGGCTCGACGGTCAGTGCCGGGATCGCCGGGGGCGTGCTGCTGGTCGAGGTCAGCAAACAGGTCTATGCCCCCACGCGCCCCGGCCTGCCCGAGGCCGTGCGGCGCCCGCTTGAGGTGCTCGAGGGAATTGGCGCCGCCCCCCCGAAACCCGCTTCGGGGCGAGCGCATCAAAAGAAACATGCAGGGGCGGAAGAAACCTAGCGCCGGAAGGTCGGGGATTCGGGCGTTGGTGTGTCGTCGTTGCGGGGAATCCTCGCAAACATTTGAATTACAGTCATTTTTGCAGCTTCAAAGCGTCGCATGATATTGTGACGAAGGGCTAAAATATTGAAAAAAAAGAAAAAAAATTCATGCCTGGCGATTGTCTAAGCGGTTGCCAGCCATGAACAGCTCTGCTATCACCGCGCCGATTTTGATGCTCACGCTCATGTGTGCGTTTTCTTCAACCAGCCGGTCATCCGATGTCGGATGCCGGGAAGCAGGAAATCGGAAGGGTCCACGTGTCCGAAACAGCTTCTTATTCATCGGGGATTGCATCGCGCTATGCGACCGCCGTGTTCGAGCTTGCGAAAGAGGCCGGCAAGGTCTCGGACGTCGAGAATGATATCGATGCACTGGCCGCGGCGCTTGAGGCAAGCGCCGATTTCAGGGAATTGATCTCGTCCCCCATCTATTCGCGCGAGCAGCAGCAGCGCGGGGTTATCGCCATTTCCGAAAAGTTGGGGTTGGGCGATATCATGACGAAAACACTGGGCCTGATGGCCGAAAAGCGCCGCCTTTTCGTGCTGCCCCAGCTGATCGAGGCCGTGCGCCACCTGATCGCCCAGGAAAAGGGCGAGGTCACCGCCGAGGTGCGCAGCGCCAAGAAACTTACCAAGACCCAAGAGGCCAAGCTGGCCGCCGCGCTGAAAAGTGCCGTGGGCAAGGATGTGAACATAGATGCGGCCGTTGATGAAACCCTCATTGGCGGTCTTGTCGTGAAAGTGGGCTCGAAGATGATCGACACGTCGATCGCCGCCAAGCTCTCCAATCTTAAAAATGCAATGAAAGAGGTCGGATAATGGGTATCCAAGCTGCAGAAATCTCTGCAATCCTCAAGGACCAGATCAAGAATTTTGGTCAGGAGGCGGAAGTCGCCGAAGTGGGCCGCGTGCTGTCAGTCGGTGACGGTATTGCCCGTGTGTATGGCCTTGACAACATCCAGGCCGGCGAGATGGTCGAATTCCCTGGTGGCATTCGCGGCATGGCGCTGAACCTCGAGGCCGACAATGTCGGTGTCGTGATCTTTGGCGAAGACCGCACCATCAAGGAAGGCGACACCGTCAAGCGCACCAAGGCCATCGTGGACGTGCCCGTCGGTGACGAGCTGCTGGGCCGCGTCGTTGACGGCCTCGGCAACCCGATTGACGGCAAGGGTCCGATCAAGACCAAGAAACGCGCCCAGGCCGACGTCAAGGCGCCGGGCATCATCCCGCGTAAATCGGTGCATGAACCCATGGCAACCGGCCTCAAGGCCGTTGACTCGCTGATCCCGATCGGCCGCGGCCAGCGCGAGCTGATCATCGGCGACCGCCAGACCGGCAAGACCGCCGTCGCACTCGACGCGATCCTCAACCAGAAGGTCTATAACGATGCGGCCGGCGACGATGAAAGCAAGAAACTGTATTGCGTCTATGTCGCCATCGGCCAAAAGCGTTCGACCGTTGCCCAGCTGGTGAAGAAACTCGAAGAAAACGGCGCCATGGAATATTCCATCGTCGTTGCCGCGACCGCATCCGACCCTGCGCCGATGCAGTTCCTCGCGCCTTATTCGGCAACCGCCATGGCGGAACATTTCCGCGACAATGGCCGCCACGCGCTGATCATCTATGATGACCTGTCCAAACAGGCCGTGGCCTATCGCCAGATGTCGCTGCTTCTGCGCCGTCCGCCGGGGCGTGAAGCCTATCCGGGCGACGTTTTCTATCTGCACTCGCGCCTGCTGGAGCGTTCGGCCAAGCTGAACGAAGATCATGGCGCCGGCTCGCTGACCGCGCTGCCGATCATCGAAACCCAGGGTGGCGACGTGTCGGCCTTTATTCCGACCAACGTGATCTCGATCACCGACGGCCAGATCTTTCTGGAAACCGAGCTGTTCTATCAGGGTATCCGCCCCGCCGTGAACACCGGCCTTTCGGTTTCGCGCGTCGGTTCAAGCGCACAGACCAAGGCGATGAAATCGGTTGCCGGCTCGATCAAGCTGGAACTGGCCCAGTACCGCGAAATGGCGGCCTTTGCCCAGTTCGGTTCCGATCTCGACGCCGCAACCCAGGCCCTGCTGAATCGCGGTGCGCGTCTGACCGAGCTGCTCAAGCAGCCGCAGTATTCGCCGCTGACCAATGCCGAACAGGTTGTCGTGATCTATGCTGGCACCAAGGGCTATCTCGACAAGATCGAGGTTGGCGATGTCACACGCTTTGAAACGGGCCTGCTGAACCACATCCGCCAGAACCATCAGGATCTGCTGGATGACATCACCAACAACGACCGCAAGGTTGCCGGTGATCTGGAAGAGGCCATCAAGGCAGTTGTCGAAGAATTCGCCAAAGACTTCACCTGACCCCGTGGCCCTAAGGAACAAGGAGCTTTGCTGACATGGCAAACCTCAAGGACCTGAAAATCAGGATCGAGAGCGTCAAGTCGACGCGCAAGATCACCAAGGCCATGCAGATGGTGGCCGCGGCCAAGCTGCGACGCGCACAAGAGGCGGCCGAGGCAGGCCGACCCTATGCCGACCGCATGGCGGCCGTCATGGCCAACCTGTCGGCAGCTGCCGGCAGCGCGGGCGATGCGCCGAAACTGTTGGCCGGGACCGGCAAGGACGACGTTCACCTGCTGATCGTCGCCACGGCCGAGCGTGGCCTTTGCGGTGGCTTCAACTCGTCCATCGTCAAGCTGGCCAAGCTGCATATCGAAGACCTGCTTGCCAAGGGCAAGACGGTCAAGATCATGACCGTTGGCAAGAAGGGCCGCGAACAGCTGAAACGCGAATATGGCGATCTGTTTGTCAGCCATGTGGATATGAGCGAGGTCAAGCGCCTTGGCTATAACAACGCGCAGGACATCGCCAAAGAGGTGCTTGAACGCTTTGATGGTGGCGAGTTCGACGTCGCAACGATCTTTTTCAACACCTTCAAATCGGTGATTTCGCAGATTCCGACCACCCGCCAGCTGATCCCTGCCGAAGTGGATGAAAGCGCCGGCGACAAGGACGCGTTCTATGATTTCGAACCGGATGAGGAAGAAATCCTGCGCGAATTGCTGCCGCGTGCCATGACCACCCAGATCTTTACCGCGCTGCTGGAAAACGCGGCATCGGAACAGGGTGCACGCATGTCGGCAATGGACAACGCGACCCGCAACGCAGGCGAGATGATCGAGAGCTTGACCATCCTGTTCAACCGCTCGCGTCAGGCGGCGATCACCAACGAACTCATCGAAATTATCTCGGGCGCCGAGGCGCTCTAAGACGGAGACATGAATATGGCACAAGCTGTAGGCAAAATTACCCAGGTGATCGGCGCTGTTGTCGACGTCCAGTTCGAGGACAACCTGCCGGAAATCCTGAACGCTCTGGAATGCGACAACAACGGCAACCGTCTGGTTCTGGAAGTTGCACAGCACCTGGGCGAAAACACCGTGCGCACCATCGCCATGGACGCAACCGAAGGTCTGGTTCGCGGCCAGGAAGTCAAGGACACGGGCGGCCCGATCTCGGTTCCCGTTGGCAACGCGACGCTGGGCCGCATCCTTAACGTGATCGGCGAGCCGGTTGACGAAAAGGGCCCGGTTGACGCGACCGAGCGCCGCGCGATCCACCAGCCCGCCCCCGAGTTCTCGGAACAGTCCACCGAATCCGAAATCCTTGTCACCGGCATCAAGGTCGTTGACCTGCTGGCCCCCTATTCCAAGGGCGGCAAGATCGGCCTGTTCGGCGGCGCCGGCGTGGGCAAGACGGTTCTGATCATGGAACTGATCAACAACATCGCCAAGGTGCATTCCGGCTTTTCGGTGTTCGCCGGTGTTGGCGAACGGACCCGTGAAGGCAATGACCTGTATCACGAGATGATCGAATCCGGCGTTATCGTGCCGGATAATCTGGAAGAATCCAAAGTGGCCCTGGTCTATGGCCAGATGAACGAGCCGCCGGGTGCCCGTATGCGTGTTGCCCTGTCCGGCCTGACCCTTGCCGAACAGTTCCGCGACCAGTCGGGCACCGATGTTCTGTTCTTCGTGGACAACATCTTCCGCTTTACCCAGGCCGGTTCCGAATGTTCGGCGCTGCTGGGCCGCATTCCTTCGGCCGTGGGTTATCAGCCGACGCTGGCCACCGACATGGGCGCGCTGCAGGAACGCATCACCTCGACGAAATCGGGCTCGATCACCTCGGTGCAGGCCATCTATGTGCCCGCCGACGACCTTACCGACCCGGCGCCGGCAACCTCGTTTGCCCACCTCGATGCCACCACGGTTCTGTCGCGTGCGATTTCCGAACTCGGCATCTACCCCGCCGTGGACCCGCTGGACTCGACCAGCCGGATCATGGACCCGGCGATCGTCGGCGAAGAACATTACCAGGTTGCCCGCGACGTTCAGGGTATCCTTCAGCGCTACAAGTCGCTGCAGGACATCATCGCCATTCTCGGCATGGACGAACTGTCGGAAGAGGACAAGCTGGTCGTGGCCCGTGCCCGCAAAATCCAGCGCTTCCTGTCGCAGCCTTTCGACGTGGCGCAGGTGTTCACCGGCTCGCCCGGCGTGCAGGTGCCGCTTGAGGAAACCATCAAGTCGTTCAAGGCCGTCGTGGCCGGCGAATACGATCACCTGCCCGAAGCCGCCTTCTACATGGTCGGCGGGATCGATGACGTGATCGCCAAGGCCGAGAAGATGGCCGCGGAAGCCGCTTAACCCGAGGAGGCCCTGATGGCCGATATGATGCAATTCGACCTTGTGTCGCCCGAACGCCAGATCGCCTCAAGCCAGGTGTCGGCTGTCGATCTGCCCGGCGCCGAGGGCGACATGACCGCGATGCCGGGCCATGCCTCGGTTGTCATGACGCTGCGCCCGGGCATCATTCGGGCGACCGAGGGCGCAAACACCTCGGAATATGTCGTCACCGGCGGTTTTGTCGAGGTCAACGCCGAGGCGGTTTCGGTTCTTGCCGAAAAGGCCTTCCCGCGCGATGGCGTCAGCCGTTCGGATATCGAGGCGATCCTCGAAGAGGCGCGCGCCAAGGTTGAAGTGGCCGAGCAAGAGCACAAGGACATTGGCGAGAAACTCGTCGCCGACCTCGTGCATTTGCTGGAGATGATGGAATAACCGCTTTCACCAGAGCGATACGATGATGATGAAAGGCTCCGCCATGGCGGGGCCTTTTCTTATTCTTCTTAATAAATTGATTTGGTTGTACAAAAGCCGGCATGGTTTTTTTGAAACGGGAAAGTGTATTGCACAGATTTCGGGGCGATATACTGGGTGCCTTTCACACCTGGGGAGACACCCGCATTGCCCGCGCACGGGCCAGTTGGTTGGCCATTGGTGAACTCGAGGAAAAAGACA
>JAUZRU010000148.1 GCA_030950185.1 Paracoccaceae bacterium | reverse complement strand
ATCGCGATCGGCCTGTCGGTCGGCTTTCGCGCCGGCATCTGGAACATCGGCGCCGAGGGGCAATACATCATCGGCGCCATCTGCGGCGCCAGTGTTGCGCTGGCGGCCTATCCGGTTCAGGCGTGGTACATCTTCCCGCTTATGGTCATCGCCGGCGGGCTGGGCGGATGGGCTTGGGGGATGATCCCGGCCCTGTTGCGAAACCGATTTGGCACCAATGACATTCTGGTGTCGCTGATGCTGGTCTATGTGGCACAGCACCTGCTGTCGTCGATGTCTCTGGGGCTGCTGCGCAACCCCGAGGGCATGGGCTTTCCGGGGTCGCGAAACCTGCAACAATATGCCAGCGCCTCGAACCCCGAGCTGATCGCCGGAACCGGCATCCACTGGGGCGTTGTCGCAGCCTTTGTTGCCGTGATCGTCGCCTGGATCTTCATGAGCCGCCACCTCACCGGCTTCAACGTCCGCCTGATGGGCGAGTCTCCGCGCGCGGCCACCTTTGCCGGCGTCATCCCCAAAAAGGTTGTGACCTTCACGCTGGGCCTGTCGGGCGCGCTTGCCGGGCTGGCCGGTTTGTTCGAGGTGTCGGGCCCCGCAGGACAGATCACCATCGATTTTGCATCCGGCTATGGGTTTACGGCGATCATCGTTGCGTTTCTCGGTCGCCTGCATCCAATTGGCATCATGCTGGGGGGGCTCCTGATGGCACTGACCTATGTCGGGGGCAACCTTGTGCAACAACAGGCCGGCCTGCCCGCCGCTGCCATCCAGGCGTTTCAGGGAATGCTGCTGTTCTTCCTGCTGGCATTCGACCTGATTTCCGCCTACCGCATTCGCCTTGTCAGAAGGGAGCACAGCTGATGGATCTGTCTGCAATCAGTCCGGCGGCGCTGATCGCCGCCCTTATCGCAGCCTCGACACCGATTCTGCTGGCAGCCATCGGCGAGCTGGTGGTCGAAAAGGCGGGTGTGCTTAACCTTGGCGTCGAAGGCATGATGATTACCGGCGCGATTTTCGGCTTTGCCACCACCGTCGAAACCGGCTCGCCATGGATGGGGCTGCTGGCAGCGATGGTAGGGGGCGCAATACTGTCGCTGATATTTGCGGTGCTGACGCAGTATTTCCTGTCAAACCAGGTCGCAACAGGCCTTGCGCTGACGTTGTTCGGACTCGGGTTTTCAGCCCTGATCGGGCAAAGCTATACGGGTATCAAGCCGCCGACATTTCCGCACCTCAATATTGCGGCGTTGAACGACATCCCGTTCTGGGGTCGCGCGTTTTTCAGCCATGATTACCTGGTCTATCTGTCAATTCTGCTGGTCTTTGCGGTGTGGTATTACCTGAAATTCACCCGTTCGGGGCTGATCCTGCGCGCGGTTGGGGAAAACCATGACGCAGCGCATGCCATTGGCTATAACGTCACACGCATCCGCCTTCTGGCAGTCATGTTCGGCGGCGCTTGTGCCGGCCTTGGTGGTGCGTATCTGTCGCTGATCCAGGTCCCGCAATGGACGCAGGGCATGACCGCCGGTGCCGGCTGGATCGCGCTGGCCCTTGTGGTATTCGCATCATGGAAGCCCTGGCGTGTGGTTCTTGGTGCCTACATCTTTGGCGGCGTCTCGATCCTTCAGTTGAATCTTCAGGCGGTGGGTGTGAATATACCTGTCGCCTACCTGTCGATGGCCCCTTATATCGTGACAATCGTCGTGCTTGTCATAATGTCGGGCGATCGCACCAGTGCTCCGGCCTCTCTTGGCCGCGTGTTCCATGCCTCGAACTAGGGGCAAAACCACATCAGGGCTGTTCTGCCAGCCCCCAACAGGAGGGAAAAACCTTATGAAATCTCTGAAAACCATCGCGGCGGGTCTTGCACTCGCCCTCGGCCTGAGCGGGGCGGCACATGCCGGTGGCCCGCTGAAGGTCGGCTTCATCTATGTCGGCCCCGTGGGCGACCTTGGCTGGACCTACCAGCATGACCAGGGCCGCAAGGCGATCGAAAAGGCCTATGGCGACAAGGTTGAAACCACCTATGTCGAAAGCGTTCCCGAAGGTGCCGATGCCGAGCGCGTGATGACGCAAATGGCCCTGTCGGGCGCCAAGCTGATCTTTGCAACCTCGTTCGGCTATATGGACGCCGTACAAAACGTGGCAAAGAAATTCCCGAACGTGAAGTTCGAGCACGCCACGGGTTACAAGCGTGCGCCCAATGTCTCGACCTACTCGGCCCGTTTCTATGAAGGCCGGGCCGTCATCGGGCATATCGCCGGCAAGATGACCAAGACCAACAAGATCGGCTACATCGCGTCCTTCCCGATCCCCGAGGTCATCCGTGGCATCAACGCCGCATATCTGGCGGCCAAGAAGGTCAACCCGGACGTGCAGTTCAAGATCGTCTGGGTATTCACCTGGTTTGATCCCGCCAAAGAGGCGGACGCCGCCAATGCGCTGATCGAACAGGGTGTTGACGTGATCATGCAGCACACTGACAGCCCGGCAGCCATGACGATTGCCGAAAAGAAGGGCATCTATGCCTTTGGTCAGGCCTCGGACATGAAGAAGTTTGGCCCGAATGCGCGCCTGACCTCGATCATCGACAACTGGGCACCTTATTATGTGCAAGAGGTCAAGGCTGTCATGGATGGCACCTGGAAGAGCCACGACACATGGGACGGCATCAAGGCCGGCATGGTCGAGATCGGCGAGTTTTCCGACAAGATTCCTGACGACGTCAAGAAATCGGCACAGGCCATCATCGATGGTATCGAATCGGGCAAGATCCATCCGTTCACCGGCCCGATCAACAAGCAGGACGGCACGCCCTGGCTGAAGGCTGGCGAAGTGGCTGATGACGGCACACTGGCCGGCATGAATTTCTATGTCGAAGGCATCGAAGGCAAGATTCCCCAGTGATCGCCTGACGTATGAAACCGGAAAGGCCCGCCAGAACCGGCGGGCCTTTTTCTTTTCCGTCCCGCAGTCAGTCGAACAGAATCACATTCCTGCGGGCATTCCCTGCCTTGGTATCGGCGATCGCCTCGTTGATCTGGTCCAGCCTGTAGCGGCGCGTGATCAGCTCGTCCAGCTTCAGCCGGCCCTGGCGATAGAATTCAACCAGCCGCGGAATATCGCGCGACAACAACGTATCGCCCATGAATGTCCCTTTCATGGTCTGGCTGCTCGACGCCACGATTACGGGTTCATAGCTTACCTTGGCACCCGATGGCGGCATTCCGACCATGACCATCGTTCCGCCAACACACAGATAACGCGGGGCTGTCTGATAGGCCTGGGTCGAACCAACGGTCACGAACACATAATCCACACCCCGGCCACCATTTATCTGTTTCACGGCCCGGTGCGGTTTCTCGTCACTTGCCAGAACACCATGGGTCGCCCCGAATTCCATCGCGGCATCAAGTTTCTCGCGCGACAGATCTACCGCAATAATACGCGCGGCACCCGCAATGGCCGCCCCCTGAATGGTGTTGAGCCCGACCCCGCCGGCGCCGATCACCACCACCGATGACCCGGCGGGAACCCTGGCCGAATTAAACACCGCTCCAACCCCCGTGATGACCCCGCAGGAAAGCAGGCTGGCCGAATCCATCGGCATGTCATCCGGGATCGGCGCCAGCTGGCTTTGATCCACAACCACGCGCTGCGCAAATGCGCCGGTCTCGAGCCCCTGCGCCAAGGGGCTGCCATCGGGCAGCGACAACGGGCTGTTCGCCGGGTCCACGCCGGTTTCGCAACGCGCGGGCTGCCCGCCACTGCAGCTTGGGCAATGGCCACAAGCGCGCAGCAGTGTCACGATGACGGTATCGCCGGGCGCAAATCCGCTTACCCCATCACCCACCGCGCTGACCCTGCCGGCGGCTTCGTGACCATAGACCGCGGGCAACTTCCCACCCCATGCGCCCTCGGCATAGGAAATGTCCGAATGGCAGATGGCACAGGCCTCAAGCTTGACCTCGACTTCGCCCGGCCCTGGCGGTCGCAAGGTCACGTCCTCTATGACAAGGGGTTTTCCGAATTCTCGACAGACAGCGGCTTTCATACTGGTCCTCATGGCGTTTGAATCCAATCACGGACAGTAAGACAAATCACGCGACGGGCGACAACCCGCCCGAGGACGGATGGCGCAGCGTCAATCGGGCTGAAACCCGGAAACCAGCCGGCGCAACCCGAATATGGCGCCTATCGTGATCGAGATCATCACCACGGGGGCCGAAAATGTCAGTGTCGAAAAGGCGCTCAGCCCCTGCCCCACCGTGCAGCCAAGCGCCACCACGCCGCCAACGCCCATCAGCGCCGCGCCAAACATCTGACGCCCCAGCTCCTGCGGATCTTCGCAGGCTTCCCAGCGGAAATGCCCCTTGATAAGCGACCCGAGAAAACCGCCAAGAATGACCCCGGCAACCGAGCCGACCGAGAAATTTATCCCCCCCGCCGTCGAAGTCATCAGGAAGATCAGAGACCGGCCCAGGGGCGCGGTGTAGGAATGGCTTTGCACATCGACGGCACCCAGGCTGGCCTCATTCACAAGGCTGGTGCCAAACCAGCCGCTGATGATGGCAAACCCGACCATGACGGCCCAGAAGATCGAGCTGCCGGACATGCGCAACCCCTTGTATGCCAGCCCCCAGACCAGAAAGGCGAGGCCAATGACAAAGGCCACTGCGAAAACCGGAATCGATGTCCAGGCAGAAATCAGATGCGCGATGCCCTGCATCGATTCGGCCTGATGTTCGGGAAACAGAAAGATTCGCAGCGGGGCCAGCGGACCACCCAGCGTCATGTAGCTGAAGATGCCGATGACGATCACCGCGACCAGCGCCCGCAAATCGCCCCCACCGATGCGCGCCAGGCTGGAAAAGGCGCAGTTTCCGGAATAGGCCATGCCATAGCCGAACATCAGCCCACCGACGATACTGGCAAGGGGGTTCCAGTCCAGCGCATAATAAAAGGTCGCCTTGAAATCCAGTATGCCCAGCTGTGCAAGGGTAAAGGTGCCGATGATGGCAACCCCCAGCGCCACGCCCCACATGCGCAGCCTTGTCTGGTTATGGCCATATATTGCGGCCTCAAGCGCGCCCAGCGTGCAGAAATCTCCAAGCCGCGCCGCCAGTCCCAGACCGGGGGGGGGGGGGGGGGGGGGGGGGGGGGGGGGGGGGGGGGGGGGGGGGGGGGGGGGGGGGGGGGGGGGGGGGGGGGGGGGGG
>JAUZRU010000147.1 GCA_030950185.1 Paracoccaceae bacterium | reverse complement strand
CATCTGGTGAAACAGGCCGATGCTACCATGCACATGCCCTTTGCGGTTGCCGAGTTCACCGATTTCTACGCCGGGCGCCACCATGCCACCAATGTGGGCACCATGTTCCGCGGCCCCGAAAACGCGCTGCCGCCCAACTGGCTGCATATCCCGATCGGCTATAACGGGCGGGCGTCCTCGGTGGTTGTCTCGGGCACCGATTTCCACCGTCCCTGGGGGCAGCTGAAATCGCCCGACCACGACATGCCCGCCTTTCTGCCCTCGCGCCGCTTCGACTTCGAACTCGAAATGGGCGCGGTCATCGGCCAACCGTCGCATGGCCCGGTGACGGTGGCCGAGGCCGATGAGATGATCTTTGGCTATGTGCTGCTGAACGACTGGTCCGCGCGCGACATCCAGGCCTGGGAATATCAGCCGCTGGGCCCGTTTCAGGCCAAGGCCACGGCGACCACCATTTCCCCCTGGATCGTGACGCGCGCCGCGCTCGAACCCTTCCGTATCGCGACGCCGGAACGCGAAAAACCCCTGCTGCCCTATCTGCGGGAACCGGGGCCGATGCTCTATGACATCGACCTTGCCGTGCACCTGGCCCCACAGGGCAAGCCCGCCACCACCATAACCCGCACCAACATGGCCGAACTCTATTACTCGGCCGCCCAGCAGCTGGCCCATCACACCACATCGGGCTGCCCCATGAATGTCGGCGACCTGCTGGGATCGGGCACGATCTCGGGCAAGACCAGGCCCGAACGCGGCTCGCTGCTTGAACTGTCCTGGGGCGGGAAAGAGCCGCTCACCCTTGACAGCGGCGAAGCCCGGACGTTCCTTGAAGATGGCGACACCGTAACCCTTTCGGGCCATGCGCAGGGGCAGGGCTATCGCATCGGTTTTGGCACATGCCGCGGCACGGTTCTGCCCGCGCTGTCCGACCCCTACGCACGCTAGGCTTCTTCTTTGCCCAAATACTCCCGCCGGAGGCGTCCCGAAACCCGCCACAGGCGCAACCACAAAGGATCACGATACATGGCCAAGGCATTCGCATCCCAAGGCGACCTTCAAGACAAGAAAACCAGCTTTACCGAAATCGGCCCCGGCCTCTATGCCTTCACCGCCGAGGGCGACCCGAATTCAGGCGTCATCATCGGCGACGACAGCGTCATGGTGATCGAGGCCCAGGCCACCCCGCGCCTTGCCCAAAAGGTGATCGACGAAATCCGCAAGGTCACCGACAAGCCGATCACCCATCTGGCCCTGACCCATTACCACGCCGTCCGGGTGCTGGGCGCCAGCGCCTTCGGGGCGCAGCAGATCATCATGTCCGACATGGCACGCGCCATGGTGGTCGAGCGCGGGCAAGAGGACTGGGACAGCGAATTCCAGCGTTTTCCGCGCCTCTTCCAGGGCCATGAATCCATCCCCGGCCTGACCTGGCCAACCACCACCTTCAACGATTCCATGACCCTCTATCTGGGCAACCGCAAGGTTCAGCTGATGCATCTGGGCCGCGCCCATACGGCGGGCGATATCGTGATCCATGTGCCCGACGCCAATGTCATGTTCACCGGCGACATCGTCGAATACCACAGCGCCTGCTATTGCGGTGACGGGCATTTTTCCGACTGGGGCGACACGCTGGACGCGATCAGGTGGTTTCAGGTCGATGCCATCGCGCCAGGGCGCGGCGACGCGCTGGTCGGGCGCGACCGCGTTGACGAGGCAATCGCGCTGACCCGCGACTTTCTGGAGTCCACCTACCAGCCGGTCGCCCGCGTCGCGGCCCGCGGTGGCAGCCTGAAAGAGGCCTGGGATGCGGCGCGCGAGATCTGCGACCCCAAATTTGCCGACTACGCCATCTACGAACACTGCCTGCCCTTCAACATTGCGCGTGCCTATGACGAGGCTCGCGGCATCGACACCCCGCGCATCTGGACCGCCCAGCGCGACCTTGAAATGTGGGAGGCGTTGCAGGGATAGGCCGAACCCGTCACATGACCCTTCGCAGCTTGATCGGAAACAAGACCATGACCCGAATTTTCGAAACCCCCATATACCCTTATCAACGCTCGGCCGACCAGGATGCCCCCGCGCCGGTGCGTCACAAGGTGGTGGTTGTGGGGGCCGGTCCCGTGGGGTTGGTCACGGCCGTCGATCTGGCCCATCAGGGCGTGCCGGTCGTGGTCGTGGATGAAAACGACAAGGTCAGCTTTGGCAGCCGCGCGATCTGTTTTGCCAAGCGCCCGCTGGAAATCCTCGACCGCCTCGGCTGCGGCCAGCAGATGGTGGACAAGGGCGTGACATGGAACCTTGGCAAGGTGTTCTTTCACGACCGCGAAATCTATTCCTTCAACCTGTTGCCAGGCGAAGGCCACCGTCGCCCGGCCTTCATCAACCTGCAACAATATCATTTCGAGAAATTCCTTGTCGATCACATCCGCCACATGCAGGCAGATGGCGCCCCCATCGAGATCAGGGGCCGTAACAAGGTTTCGGCCGTGGGGCTGCACAATGATCACGTCACGCTGGAAATCGACACGCCCGAGGGATCGTACAACATTGATGCCGAGTGGCTGGTTGCCTGCGACGGGGCGAATTCGCCGATCCGCAAGATGCTGGGGCTGGGCTTTACGGGGCAGGTGTTTGAGGACAATTTCCTGATCGCCGATGTGGTGATGGAGGCCGAATTTCCGACCGAACGCTGGTTCTGGTTCGATCCCCCCTTCAACAAGGGGCAGTCGGCACTGCTGCACAAGCAACCCGATAATGTCTGGCGCATCGACATGCAGCTGGGCTGGGATATCGACCGCGAGGCAGAGCTGAAGCCCGAAAATATCCGCCGCCGCCTGCATGCGATGCTGGGGAGTGATGCGAAATTCGAACTTGAATGGACCTCGATCTACACATTCCAATGCGCCCGGATGGAGCATTTCCGCAAGGGCCGCGTGCTGTTTGCCGGCGACAGCGCGCATCAGGTCTCGCCCTTTGGGGCGCGCGGCGCCAATTCCGGCATCCAGGACGCCGACAACCTGGCATGGAAGCTGCGCGCGGTGATCAATGGCGAGGCACCAGAGGCCCTGCTCGACAGCTATTGCCATGAGCGCGAGCAGGCGGCGGATGAAAACATCCTCAATTCCACCCGCTCGACCGAATTCATCACCCCGAAATCGGAAATCAGCCATATCTTCCGCGATGCGGTGCTTGATCTGGCCGAACATCACGAATTTGCCCGCCCTCTGGTCAATTCGGGCCGCCTGTCGGTGCCCACGATTCACGATGGCTCGCCGCTCAACGGCCCCGATGCGGCAGGCCTGCCTGCCGAAACCCGCCCCGGCGCCCCGGCGGTGGATGCGCCGCTGCGCAAGGGCTGGCTGCTCGACCGGCTGGGCGATGGATTCAAGCTGCTGGCAATCGGCATCGATGTGCCCGACGAATTAGCCGGTATCGAGGTCGTGCAGCTGGCAACCGACGAATCCGACGCCTTGGCGGCCCGCTGGCTTGGCGGGGCAGGGCGCGCGCTCTACCTGATCCGGCCCGACCAGCATGTTGCCGCCCGCTGGCTGGAATATGACCGCGATGCGATCACCGCCGCCCATGACCGCGCGCTTGCCCGCCAATGACGGAGAACCGAAAAATGCCCCAACTGACCCTGCATGCCAACATCCCCGCCCCGGATGATTTCTACGAGGCTCTTCTGGCTGCCCATGAAGGGCTGTCCAAGGCACAATCCGATGCGCTCAACGCGCGGCTGATCCTGCTTCTGGCCAACCATATCGGCGACCCCGGCATCCTGCGCGAGGCACTGGAAAAGGCGGCCGGCCAAAGTGCGGGCTGACCACGGCTTCTTCTTTGCCCAAATACTCCGGGGGAGTCGCGCCAGCGACGGGGGCAGCGCCCCCCGACCTTACCCGGCCACCAGCCAGAGCGCGCCAAGCAGCACCACCAGCACACCCCAGGCGCGCCAGATTGCACTCACCGCCCGGCGAATATCCCCCGCTCTCGCATCCCGCCTAGCCTCGGCATTGACGAAAGGCTCGTCCACCAGCTGCCCGTCATAAACCCGCGGCCCCGCAAGCGAAATTCCCAGCACGCCCGCCAGCGCCGCCTCGGGCCAGCCGGCATTGGGCGAGCGGTGCAGCCCGGCGTCGCGCAGCATCACCCGCACGCCCCGCGCCGACAGATACGCCAGACAGATCAGCGCCCCGCTCAGCCGCGCCGGTATCCAGTTCAGCACATCGTCCAGCCGCGCCGCCGCCCAGCCAAAATCGCGATAGCGCGCGTTGCGATAGCCGATCATGCTGTCAGCCGTGTTCACCGCCTTGTAGATCGCCATGCCCGGCAGGCCGAAAAGCAGCCCCCAGAACAGCGGCGCAACCACGCCGTCGCTGAAATTCTCGGCCGCGCTTTCGATGGCTGCACGGGCAATGCCCGCCTCATCCAGCGTTTCGACATCGCGCCCCACGATCCGTGCCACCGCGCGCCTTCCCTCGGGCAGGCCGCCGGATGCCAGCGCCTTGGCAACGGCGCCCACATGCTGTGCCAGGCTTTTCTGGGCCAGCAACACGCCCATGGCCAGTGCGGCCAACAGGTCGCCCGCAGGCAGCAGGGTGATTGCATGGGCGGCCAGCCCCGTCACCAGAATCAGCACCAGCAGCGCAAGCACGCCCTTTGCGCGGCGGGCGCGGCCGTGATTGAGGTGTCTGTCCAGCAAGGCCACAAGACGCCCCATCAGCGCCGCAGGGTGCGGAAACCTGTCCCAGAGCCAGCCGGGGTCTCCCAGCAGGGCGTCGATCACCAGTGCCAGCAGGATAGCGGAAAGGGGGCTCATGTCGCTGCGGCCAGTGCCGCCTCCAGCCTGCGAAGGGCGTTTTCGTCCCCGGGAATGCCCAGCCGCAGCCAGGTTTCGGAATAGGGAAAGATGCGCCCCAGAACCCGCCCCTGGGCCAGCCGATCCTGCCAGCGGGCGGCGTTGTCCACCTCATACAGCCGGAACAGCGTGGTGCCGCCGATGCTGCGCGCGCCAAAGCCGGTCATCAGGCGGTCAAGACGGTCGGCCATTTCAGCCAGCCAGCTGCGCGTGTTCCGCGCCCAGCTGTCGTCGGAAAGCGCGCGCGCTCCGATGGCCAGCGCCGGGCCTGAAACCGGCCAGGGGCCCAGCATCTCGGCCAGCGGCCCAAGGGTTTCCGGTCGCGCGATGGCAAAGCCCAGCCGCAGACCGGCCAGCCCCCAGAATTTGCCAAAACTTTTCAGCACCACCACACCGGGGCGCGTCGCCAGATGCACAAGGCTTTGGGCCGGCGTCACGTCGCAAAAGCTTTCGTCGATGACCAGCAGGCTTTCGCGGCCCAGGTCGCGCCCGTCCCATAGCCGCCCGTCGGGGTTGTTCGGATGCACCACCACACGGGCCTTGCCGCGGCTTTCGCTTACCGTCCAGCCGGCGGCGCGAAAGGCGGCGGCGTGTTCGTTATAGCTGCGCAGTGCGATCTGCGCGCTGTCGGGCGAGGTCAGACACGGGATCCGGGCGATCAGGCTCGATGCACCCGGGGCGGCAAGGATTTCGGCCCCCTCGGGCACGTTCCAGAAGCTTCGCGCGGCAG
>JAUZRU010000146.1 GCA_030950185.1 Paracoccaceae bacterium | reverse complement strand
TCTACATGCCTTTTACGCCCCTCGAATACAGCCGCCGCCTGGCTCTGGTGCGCAATGCCATGCTGGCTGCGGGGCTGGATGTGTTGTTCATTGAAGACCCTTCCAACATGGCCTGGCTGACCGGTTACGATGGCTGGTCGTTCTATGTTCACCAAGGGGTCATCATCAGTCACGAAGGGGACCCCGTGTGGTGGGGCCGCGAGATGGATGCCAATGGCGCCCGACGCACGGCGTGGCTGCCCGAGGGCAACCTGCGCCCGTACGACGACATGTATGTGCAATCAACCGAACGCCATCCCATGCAGCATTTGGCCAGGCTGTTGTCCGATCTCGGCTTTGGCGGGGCGCGAATTGGCCTCGAGATGGAGAATTACTATTTTTCGGCCAAAGCCTATGTGACTCTTCGCAAAGAACTTCCAAAGGCGGATCTTCGGGACGCGACCGCGTTGGTCAACTGGCAGCGTGCGATCAAGTCGGACGACGAGATCGCTTTCATGCGCAAGGCCGCGCGGATCGCCGAAAAGATGGTCATCGGCGCGATCGAACGCGCCAGGCCGGGGCTGGCCAAGAATGAACTGGTCGCGGAAATCTACCGTGATGCTCTTGTCGGCATTGATGGGGACTGGGGCGACTACCCGGCCATCGTGCCGATGTGCCCGTCAGGCGCGGACGCCTCGGCCCCGCATCTAACATGGAACGGCGCGCCGCTCGAGCAGGACCAATGCACATTTTTCGAACTGGCGGGTGTTTACCGGCGCTATCACGCACCGCTTTGTCGAACGGTCTGGCTGGGCACGCCCCCCGATGTCGTGAAACGGACCGAAGCAGCATTGATCGAGGGGCTGGAGGCCGGTATCGACGCCGCCCGCGCGGGCAATCGCGCAGGTGATGTGGCAAATGCGCTTGGCGATGTGCTGAGCCGGGCGGGGATCGAGCGCGGCGCGCGCTGCGGCTACCCCATCGGGCTCAGCTACCCGCCCGACTGGGGCGAGCGCACGGTCAGCTTGCGCCCGGAGGATGACACGATCCTGAAACCCGGAATGACGTTTCACTTCATGCCAGGCCTGTGGATGGACGGCTGGGGGTTGGAGATCACGGAATCGATCCTGATCCGTTCGGACGGCCCGGCCGAAACACTGTGCAACCTTCCGCGCAAACTGTTTGTCAAGCCATGACACCGTTGGACCAGACCCGTGCCATCTTGTCTGACCTGATCGCCTATCCAACGGTTTC
>JAUZRU010000145.1 GCA_030950185.1 Paracoccaceae bacterium | reverse complement strand
AAATACCAGCTTGTCGCGACCATAGACATCCATGCGATAGTTGGGCCGGCCCTCGGGGGTGACCCAGACCGTCTGATAGGTCAGATAGATCGGCACGGGCTTGACAAGGTCAACCTGCGTCTCTTCGCCGGTCTCAAGAATGCTTTGAAAAAAGGCCTTGGGATCGGATGTCTGAGGCGCAAGCAGCGTATAGGCCAAGTCATAGGGCTTTTGAACCCGGACACAGCCATGCGAATATGTCCGAATATCGCGGCTGAACAGCGATTTCGACGGTGTATCATGCAAATACACGTTGAACCGGTTCGGAAACATGAATTTGACGACGCCAAGCGCATTGCCACCACCCGGGGGCTGTTTCAGGTCAAAGGGAAAATTATCCTGATCGAACTGCGAGTAATCTATCGTCGTCGGGTCCACCGGCTGCCCGGACTCATCAAGCATGGCGAGGCCCTGCTTGGCCAGCGCGTTGGGATCCTTTTGCAGCATGGGCAGGTATTCCTTGCGCGCGATGGATTGCGGCACATGCCAGGTCGGGTTGATGATCAGATGGGTCATCTCGTCGGAAAACTCGGGCGTGCGAAACTGTTTGCCGGCCTTGCCGACAACGACCCTTGTTTCCAGCGTCACCCTGCCATTGTCGATAACAAATGCCCGAAAATCGGCCTGATTGACAATGATATGCCGTTTGCCAAGCGGCTTGTTCAGCCAACGCTGGCGTTCCAGCCCGACCACCACCTGTTGAAGGCGTTTCTGGGCCGAAACATTGATGGCGGCAATCGTCGCCCGTCCGGCGACACCATCCGGGTTCAGCCCGTTGTCGATCTGAAACAGCTGCACCGCGCGTTCAAGTGCATCGTCATAGGTCGCGCCACTGCCCGCCCCGCGATACCCCATCCTTTTCAGCCGGTTGCGCAGGGCAACGACCTGCGCCCCCTTGCTGCCGGGCTTGAGCTTGCGCGCCCTGACCTTTTCACCCCAGCCCCCACGGCCGATGATCCGCTCAAGCCGCGCCTTTTCCTTGAGAAGACGCTGATATTGCAGGCTTTGCGGCGGCAGTTTGCGAATGAATGCCTGTGGCGAACTCTGGACGAATGCCCTCAGAATCGCCAGCCGGTCGCGTCGGGGCGGTTTGACATAGATTTCCTTGCTGACCCGCCTGGGCTCCAGAATACCCGACTGTATGTCGCGGGCATATTGCAGGAACTTGCGGGTTGTCGCGACCTCAAGCATCCCCCGCTCGCGCGCCGTGCGCGCGGCACGAAAATCCTTGCGCATCTGTGCCGCGTCATAACGCCCGGCCGGCAGGCCGTGAACCCAGGCGCGCGATGCCGCTTCGAAAAATGCGCGCCGTCTCTGGCCATCGGAATAGCTGGTCCAGATGGGGCGATAATCCCTTTCCTTGTAGAATATGGCAATGTCCTTGTCCTTCATCGCAGCGACCGCGACCGCCTGCTTGAAGGCAAGCGACTGCGCGTCGGCCATGCCCGCTGAAAACAGCACCAGAAATGCTGCGAAGATCACTGAAAACATGCTGATCCCTGGCAGCCCGCGCAGCCCCGCAAATCCACGGGAAATACCCTGGGCGGAACCATCTGTGACGGAATACATACTCAAAACTCCTGCTCCTCAATACCTGTAGACTGCCTGCACGCTATCTGACTATATCGCCTGCCACTCAAGCGCCCAAGCCGTTTTGCGCGACATCAATCGGAATTGTTCGGGCTCACGTGACACAACAGTAACACCATCGCGACATTGACGCCCTGATCCAGTGCGTTTTGCACAACATTTATTCCCAGCACAGATGCTTGCGGCAACGTTACGCAAAGACCCCCGAATGGCCTGCGATCGTTGGCAAAAATCCGCGCAATCCGAGTATTGCTTCGGATTGTTTCCAAAACTCCCCTTGGCCCCTGATTCGTTTTGTGGCATAAAAATGTCACCTGGGGGAAATTGGGGCCGGCCGCGACTGCCAGTGTGGCCAACATATCATGGGGACAGACACCAGTCATGACTGAGCTGATCGGTGCAAAAACTTCGCGTCGGGCACTGCTGGGGGCATTCGCCCTGACAGCCGTTGCCGCAGCGCCAGTATATTCCAAGACCTTCGGATTTCTGAAAGGTGCCGGGGATATTCGCAAGCTGTCAATGTATTCCGGCCGAACCGGCGAAACGCTGGAAACGATCTACTGGATCGACGGTGAGTATATTCCCGAAGCCCTGGCAGAGATAAACCATTTCATGCGCGATTGGCGTGAAGACAAGGCAATCAACATGGATCCGCGCAATTTCGATGTTCTCGCAGCCGCACATCGCCTGCTGGACACACGCGAACCCTATCTGATGCTGTCGGGCTACCGTACGCCACGCACCAACGCCATGCTGCGCCGTCGTCGCGGCGGTGGTGTTGCCAAGAAATCCCTTCATATCAAGGGTATGGCCGCTGATACGCGGCTCAAGTCACGTTCCGTCTCGCAGGTTTACCGCGCCGCCCTGGCATGCCGGGCTGGCGGAGTTGGGAAATACTCCCGGTCCAACTTCGTTCACATGGATTGCGGCCCTGTAAGGACCTGGGGTCGTTAACTCTTCCGAGCGGCCCCCGACTGACAAACCCGCCTGATTACCGGCGGGTTTTTATTTTGGGCCAGTTCTTCTTCTTTGTCCAAATACTCCCGCCGGAGGCATCTGCGATTTCCGGCTGCGCAGGCGGGGGCTGTCTGCCCCCGCACCCCCGAGAGTATTTTTGCAAAGAAGAACAGCCCGGTCGTCAACTACGGATCGTGCCGTCGCCCTCGACCAGATATTTGAAGCTGGTCAGCTGTTCCGCCCCCACCGGGCCACGCGCATGCATCTTGCCGGTCGCGATGCCGATCTCGGCGCCCATGCCAAATTCGCCGCCATCGGCAAACTGGGTCGAGGCATTGCGCATCAATATGGCGCTGTCGAGGCGTTCGAAAAAGCGGGCGGCGGTGGCGTCATCCTCGGTCAATATGGCATCGGTATGTTGCGAGCCATAGGCGCGGATATGTTCGATTGCGCCGTCCACCCCGTCCACGATCTTCGCGGCGATGATCATGTCAAGGAATTCACGCCCGAAATCGTCGGCATTGGCCGGAACGGTGCCTTCGATCTGTTGCAACGCACCCTCGGCGCGCACCTCGACGCCCGCCTTGACCAGATCCTCGATGAACGGGGCGCCTGCGCGTTCGAACAGGGCACGATCCACGAGCACGCATTCGGCGGCGCCACAGATGCCGGGGCGGCGCGTCTTGGCGTTCAGCACCACGCGGCGGGCCTTATCCATGTCGGCGGCCCTGTCCACATAGATGTGGCAGATCCCTTCGAGATGGGCAAAGACCGGCACCCGGGCCTCGGCCTGGACGCGCCCGACCAGCCCCTTGCCACCACGCGGGACGATCACGTCGATATGGTCGGTCATGGTCAGCATCTCGCCCACTGCCGCGCGGTCGCGTGTCGGCACCAGCTGGATCGCGGCCTCGGGCAGGCCGGCGGCGCGCAACCCCTCGACCAGACATTCATGGATTGCGCCTGACGAGTGAAAACTTTCCGAGCCCCCCCGCAGGATCACTGCATTGCCGGCCTTCAGGCACAGCGCGCCGGCATCGGCCGTGACGTTGGGCCGGCTTTCATAGATCACCCCGATCACCCCCAGCGGCGTGCGCACGCGCCGGATATGCAGCCCCGAGGGCATGTCCCATTCCTTGATGGTGGCACCGACCGGGTCGGGCTGCGCGGCCACGGATTCCAGCGCGGCGGCGATCGATTCAATCCGCGCGTCATCCAGCATGAGCCGGTCAAGCATGGCGTTGCTCAGCCCCTTGTCGCGGCCATATTCCATGTCGCGCGCATTTGCCGCCGCGATCCTGTCCTTGCCCGCCCTGATCGCGCTTGCTGCCGCCGTCATCGCCTGCGCACGCTGTTCGGAAGGGGCGTAACCCAGTTCCTGCGCGGCCTTGCGCGCCGCCTGCCCGATACGGGCCATCATGTCGGTAATGTTTTCGTTCATGTCACCATGTCATCCCTGTGAATCAGCGCCGCCCTGCCGGGATAGCCCAGAATGGCGGCAATGTCGCGCGAATGTCGCCCCTTGATACGATCGGCCTCAAGGCTGTCATAGCCCGCCAGCCCCTTGCCCAGCCTCTGGCCGTCCGGCCCTGAAATGGTCACCGGATCGCCCCGGTGAAAGCTGCCGCGGACCTCGACAACGCCAGCGGGCAACAGCGACTTGCCCTGCCCCAGCGCCTGCGCCGCGCCGGCATCGACAACGATCTCGCCCTTTGGCTTCATCGCTGCAATCCAGCGCTTGCGGGCCACCTGCGGGTCGCCCATCGGCGCAAACCAGCTGTGGCGCGCGCCTTCCTGCAACGCCTTGAGCGGGCGCGCGACATCACCGCGCGTGATCACCATCGCACAGCCTGCGGCGGTGGCGGTGCGGGCGGCGATCAGCTTGGTCTTCATGCCGCCCTTGGCCGATTGCGATACCGCGTCACCCGCGGCGGCCTCGATTTCGGGGGTGATGCGTTCAATGCGGGGAATATGGCGTGCCTGCGGGTCGGTCATCGGGTTGCCGGTATACAACCCGTCAACATCGGACAAAAGCACCAGCAGATCGGCCCCGGCCATGCCCGCCACCTGTGCGGCCAGCCGGTCATTGTCGCCAAAGCGGATCTCGTCGGTGGCGATGGTGTCGTTTTCGTTCACGATGGGCACGACGCCCATGCCCAGCAATGTCGCAAGCGTCGCCCGCGCGTTCAGATAGCGCCGGCGGTCGGCGGTGTCTTCAAGCGTCACCAGCACCTGCGCCGTTGTGATACCGAAAGGCGCCAGCGCCTCTTCATAGGCGCGTGCCAGCCTGATCTGGCCCACGGCGGCGGCGGCCTGGCTGCGCTCCAGCGGCAGCGTGCCGTCGGGCAGGCCCAACACCTTGCGCCCCAGCGCGATCGAGCCCGACGACACGATCATCACGTCGCGCCCCTTTTTGCGCGCATCCGAAATATCCGCCGCAAGCGCCCGCAGCCAGTCGATGCGCAGCGCCCCGCTGTCACGTTCGACCAGCAATGCCGAGCCGATCTTGACGACCAGACGGCGCACATTCGACAGGGGATTCAGGGCCGCCATTCGTCCTCCTCGGGGGCAAGGGCGGCGGCCTCGTCCTGCCGGTCGCGGCGGATCTGGCGGCGCAGGGCGCGCAGCACATCCTGCACGCCTTCGCCCGAAACCGACGACATCAGCAGGACCGGCCCGCCATGGGCGGCCTCGAGCGCGGCCCGTTTGACGGCCCTTTGTTCATCATCCAGCGCATCGACCTTGTTCAGCACGGTCACCCGGTGCTTGTCGGCCAGATGCCCGCCATATTGCCGCAATTCGTTGATGATGGTGGCGTAATCGCCCGCCACATCTTCGGCCGTCGCATCCACGAGATGCAGCAGAACCGCGCAGCGTTCCACATGCCCCAGAAAGCGGTCGCCAAGGCCGTGGCCTTCATGCGCGCCGGCGATCAGGCCCGGAATATCGGCGATGACAAATTCTGCGCCGTCCACCTTGACCACCCCCAGATTGGGGTGAAGCGTGGTAAAGGGATAGTCGGCGATCTTGGGCCGCGCATTCGATGTTGCCGCAAGAAATGTGGACTTGCCCGCATTGGGCAGGCCCAGAAGCCCCGCATCGGCAATCAGTTTCAGCCGCAGCCAGACCACGCGTTCAATGGCCGGCTGGCCTGAATTGGCCCGCCGCGGCGCCTGGTTGGTGGAGGACTTGAAATGCAGATTGCCAAAGCCGCCATTGCCCCCCTTTGCCAGCAGCACGCGCTGGCCAAGTTCCGTCATGTCGGCAATCACGGTTTCGCCGTCTTCGTCCAGCACCTCGGTGCCCACGGGTACGCGCAGCACGATGTCATCGCCATTCCTGCCGGTGCGGGCCTGGCCCATGCCGGGGCGGCCATTGCCCGCAAAGAAATGCTGCTGATAGCGGAAATCGATCAGCGTGTTCAGCCCGTCCACGGCCTCGACCCAGACATCGCCGCCGCGCCCGCCATCGCCGCCGTCGGGACCGCCATATTCGATATATTTCTCGCGCCGGAAGCTGACGCAGCCATTGCCGCCAGCGCCCGAGCGTATCGTTACCTTGGCCAGATCGAGAAACTTCATTACAGACCCCTTTGCCCCAACTGCATAAGCGAGGGCGCGGGATCATTCAATCACCCGCGCCGCGCCATTTACGTTTGAAATTGCCATATTCGCCACCGCGGTTCGGCAACTCAGCCATCCCCTTTCAGGGTTTTCAGATAGGTCCATGTCGGCACATGTTCACCACGGGCCAGCGAAAAGGCCTCGGCCTCGCCCAGACAAATAAAACCGGCGCCTGTCAGCACCCGCGCCGAGGCGGGGTTGTCCTGAAACACCGAGGCCACGACCGAACGGTTGTCATGGGGGTTGGCCTCAAGCAACGCACGCAGTGCCTCGGACGCATAGCCCCGGTTCCAGAAGGTCGGCGCCACCCAATACCCGACCTCGGACTGATCGCGCCCGAGATAGCGCAACGAAATCACGCCAAGAAACGCCTCGGCCCCGCCGGGGGAGCCGTCGATGACCCAGACATCCTCGACCCTGTCCTCTTCCTGGGCGCGGGCGACATATTCACGCGCTGCCTCAAGCGACAGCGGAAACGGGATTGCACAGGTCATCTGGGCAATGCGCTGGTCACCCGCGTGACGTGCCACAAGTTCTGCGTCGCCTGCCTCGATCGGGCGCAGCATGATGCGTTCTGCGGTAATGACGGGCTGGCGCAGATCGGATTCGATCCGCTGGCCGCCTGCCTGCATGTTTTCTGCTCGCACGCTCAACCTCCCTTGAACGGTGATCCTTAGATGGGATCGCGATTTCGAAATTGCAATTACACAATCTGGTGACAAAAAGATGTCCAACACAAAAAAAGAGAAAGGGACCGGCGAGTTTCACCGATCCCCTGAACTTTTCAGCTGTGCCGGGTTCGGCTTACTCTGCGGCCTCCGCCATCGGAAGCACCGAAATGAAGGTGCGGCCCTTGAGACCCTTGTGAAATTTCACCTGGCCTTCTGCGGTTGCAAAGATGGTGTGGTCGCGGCCAATGCCAACGCCCTCGCCCGGCCACCACTTGGTGCCGCGCTGACGCACGATGATATTGCCCGGAATGACGGCTTCGCCACCGAATTTCTTGACGCCAAGGCGGCGACCGGCAGAGTCGCGACCGTTACGGGATGAACCGCCTGCTTTTTTATGTGCCATGTCGCTTCTCCTTACTTGCCTTCGATCAGTTTGCGGGCCTGTTCGACCCAGCCTTCACGCACAGCCTTGCCCTTGGCCGCGATCTTTTCCTCAATAGCAGCGATGTGCTCTTCGGTCCATTCCGCGATCTGCGCAAGCGTGGTGACACCCGCTTCCTTGAGTTTCTTTTCCAGAGCCGGGCCGACACCCGACAGAACCTTGAGGTCGTCCTCACCGGCTGGGGCCGCGGCCTTCTTGGGCTTTTCGGCGGCCGGCTTGGCGGTTTTCTTCGCAGCGGGCTTTTTTGCCTCGGCTGCGGGGGCGTCAACCTTGACCGACGCGGCACCGACAGCGGCAGCAACGCCCGACTTGGATGCGCCGCTTGCAAGGATCTCGGTCACGCGCAGAACGGTCAGCTGCTGGCGATGACCCTTCTTGCGCTGGCTCGAATGCTTGCGCCGGCGCTTGACGAAGTGGATCAGCTTGGGGCCCTTGATCTGGTCGATGATCTCGGCCTGAACGGCGGCATCCTCGACCAGAGGCGCGCCTACGACGACCTTGTCGCCGCCCAGCATCAGCACCTCGTTGAATTGAACCTTGTCTCCGGCATTGCCTGCAAGTTTTTCAACCTTCAGGACATCGCCGCTGGCAACCTTGTACTGCTTGCCACCAGTTTTCAGCACTGCGAACATCCGCAGATTTCCTTTTCATTCATCCGCGTCTCTCTGGCCCCCGGTCTGTCTGGATCCTCGACCGGGTGTTTCCGCCGCAATGGCGCCTTCGGACAGCGCGCCCCTGTTTCAGGACGAGATTGCATACATTATCCATCACACCGGGGCAAAGCCCGGGCGATGGCGGTATATCGGGAATCACGCGCGGAATGTCAAGCCCGCAAACACCTGATTGCGACGGGGGGCGCAGTTGGGTAAGGCTGAAAGTCAATCAACCCCTGCAAGGCGCATGACCCATGGAGCACCCACCCCGAAATGTCAAACAGACCCTGACCAAGGCCGAGGCCGCAAGCAAGGCCGGTGACATCGCTCGGGCGGCGGAACTCTATGCCGCGATCCTTGCGCGGATGCCCGCCCACGCCAAGGCACGCAGCGCCCTGAAACGCCTGCAAAAGCAGGCGGGCATTGGTGGCGGGCCACTTGCACAGGCCGAGGTGGATCAGGCGGTGCAGCTGCTGCAAGGCGGGCAGTTTGCGCAGGCCGCAACCCTTGTGCGGCTGTTGCTCGGGAAGGCCCCGAAAGAGGCGCTCTTGCACAATATCCTTGGCATGGCGCTGTCAAACATGGGCCAGCCGGCACAGGCCGTGGCCAGCTTTCAGGCGGCCGTCCGGCTGCGCCCGACATATGCCGAGGCCCAGGGCAATCTGGGCAGCGTGCTGGTGCAGATGGGGCAGCCGGACAAGGCAATCCCGGTACTTGAGCGCGCTATCGCGCTGAACCCCGACCTTGTGCAGAACCACCACAACCTTGGTGTCGCCCTTGCACAGATGGGCAGATACCCACAGGCCATCGATACCTTTGACCGCGCGCTGGCACTGGATCCAAGCCATGTGAACGCGCTGAACGGCAAGGCAGATGCGCTGGCCAAACTGGGCCATACGCATGAGGCGATCGAGCTGTTCAAGCAGGCGTTGAATCTGGCACCCGATGATCCGGCCCTGCTTGTGAACATGGCCTATGCGCTGGTGCAGGATGACAGGGTTGAAAAGGCCGTCGCGCATCTGGAAAAGGCCCTGAAACTGGCGCCCGACATGGCCGATGCCTGGTATCGGCTGGGCGTGCAATACGGCAATCTCGGCCGCATGGATGAGGCGATCTCGGCCCTGAACCGGGCAGTTGAATGCGACCCGGACCTGGCCGAGGCCTGGCGCACCATGACCACGCTGCGAAAATACAAGGGCGACGAGCCGGAAATCACCTCCATCGAAACGGCCTATCACGCCAGCCCACCAGACAGCCCTGCCCGCATGCACCTGGCCTTTGCCCGGGGCAAGATCGCCGAGGATCTTGGGAAACATGATCAGGCCTTCACGTTCTGGACCGAGGGGAACCGCATTCGCAGGGCACAGTTCGACTATCGAATCGACATCGATCAAAAGCGCGCGCAAAGAATTCGCGAGATCTTTACCGCCGACTTCATCGCCTCATATGACGGCCCAAGGGAAGAAAGCCGCAAGCCGGTGCTGATTGTCGGCATGATGCGATCTGGCACCACGCTGGCCGAGCAGATCATCGCCAGCCATCCCCAGGCGGCCGCGGCGGGCGAGCTGGAATTCATCCCGACCTTCGGGGAAGCCGCCCTGAACACCCTGTCCGACGTGCAGCCGGATCTGGCTGATTTCGCCCGCGATTACCTGGCCCTGCTTGACCGCTACGGGCCGGACGCCGCCCGCGTGGTTGACAAGATGCCGGCCAATTTCTTCTGGCTGGGGCTGGTGCGGATGGCGTTTCCCAATGCCACGATCATCAACATGCAGCGCGATCCGCGCGACACCTGCCTGTCGATCTGGAAAAACTATTTCTCCGGCTTTGGGCACGCCTACGCCTATGACCTGAAAGAGCTGGCGCAATTCTATCTGCTGTACCGCGACCTGATGGACCACTGGGATACTGTGATGCCGGGTGTTGTCCATCACTGTTCATACGAGAAACTGACCAGCGAGCCCGAATCCGAGGCGCGGCGCCTGCTGGCCGCCTGCGGGCTTGACTGGGATCCACGGGTGCTGGAATTCCACAAATCTGCCACCGTCGTGAAGACAGCCAGTGTCAGCCAGGTCCGGCAAAAGATCTATCGCTCTTCTGTCAAGGGCTGGAAACGTCACGAGGCGGGGCTCGAGCCGCTGATCGAAATCTTGTCCCAGGCAGGCAGGGTTTGACAATCAAGGGCAAAATCACCACTTGCCCTGAGACGCCAGCCGGATTAAACAGCGCGCGTTCAGACCAGAACATCTTGCGGAGAGGTGCCGGAGTGGTCGAACGGGGCGGTCTCGAAAACCGTTGTGGGGGCGACCCCACCCAGGGTTCGAATCCCTGTCTCTCCGCCAGAATATCCCGATAGCGGTTTTTCCCTGATCCTGTGGCCGCCGGTCTTGCCTTGGTCCCCTTCTTCGTTATCCTTGCCAAGGGGGCCGAAGATGAACCTTGGAAAATGCACGTTTCTTGACCACGCACGCCATCGGCACGCAATCATATCCGGATTCGTTCTTCCGGCTTTCGTGACCTTCCTTTCGCTGCTGTCTGCCCTTGCCATCCTCACCCCGGCATGGGCCCGGAATGCGGGCAACCCCAGCACACCGCCCGCGCCCGCACATGACTGCGTCACGCTCGACCAGGCGCATGCAAAAGACCCCGCCGTGAAGCTGCCAAAGTTTCTTTACCCATGTGATGGGAACAGCTTTGCGCAGCTGGCCCTGATGTATCCGGATGTTTATGGGATTCCTGGGGCACCTCGGGATCTGGCCAAACCAGAACCCTACTACCTGAGCACGAGACTGGCGCTTTGGTATTTGTTGGATGCGGAATATCTCTTCCCGGATGGGAACAACGATGGAAGTGCCGCCTTGTTTCTCTTGTTATCCAAGCAGGAAATGCGAAAGACAAAACCCTTGGACTGGGAAAACAAGTCCCTGATTCTCGATCTTCTTCTGTTTCGAATACTGACAAGCGACAAGAAAAAGCGCCCCACGGGGCCGGCATTTGAAAAGGCATTGGAGATCACCTTTCAGCAAGAACTGAAAGGGCGCGGATTTCCGGTGCCTGTCAACCCGCTCTGCGCGCTGTATCATGACGACCCGGCCAAAACCATGAAACAGGTCGTGGAGAGCGAGCGCTACAGGAGTTGCCATTTGGCGCGCGCGCTATGAACGATGAGGACGACAGAAAGCGCGCGTGGCGCCGTTTTTGGCGCTGGGTACTGGGCCTTGTGCTTGGCTGGGTGGTGCTGGTGGCTGTGGAAACGCAGGTGGTGAAATATCTCGACCGCCAGATCAGGGCCGACCGCAAGATATTCACCGATTACGTCGCGCGTCTGCCAGACAGGATGTATGTGCTCTGGTCCGATGGTCCGATGGGAAAATGCGAAACGCACAAGGTGGGATATCTTTGGTTCTACCAGATTTGCCTGACCGAAACGCGAGACACAAAGGAAAATCGTGCCAATTTGGCGTGGGGGGGCAACACCTTTCCCTGCAAGCTGCCTTCTTTTGCAGTCAGATATTATCCGCCCCGCCGGCATTTGGCGCTTCTAAAGTCGGAATGGGGATACTACATCTTCACGCTCGAAAAAGACAAACGCATTTGCGCTGATAACTACTACGGAGAAGAAAAAAGATGGGATCGGTAAATAAATCACTCGTCAATTTTGCCAGACTTTCGGGCAGTTCGTATTCTTCCAAAGTGCTTATTGGGCAACCAATTGATGGAACAAACTACCACGTCATCGCCAAACAATACGATCCCTCGACGGGCTTTGGCGCGCAGGCCTCGTTCAATCCGGTCGCTCGCGGGTATGCCGAGTCGGCCAGGCCCTTTCTCCATAGTTTGCTGCAAATCGCACGTGATCGCGATTTGAAAAAAGGAAGGTTTGATCAATGAGGCGGCGCGCTGCCCTCACAATGGTCTCGCTGGTGATTATGCTGGTCAGCCCTCTTTTTCCCGAAATTACACATGCCCGCGCTCAAGAGGACGCCACAGAAATCCTGGCTCAGGAACTGCTGCGCGAACTCGCCCTCGAACGTTTGCACCAGATGGGCCTGCCCGCACGGCGCGACAAATACTGGCGCTTTACCTGCCCTGAGGCGCTGATCGCTGCCCAGGCCGCCCCCGTGCCGCTGATGGTTGACGAGGACGCCCCCAATTCGGGGAAATCGACCGCCTGAATCTGGTCTTTTGGATGTCGTTTGACGACAAGGAATTGCTCTCGCAATTTCGCGACACATTGATCCTCTATGCAAAGAGCCTTGGAGAAGACCTCTGATTTGAACAAAGGTCTTGGGGCGTGATCCGCCGTGTCAGTCAAACAGCTCGTGACACAGCTCCAGCGCGTCAACCAGGGCATCGACCTCGGCGCGGGTGTTGTACAGGCCGAATGAGGCGCGGCAGGTGGCGGTGACGCCAAGGCGCTCCATCAGGGGCTGGGCGCAATGGTGGCCGGCGCGCACGGCGATGCCGCGCTGATCGACCACGGTCGAAATATCATGCGGATGCGCCGCCCCTTGCAGGGTGAATGAAAAGATCGCGCCCTTGGTTTCAGAATTTCCCTGTATGTTCAGCCAGTTCAGGCCGGAAAGTCGTGCATTGGCGTAATCGCGCAGGTCGCGCTCATGCGCGGCGATATTGTCCAGCCCCAGATCCATCATGTATTCCAGCGCGACGCCAAGGCCGATCATCTGCACGATGCCGGGTGTGCCCGCCTCGAATTTGTGGGGCGGCGTGTTGTAGGTGACGTTGTCGCGCGTGACCTCGTTGATCATGTCGCCGCCGCCCAGGAAGGGGCGCATTTCGTTCATGCGCGCGCGCTTGATGTAAATCGCGCCCGAGGCCGAGGGGCCATACAGCTTGTGCCCTGTGATCACATAGAAATCGGCGCCCAGATCCTGCACATCCACCGGCATGTGCACCGAGGCCTGGCTGCCATCGACCAGCACCGGCACGCCGCGCTCATGCGCGCCCGCGATGATGGTCTTGACATCCACCACACTGCCCAGAACGTTCGACATGTGGGTGATCGCCACAAGGCGCGTGCGGTCGGTGATCGCGTCCAGCACCGCCTGCGGGTCGAGGTCGCCGCGATCGTCGATATCGACCCATTTCAGCACCACGCCCTGGCGCTCGCGCAGGAAATGCCAGGGCACGATATTGGCATGGTGTTCCATCACCGACAGCACGATTTCATCGCCCGGCTGCAGGCGCGGGGCGGCCCAGGCGTATGACACCAGGTTGATGCCCTCGGTCGCGCCGGTGGTGAACAGGATCTCGTCCTCATGTTCGGCGTTCAGAAAGCGCTGGATGATACCGCGCACGGCCTCGTACTTGTCTGTGGCAAGGTTTGAAAGAGTGTGCAACCCACGGTGAACATTGGCATATTCCTGTTCATAGGCCCGCGTGATCGCGTCGATTACCGCGCGCGGCTTCTGGGCCGAGGCGCCATTGTCAAGATAGACCAGCGGCTTGCCATGCACCTTGCGTGCAAGGATGGGAAAGTCAGAGCGGATCTTTTCGACGTCATACATTGTCAAAGTCCTTGAACGCTGATGCCCATGCCAAGGGCGGAAAGCAGGGCTGATGCGACGAATGCCACCACAAATGCCGTGCCGATCATGCCCCCCAGCACCTTTAGGCGCGAGGTAAAGCCGTGCAGTTCGGTGATGAACACGACCATCAGCCAGATGAAATTCACCATGATGGCATAGTTCAGCAGGATGCCCACGCCCGGCACAAGCAACATGACCCCGACGGCCACGATCTGCACCACCAGCATGAAGAACTGCACCCAGCTCATCAGCAGCAGCGCCTGCTGGAAACCGCCGGTGCCACCAAACATGCGCCCTACCGCATAGATCGCAACGACCGAGAAAAGCAGCAACGCGAACTGAAAGCCGGCATAAAGCAGCGGGTTGCCCAACAGAAAATCAAGCATGGGAAATTCGGGCCCCGGCATCAGCTGCGCCAAGATGAAGGACAGCATCACGCCAAAGCCGACCACCGCCAGCGCGATCGGCACCGCCTGCCCCAGCGCCGCCTCGTCCTGCATCAATGCCCGCGCCGCCGCGCGAGGATCTGTCAATGTGAGCCGCATCAGCGACCCCACCCGTCGAAGCATGATGGTTTCCGCCTTCAGAAAAGTCCTTTGGCGTGGAAATACATGCCCAGGATCAACCCCACAAGCGAAACCACCGACATGATCAGGAATATCGGCGAGGTTTTCCTGAACCCGTGCGCGCGCGCCAGGCCAACGGAAATGTACCACACGAAGGGCAGCACCCCCAAATAGTAGGGCGGCAACGAAATCCACGAAGCGGCAAAGATGGGGTAGTAGAATGCAAGGTTGGTAAACAACACCGAAAGGACTGCCGCCAGAACGCCGAAAGGCGCGGTGACAAAGGCCCCCCAGAACACCGCGATCCTGGTATCCCGCCAGGTTCCCTTGCCGCCAAACAGCCGTGCAGTGGCGCCCAGGAGCATGGCAAACAGATACATCGCAGCGGTACGCACGACCAGCGCCACGACCAGCAGCGCGCCAATTTCGGTCGAGATCAGCCCCACGCCGGCCGAGTTCGGCACGATGACCGCCTTCATTGTCCAGGACAGGAAAAAGGCCATATCCGACATCAGCACCAGAAAGAACAGATAGCCTTCGCTCGGCTGCTCTGCCAGCAGCCTGCGCACCGATTTCGACATGTGAAACCAGGCGTAAATGACCCGCCCGGTCAGCGAGATCGGGCCATTCGGGCGGCTGTTGTAGCCCCCTGACCGATATCCCGTCGGTCGATACCCCGTCGGATAGAGTCCATTTTCGGTCATCGCCACGCTGTGCCACCCTTTTGCAATCTGTCAGCCCGTTTACTGAAGGGCTGCTGTAGCCCGAAAATTGGTTGCAAATTATGGCAAATTGAGGGAAATCGCGCGGCGAAGTCGCAATACGAGTTGCTTGCCCGGTTTTTCCAGGGCGCGGATCAGGGTTGCAAGCATTCGGGAAACGCATCTCATTGCTCGTCCGAAGGGCGCTCGACGGCGGCGAGCGCGCTCAGCCAGACCCAGACAAACCCGCCCGCCAATGCCCAAGGGGCAACCCGTGCGACCCAGGCCCAGGGCGCCAGGCCGACAAGAAAGGCCGACAGCGCGACAAGGGGTTGCAGGGCGAGCAGGCTCCAGAACAGGGCCAGACGCGCGCCCTGCCAACTGCCCTTGCCGCGGGCCAGACGGGCGACCATATGGCTCAGCGCCGCCAGCAGATACAGAAACAGCGGGCCGAACAGCAGATAGGCCACGATGCTGCCCGCCACCAGCGCATCCAGCGGCTTGGGGTCGGCCGCCGCCTGCTGTTCGCTGACAAGGACAGGAATGCGCGCTATCAGCGCGATCAGCGCAGCAAAGATCACATAGGCCAGCAGCTTTTCCTCGCGCAGCCCGGCCGCCAGCTTGCGCCGCACGACCTGTGCCGGGCGTATCCAGGTTTCCACGATGTCCCGCAGAAACCCCATCAGGCGCTATGCCTTTCGACCCACAATTCAAGGCGCGTCTGGATATCGTCGCGGATGGCCTCGTTGTCGATCTCGTCCAGCGCCTCGGACAGGAAGGCCAGCACCAGCATGTCCTGCGCCTGCCTGCGCGGCACACCGCGTGACACCATGTAGAACAGCGCATCCTCGTCTATGGCACCAACCGTGGCGCCGTGGCTGCACGCCACGTCATCGGCATAGATTTCCAGCTCGGGTTTGGCCAGAAACTGGCTGTCCTCGTCCAGCAGCAGCGCCTGGCTGATCTGATAGCCATCTGTCTTTTGCGCGCTTTGCCTGACAAGGATCTTGCCCTGAAACACGCCGGTCGCGCCGTTCCTCAGCACCTTCTTGAAGACCTGGCGGCTTTCGCAGCGCTCGCCCGCATGGGTGATGAACACGGTATCGTCCTGATGGAACGCCCCGTCATTGCCGTCACCCGCAACAGCCCCCGACACGGTGGCGTGCGAATCGTCGCCTTCAAGTGTGATCACATATTCATTGCGCGTCAGCGCGCCATTGACCGTCAGCGAAAAGCTTTTGAAGGATGCCTCGGCGCCAATGCGCGCAAACAGGTGCGTCAATGCGCGCCGCCCATGGTCGCGGCCCTGGGTTCGGATATGGTCAAAGCTGGCGCCATCAGCGACATCGACCTCGATGACCTTGGACAGGCGTGCAGCCGCCGGGCCGCTTTCCAGCAATGTCAGCTCGGCCCCCTTTTCCAGCCTGATGACATGGTGGACAACCGCATCCCCCGCATCATCTGCGCGCAGATAGGTCAGAGAGATCGGCCGCGGCGCCTTGCCTGTCACCCGAATCAACAGGCCCTGGGTCGCGGTCGCGGTGTTCAGCGCCGCCAGCGGGCGCTCGACCGGCGCCTGGCCCCGGGATTCGAGCACACCGAACAGATCGCGCGCCCAGTGGATATCCTGTGTTGCGGCCTGTTCCAGCGTGGTGATCTCGACATTTTCCATTGCCAACGCGTCGGACTGCGCGACATTCAGAACGCCATCGACAAACACCAGTTTCAGGCGGTCGAGTTCCCCGAATTGGGGGGCGTCCTCGTCAATCATCAGCGGCACGGGGGCGGCCTGGGCAGCGATCAGCGCCTCAGGGCGGGTAAAGCGCCAGTATTCGTCGCGCCGTGCGGGCAGGCCCATCTGGTGCAAACGTTCGAGGGCGTTTTCGCGCGCAGCCGTGATCCATGCCCCGCCTTTGGGAAGATCGCCGCGCGAAAGCCGTTCTGCGGCCGCCTCACGCTTGGCGGCAAGTGCCTGGGCGCGGCGCATCACGCAACCTCCGCCAGCAGATCGGCATAGCCGTTATGTTCGACCTCAAGCGCCAGCTCCGGCCCGCCGGTCTTGATGATCCGCCCATCGGCCATGATATGCACGACATCCGGTTTGATATGATCCAGCAGGCGCTGGTAATGCGTGATCACAAGAAACGACCGCTTGCCGTCGCGCAGCGCATTCACGCCCTCGGCCACCAGCTTCATCGCGTCCACGTCAAGCCCGCTGTCGGTTTCGTCCAGAATGCACATCTTGGGCTCCAGCATGGCCATTTGCAGGATTTCGTTGCGCTTTTTCTCGCCACCCGAGAAACCCACATTGACCGGCCTCTTCAGCATGTCGGCGTCGATCTTCAGCGATTTCGCCCGTGTGCGCACCAGTTTCAGGAATTCGGCGGCGGAAAGTTCCTCTTCGCCCCGCAGCTTGCGCTGGCTGTTCACGGCGGTGCGCAGGAAGGTCATGTTGCCCACGCCCGGAATTTCAACCGGATACTGAAAGGCCAGAAACAGGCCGGCAGCGGCGCGTTCTTCGGGCTCCATCTCCAGCAGGTCGGCCCCGTCCAGCGTGGCGCTGCCCGAGGTGACCTCGTAGCCGTCCTTGCCCGACAGCACATAGGACATGGTGGACTTGCCCGAGCCGTTGGGCCCCATGATGGCATGCACCTCGCCCGAGGGCACGCGCAAGCTCAGCCCCTTGAGGATTTCCTTGTCTTCGTCGGCAAGTTTGACGTGCAGATCTTTGATTTCCAACATTGTTTGTTCCTTTGGTTAACTTTTGCGCGCGCAGTGGCAATGGATAAGGGCGGCGCCTGCCTGGACGGCTGGCAGCGAAAACATGTTCACCCCACTGACCCCTCCAGCGAAATGGCGACAAGCGACTGCGCCTCCATGGCGAATTCCATGGGCAGGGCCTGCAACACCTCTTTGGCAAAGCCGTTGACGATCAGGGCAAGGGCCTCTTCCTCGTTCATGCCGCGGGATCGGCAATAAAACAGCTGTTCGTCGTCCACCTTGGATGTGGTCGCCTCGTGTTCGACGCGCGAGGAATTGTTGCGCACCTCGATATAGGGCACCGTATGGGCGCCGCATTTGTCGCCGATCAACAGGCTGTCGCACTGGGTATAGTTGCGGCTGTTCTTTGCGCGCGGGTGCATGGACACCAGACCGCGATAGGTATTCTGTGCGCGGCCGGCGGAAATCCCCTTGGAAACGATGCGCGAGCGGGTGTTCTTGCCCAGATGGATCATCTTGGTGCCGGTATCGGCCTGCTGCATGTTGTTGGTGATGGCGATGGAATAGAACTCGCCCTGGCTGTCATCGCCGCGCAGGATGCAGGAGGGATATTTCCACGTCACAGCAGAGCCGGTTTCGACCTGCGTCCACATCACCTTGGCCCGGTCGCCACGGCAATCGGCGCGCTTGGTAACAAAGTTGTAGATGCCGCCCTTGCCCTCTTCGTCGCCGGGGAACCAGTTCTGAACGGTGGAATACTTGATTTCCGCATCTTCCATGATGACCAGCTCGACCACTGCGGCATGCAGCTGGGCGGTGTCGCGCTTGGGCGCGGTGCAGCCTTCCAGATAGCTGACATAGCTGCCCTTGTCGGCGATGATCAGGGTGCGCTCGAACTGGCCGGTGTTTTCGGCGTTGATGCGGAAATAGGTGGACAGCTCCATCGGGCAGCGCACGCCGGGCGGGATATAGACAAAGCTGCCATCGGAAAACACCGCGCTGTTGAGTGTGGCATAGTAGTTGTCCGATTGCGGCACCACAGAGCCAAGATATTTCCTGACCAGATCCGGGTGTTCCCTGATCGCCTCGGAGATCGAGCAGAAGATCACGCCGGCACGCGCCAGCTCTTCCTTGAAGGTGGTGCCGACGCTGACGCTGTCGAACACCGCATCCACAGCCACCTTGCGCCCCTCGGCCTGGCCCTCGATCCGCCCGTCCGCGGGGGTCTGGTCGGCGCCCTCGACACCGGCAAGGATCATCTGTTCCTTCAGCGGGATGCCCAGCTTTTCATAGGTCGCCAGCAGCTTGGGGTCCACATCGTCCAGCGATTTGGGCTTTTCCTCCATGCTTTTGGGCCGCGCATAGTAATAGATATCCTGAAAGTCGATCTCGGGATAGTTGACCATGGCCCAGTCGGGCTCTTCCATCTGCTGCCAGCGGGCGAATGCCTGAAGGCGCCATTCCAGCATCCATTCGGGCTCTTCGTTCTTTTTCGAAATCAGACGGACGATATCCTCGTTCAGGCCCTTTGGGGCGAAATCCATCTCGATATCTGTCTCGAACCCGTATTTGTATTTTTCGCCAACCGACTGGACGGCATCGACCGTTTCCTGATCGACACCTTCCTTGACCTTCGGTGCTTTGGCAACCTTTTCCATGCTTGTCATCTGTCGTTTCCTTTCACCCCCAGCCATGTGGGGGGCCTGTTCACATAATTCAGCCAGCGGCCGCTGCGCCTGTTGTCGCAGCCCGTCTGTGGTGGGCCTTGATCCATGCATCCGCAAAACGCATCAGATCGCTTTCTTCCGTTTCGGGACCGATCGACACCCGCAGCGCGCTGCTGGCGGTCCCCTCATCCAGCCCCATCGCCCGCAACACCTTGCTGGGCCTGACCTTGCCACTGGAACAGGCCGAGCCCGCAGACACCGCAAAGCCCGCCAGATCCATCTGCATGACCTGGGTTTCACCCTTCCAGCCGGGCACGGCAAAGCAGGTCACATTTGGCAGGCGTTTCTGCCCGCGCCCGACGATCAGCAGATCGGGCACGGCGTCCAGCAGGCGCGATTCCAGCCGGTCGCGCAGGGCGGCGACCTCGTCCCAGCGGCCGTTGTCAAGGTCGCGCCGGGCCGCCTCGGCCGCGGCACCGAGGCCGGCAATGCCGATCACGTTTTCGGTGCCCGAACGGCGCCCCATTTCCTGGCCGCCACCGCGCATGCGGGGCAGCAGGTCGATCCCCTGTTTCATCACCAATGCGCCAACGCCCTTGGGGCCGCCGAACTTGTGCGCCGAAAGTATGCCGATCGACACACCCGACCAATCAAAGCCGAATGGCAGCTTGCCA
Source organism: Paracoccaceae bacterium (assembly GCA_030950185.1). Lineage (GTDB taxonomy): Bacteria > Pseudomonadota > Alphaproteobacteria > Rhodobacterales > Rhodobacteraceae > UBA5972. Next base: position 7,834 of record JAUZRU010000145.1, on the reverse strand, counting down.
AAGCCCTGCACCAGATCGGAAACCGCCAGCCCCTCGGGCAGATCCTGAATGATGCCGGTCTCGCCATTGGCCAGTTGCAGCGCCGTATTTGCGGGGTCTTCCAGGGCAACCTTGCCGTCGGCATCGGCCGGAAGTTCGGCCTCGCACCAGGCGGTCACGCATTCATGTTCGATCATGGCGCATTGCAGGTCGCGCCCGGCGAGCGCCAGCGCGGCGGCCTCGGTTGCGCCGGATGTAAAGACAATATCGGCAGCCGCCGCCCCAAGGGCCTCGGCCAGCTGTTCGCGCGCGCGCTCGACCACCGCCCGGGCCGCACGCCCCTCGGCATGCACCGAGGACGGGTTGCCGACCACATCCATCGCCGCCAGCATGGCCGCGCGGGCCTCGGCCCTCAGCGGCGCGGTGGCGTTCCAGTCAAGATAGACCCGCGCGCTCATTCGTCCACGAACTCGACAATTGCCGGCACTGCCGGACAGGGAACCATGTGATCCTCGAGGATGTCGGAAAGCCGCGTCCGGTGCAGGAACACATAGACATGGGCGGAAAGCTGTTCCCACAGCTTGTCGGTCATCTCCTGCTCGACCGTCCCCTTGCCCCCACCCGAGGCCCCTGCCCCGCGCTGGGTTGCATCCATCGTTTCATCGACCGCCGCAAGTATGTCGGAAACCCTGATTTCGGACGTCGCCCGCGCCAGGCGATAGCCGCCACCGGGGCCGCGCACGCTTTCGACGATGCCGGCGCGGCGCAGTTTCACGAAAAGCTGCTCCAGATAGGCGAGCGAGATTTCCTGACGTTCCGATATCCCGCCAAGCGAGACCAGCCCGTGCTGCCCGTTCTTGGCCAGATCGGCCAGCGCAATCATCGCATATCGTCCCTTGGTGCTGAGTTTCACGGCCCTTTGGTCCCCTCACGGAGTTGACGCGCGCCCCTGCAACGCTTAACTCCACTAAACACAATGATGGGGTCCTGCCCCTCTCGAATTTAGAATTGTTCTAGGTTATCCGAGAGATTTCGTCAAGTATTTGATGAAGACCTCGGAGACACCCCCGAATCCGGAGCTGCAAGACCACATGCCTGAAATCATCTTTCCCGGTCCCGAAGGCCGCCTCGAAGGCCGTTATCACCCGCAAAAGGCCAAGGATGCCCCCATCGCCATCGTGCTGCACCCACATCCGCAATTCGGCGGCACGATGAACAACAAGGTTGTCTACAATCTGCATTATGCGTTCTACAACATGGGCTTTACGGTGTTGCGGTTCAATTTCCGCGGCGTGGGGCGCAGCCAGGGTGAATATGATCAGGGCGTGGGCGAGCTTTCAGACGCAGCCGCCGCGCTGGATTACCTGCAGCACCTGAACCCGAACGCGAAACATTGCTGGGTCGCGGGCTTTTCCTTTGGTTCGTGGATCGGCATGCAGCTGCTCATGCGTCGGCCCGAGATTTCCGGATTCGTCTCGGTCGCGCCAAATGCCAACATGTATGATTTCAGTTTTCTCGCCCCCTGCCCCAGCTCGGGCCTTATCATCAACGGCTCGGCCGACCGCGTGGTACCGCCTGACGCCATCGAGGGGCTGGTCGAAAAGCTGCATGAACAGAAGGGCATCACCATTACCCACGAGGTGATCGAAGGGGCTGGCCATTTCTTTGAAGGCGACCACATGGACGAGCTGATCGCGCGCGTCGATGCCTATGTGCGCCGCCGGCTGACCGAAAACACCCGCTGAGGGCGCCAGGCGCCCCGCGAGCATTTGCGGGGCGCTGCCCCGCACCCCGGAGTATTTGACACAAAGAAGAAGAACGTTGGGGAATGCTTGCGCTGGGCCGGCTGCTTGGGCTTAGCTGTGGCAACAGCGTTTTCGAAAGGTTCCCGCCATGTCTCTTGATCAGGTTCTTGCCCGCATAGATGCCGATCTGGATCAATCCATCGCCCGCCTGATGGATCTGCTGCGAATCCCGTCCATATCAACGGACCCTGCCTTTGCGAAAGATTGCGATCGCGCCGCCGACTGGCTGGTGGATGAGTTGGGCGGCATTGGTTTCAAGGCATCAAAGCGCCAGACCCCAGGTCATCCGATGGTGGTGGCGCATGCCGACGGGCCGGGGCGGCACCTGCTGTTTTACGGCCACTACGACGTGCAACCCGTTGACCCGCTGGAGCTGTGGGACAACCCGCCCTTCGAGCCCCGGATCGAGAAAACAGCCGACGGCAAGGTGATCCGTGCCCGCGGCGCCTCCGATGACAAGGGCCAGCTGATGACCTTTGTCGAGGCCTGCCGGGCATGGATTGCCGTCAATGGCAGCCTGCCGGCGCGCCTGACCATCCTGTTCGAGGGCGAAGAGGAAAGCGGCTCGCCCTCGCTGGTGCCCTTCCTGCGCGACAACGCGGACGAGCTGCGCGCCGAGCTGGCCCTGATCTGCGACACCGGCCTGTTCGAGGACCACATTCCCGCAATCGTCACCATGCTGCGGGGGCTTCTGGCCGAGGAAATCATCATCACGGGCCCAAACCGCGACCTGCATTCGGGCATGTATGGGGGGCTGGCACGCAACCCGCTGCATGTGCTGGGCGACATCATCGCCGGGCTGCATGACGAGCATGGTCGCGTGACGCTGCGCGGTTTTTACGACGGGGTGCCCGAGCTGCCCGACGAGATCCGCGCGCAATGGCAGGGGCTTGGCTTTGACCACAGGAAATTCCTGGGCGCTGTCGGCCTGTCAGACCCGGCCGGTGAAACCGACCGCACCCCGCTGGAAATGATCTGGTCGCGCCCGACCTGCGAGGTCAACGGTGTCAGCGGCGGCTATGCAGGCGACGGCTTCAAGACGGTGCTGCCTTCGCAGGCGCGCGCCAAGATCAGCTTTCGCCTTGTGGGCGACCAGGATCCGGATGCGATTCACAGGTCATTCGTTGAATATGTCGAATCCATGCTGCCCGCCGACTGCAAGGCCGAATTCCCGCTGGGCCACGGCGCGCCCGCCAGCCGCATGTCGATCATTGACCCGCTGTTCGAACAGGCGCGCAAGGCGCTGTCGGATGAATGGGGCAAACCGGCAGCCTATGTAGGATGCGGCGGCTCGATCCCCATTGCCGGACATTTCCAGGATATTCTGGGAATGGATTCCATTCTTGCCGGCTTTGGCCGCGACGACGACCAGATCCATTCGCCAAACGAGAAATACGCGCTTGAAAGCTTTCACAAGGGCATCCGCAGCTGGGCACGCATCCTTGCGACACTGGCCTGAGCCCGTGCCGCGAATCACATCCCCAGCGCTTCCTTGTACATTTCCAGCACGGCCTCTTCCTCGGAAATCTCCTGCGGATCGCGCTTGCGCAGCGCGATGACCTTGCGCAGAACCTTGGTGTCATAGCCGCGTGACTTGGCCTCGGCCATCACCTCTTTCTGCTGGTCGGCGATGTCCTTCTTTTCTGCCTCCAGACGCTCATAGCGCTCGACAAATGCGCGCAACTCGGCGGTGGCGACGCGGTAGGTGTTGTTGCTCGAATCTTCCATGAACCCGTCCTCTTTTTTCTTCCCGTTCTCGGGGGCCTCTTTCCTATAGGCCGGCCAGCGGCGCATCAAGGGCCGGCTTGCACCTGCGCGCGGTTTTGTTTAGGCGAGGCGCAACAAGGAAAGGATCCGGTTAATGGAAATTCTCATCCCCATCGGCAGCTTCGTCGCCCTTCTGGGCCTGCTGGGCCTGGGCTATTGCATCTGGCTGGTATTCAAGGCCAAGCGCGCGGGCCTGTCCGATGATGAAATGAAGGCGCGCCTGCAAAAGGTGGTGGCGCTGAACATGGCCGCAATGGGCGTTTCGGCGCTGGGCCTGATGATGGTGGTGATAGGGGTGTTGCTGTAGGGCGCACCCTGCTTCTTCTTTGCACCAATACTCTCGGGGGTGTGGGGGCAGACAGCCCCCGCCAGCGCCGCGGGAAATCGCAGGTGCCTCCGGCGGGAGTATTTTCACCAAGAAGAACCCCTACCCCCGCATGCTGACCGAATGCACCATCTTGCCGATCAGGCGCAGGTTTTCAGGGGTGGAAAAACGGTGATCGGCCCCCTTGACCAGGGTCAGGCGGATATCGGGCCCCTCGGCGTGATCCAGCAGGCGCAGCGCGACCGAGGCATCGACATCCTCATCCGCCGTGCCCTGCAACAGACGTACCGGGAAAGGCAGTTCCAGCGGGCTGCGCAGTACCAGGCATTTACGCCCTTCCTCGATCAGGCGGCGGGTAATGACATAAGGCTCGTCCGAATATTCCGAGGGCAGTTCCAGCTTGCCTTCGGTTTCAAGCTGGCGTTTCTGCTCGTCCGTGAAGGCGGCCCACATGGAATCTTCGGTGAAATCGGGGGCGGCCGCGATCCCGACCAGCCCATGAATCCGTGACGGGATGGACCGGCACAGAAGCAGCGAAATCCAGCCCCCCATGGACGAGCCGACCAGAACGACCTTGCCTTCAGTCAGATTCGACACCACAGCCAGCGCATCCTCGAACCAGTCGCCGATGCAGCCATCCTCGAAATTGCCGCCACTCTGGCCGTGGCCGGAATAGTCGAACCGCACAAAGGCGCGGCCGCGCGCGCGCGCCCAATCCTGCAGATACAGCGCCTTGGTGCCTTCCATGTCGGATTTGAATCCGCCGCAGAAAACGATTGCCGGGCCGGATCCTTCGATCCTGTGCCAGGCAATGCGGCGGCCCTGCGGGGTGGTCAGATAGGAAGGGGTGGTCATCTGTCGTGGCCCTTGCTTGTTGAACTCCGCGCGCATAATGGCGCCGCCCCGGGGGGCTGACAATGCTTGACTTGCCTCGGTCGGCAGGTCATATCGCCCCACAACCGCAACCGGGCGTTTCGTAGGCGCCAAACCGAGGAGTGCGCCGCATATGGCCGACATTACCCTGACCTTCCCCGATGGATCGAAACGCAGCTACCCGGTGGGCACCACCGGCGCCGAGGTGGCGGCCAGCATCTCGAAATCGCTGGCCAAGGCGGCGATTTCCTGCAGCGTCAATGACGAGCATCGCGACCTGACCCGCCCCATCGAGGAAGACGCGACCATCGCGATCCACACCATGAAGGATGAGGACAAGGCGCTGGAGCTGATCCGCCATGACGCCGCCCATATCATGGCACGCGCCGTGCAGGAGCTGTGGCCCGATACCAAGGTCACCATCGGCCCGGTCATCGACAACGGTTTCTATTACGATTTCGACCGGGAAGAGCCCTTTTCCACCGAGGATCTGGGCCTGATCGAAAAAAAGATGCGCGAGATCATCAACAGGCGCGACCCCGTCCGCACCGAGGTCTGGGAACGCGACCGGGCGATCCGCTTTTACGAGGACAATGACGAGCCTTACAAGGTAGAGCTGGTCGGCATGATCCCCGAGGGGCAACCGATCCGCATGTACTGGCACGGCGACTGGCAGGATCTGTGCCGCGGCCCGCATCTGGTGCATACGGGGCAGGTTCCGGCCGATGCGTTCAAGCTGACCGGCGTGGCCGGTGCCTATTGGCGCGGCGACAGCAACCGGCCGATGTTGCAGCGCATCTATGGGGTGGCCTTTCGCAACAAGGCCGAACTCAAGGCCTATCTGCACATGCTGGAAGAAGCCGAAAAGCGCGACCACCGCAAGCTGGGCCGCGAAATGGACCTGTTCCATATCCAGGAAGAGGCCCCCGGCATGGTGTTCTGGCATCCCAATGGCTGGGTTCTGTACCGCACATTGCAGGATTACATGCGCCGCCGGCAGATCGAGGACGGCTATCAGGAAATCAACACCCCGCAGGTGGTTGACCGCAAGCTGTGGGAGGCCTCGGGCCATTGGGACAAATACCGCGAAAACATGTTCATCACGGAAATCGACGAGGAACATGCCAATGAAAAGCGGGTGAATGCGCTGAAACCCATGAACTGCCCCTGTCATGTGCAGGTCTATAACCAGGGTCTGAAATCCTATCGCGACCTGCCGCTGCGGCTGGCGGAATTCGGATCATGTCACCGTTACGAAAGCTCGGGCTCCATGCACGGGCTGATGCGGGTGCGCGGCTTCACGCAGGATGATGCGCATATCTTCTGCATGGAAAGCCAGATCGCTAGCGAAACCGAGAAATTCATCAACCTGTTGACGCGGGTCTATAACGACCTCGGCTTTGACAGTTTCGACATCAAGTTCTCGACCCGTCCCGAGATACGCGCCGGTTCCGATGCGGTCTGGGACCAGGCCGAGGCCGCGCTGGAAGACGCCATCAAGGCGCTGGGCCTGCCTTACGAGATCGACCCCGGCGAGGGGGCGTTCTATGGCCCCAAGCTTGATTTCAAGCTGACCGATGCGATCGGGCGCGAATGGCAGCTGGGCACCTTGCAGGCCGATTTCGTGCTGCCGGGCCGTCTTGGCGCCGAATATATCGGCGAGGATGGCGCCAAGCACACGCCGGTCATGCTGCACCGCGCCACGCTGGGCAGTTTCGAGCGCTTCCTTGGCGTGTTGATCGAACATTACGGCGGACGCTTCCCGCTGTGGCTGGCACCGCGCCAGATCGTGGTGGCCTCGATCGTGTCGGATGCCGATGATTACGTGCATGAGGTCACCGGCAGACTGCGCGCCGCCGGCCTGCGGGCCGAGGCCGATGTGCGCAACGAAAAGATCAATTACAAGGTGCGCGAACATTCGGTGGCCAAGGTGCCGGTCATTCTTGCCTGTGGCATGAAAGAGGTTGACGAGGGCACGGTGTCGATGCGCCGCCTCGGATCCAAGGGATCAAGGGTCGCCCCGCTTGACGAGGTTCTGGGCGAGTTGGTCGCCGAAGCCACGCCACCGGATCTGCGCGACTGATATGCCGGTGCCCGGCAAACATTTCCGGACAGCATGAAAAAGGGGCCCGCGAAGGGCCCCTTTGACGTTGTGCGATTTCGTACCGACGTCAGTTGCCGGCATTTTCCTTGGCCTTCAGGGCATCAAGCTGTGCCTGTGCCGCCTGTGCCTGCGACTTGGCTGCTGCCAATGCGTCGCGCAGCGCATCCCGTGCCCGGGTGACCTTGGCAAGATCGGCTTGCGTCTTGTCCAGACGCGCCTTCAAGCCGGCAATTTCCTTCCTGGCTGCGCCAAGCTCGGCCGCGGATTTCTGCCCCTTGTCCAGATTGTCTGCGGCCTCCTTGCGGGCAGCGGCCAGTGCCTTGTTCAGGCTGTCCATCTGGGCCCTGAGCTTGTCGAGTGACTGGCTCAGTTCGGCGATCTTGTCATCGCGCGCAGCGACCTGTTTTTCCAGGCTGGCAACCTTGTCTTTCAGGGCGGCGTTTTCCTTGCTCAACGAGGTGGCTTTCGATTCGGCCTCCTCCTTGGCTGCGGTCAAGTCCTTGACGGCCTTCTTTCCAGTGTCCACCGCCGTTGTGAGCTCGGCGACCCGACTTTCCAGTGTTGCATTGCTTGTCTTGAGTGCACTCATGTTGCTCTGCTGGTAAAGAGCGAGAATCGCAAGCGCGATAGCAACAATCCAGGACAACTTGTTCATGACCATCTCCCGTTGCGGCCGCGCTGCTGTTGCGCGTACCTTGTTCCTCTTGTACGGCCCCTCTTGCTGAGGCTCGGGGTCTGATAACGCTGTTTTTCCATCTTTGCCAAGCCAAGAACGTACCGCCCCTGCCTTTCGGGCCGGTTAAATGCGTATCCATGGGCATGTTATCCGTTAAAACGGTTGACGAAACGCCTTTGCCACGCCACAGAGAAACGGCTTGATCCCGCTTCCGGCGGAGATTATTTTCAGGCCCAACCGAAACAGACCCGAAGGACTCGAAACCCATAGCCCGCAGACCTCATAACGCGCCTCCGACGCGCGAC
>JAUZRU010000144.1 GCA_030950185.1 Paracoccaceae bacterium | reverse complement strand
AAGGCCCGCACCAGCCCAGGCCGCCATCCATCCGGCCATGGCCCCGGCTACGAATATGCCCTCGATGCCAAGGTTGAGCACCCCCGACCTTTCGCAGATCAACGCGCCAAGCACACCGAATATCAGGGGGGTCGCTATCCGCAGGGACGCCGCCCAGAAGCTGTCGGTCAGAAGGAAATGCAGCATGTCCATCAGCTCTTGTTCCTTGCGCCCGCGGTGAAAATGACACGGTTTCGGGCGATGAAGCCGCCAATCAGCACGCAAATCAACGACATCGCCACCACGAGGTCGGCCAGATAACTGGAAACGGCCAATGCCCGGCTCATGGCGTCGGCCCCGACAAACACCGAGGCAATGAACAGGGCGGCAACCACAACCCCGATCGGTGACAGGCCCGCAAGCATCGCGACGACGATCCCGGTATAGCCGAAACCGGGCGACAAATCGGCGGTGAGATAGCCCTTGAGGCCGGTGACTTCACTTGCACCCGCCAGCCCGGCAAGCGCGCCGGAAACCATTGCCACCCCTAGCATCACACGCCGGACATTGATCCCGGCATGGCGTGCCGCAGCCGGATTTTCGCCAACGGCCTGCACCCGAAAGCCCCAGACGCTGCGCGAAAACATGAGCTGAGCGACCACCGCAACGGCAACAGCCAGACCCAGCCCCCAGTGCAGGCGCATTCTGGGAACGATTGCCGGCAGCACGGCATTGTCGACAATCGGCATGGATTGCGGCCAACCCAGCCCCATGGGATCCTTCAGCGGCCCTTCCAGCATCATCTGGACAAAGATCAGGATAATGAAGTTCAGCAGAAGCGTGGTCACCACCTCGTCAGCCCCGAAGCGCAGCTTGAGCCATGCCGGGCCAAGCATGCCCAGACTGCCGGCCAGCGCACCAGCCAACAGGACCATTGGCAACAGAATGTAGGCCGGCGCGTCGATCTGTCCCGTCCCAAGCGCCACCGCCGCCATCGCCCCCAGATATAGTTGGCCCTCGGCGCCGATATTCCACAGCCGTGCTCGAAACGCGATGGCAGCGGCAAGCCCGGTAAATATCAGCGGCGTCGCGCGGGTCAGCATCTCGGTAAATGCGAACACCGATCCGAACACGCCCTTGTACATTTCCTGATAGGCCTCAATGATCCCGGCGCCAGCGAAAGAAAGCGGAACAGCCGCCAACAACAGCGCCGCCAGCGCCGAGCCCACCGGAATACCGAAGGTCATCCAACGCGAAGGCGCGTGGCGTGGCTCGATCCGTATCATGCTGCCTCTCCTGCCATCATCAGGCCGATCTGGTTGCGGTCAGTGGTATGGACCTCGCGCAAGCTGCCATTGTTGATCACCATGATTCGATCTGACAAGGCCATGATTTCGTCGAGATCCTCTGATATCAGGATCACCCCTGCCCCACGGGAACGCGCCTCCAGCAAGCGCCGCGCGACCTCGGCCGCCGCCCCCATGTCCAGCCCGCGGGTGGGTTGATTGGCAAGAATCACCTTTGGGCCGGCCTCGAACACCCTTGCAAGGATCAGCTTTTGCAGGTTTCCACCGGACAGAAGCTGCGCCTTGGCGTCAACGCCGGGTCCGCGGATATCATATGCCGCGCTGAGTTTTTCGGCATGTGCACGGATATTCGCGCGCCGCAGGAAACCATTTTTCCTGAATTCGGGCGCGTCGAGACGTTCAATGATCAGGTTTTCGGCAACCGTCATGCTGCCGACCACCCCATCCTTGTGGCGGTCTTCCGGGATGCGCCCGATACCGGCATCCATGATATGGCGAGGCGCGAATCTTTCAATGGGCCGTCCGCCTACCAGAAACTGCCCCGCGCTGGGCGGGGCAAGGCCCGAAACAAGATTTGCCAACCCGGTCTGGCCATTGCCTGACACGCCAGCGATACCGACGATTTCATGGGCACGAAGCATCAGACTTGCCGAATGCAGGCTTTCGCGCGGGCTGCCCCCCTTGACCGAGACATCGCGCAGCTCAAGCAAAACTTGCCCAGGTTCCATCGGCTCTAGCGCGGTTGCGGGGGCCTGCGCGCCAACCATCATTTCCGCGATGCTTTGGCCGTCGGCGCTGGATGTGGGCATTTCGCCAACCTTCCTGCCACGCCGCAGCACGGCGATCCGGTCGGAAAACGCCAGAACTTCCCGCAGCTTGTGCGAAATGAAGATGACGGAAAGACCGTTGCGCGTCATTGCGCCGATATTTTCGAACAGGGCGTCGGCCTCTTGGGGGGTCAACACCGCAGTTGGCTCATCAAGCACCAGAATGCGCGCATTCCGGTAAAGAGCCTTGAGTATTTCCACCCTCTGGCGCTCGCCCACGCTGAGGCGACCAACCGCTTCGTCAAGCGGCGCAACAAGCCCGGTATCCGAGATGATCTTCTGCACACGCTCGCGCGCGGCAGTCCGGTTGCGGCGCAGTCGGAAAAGGGGCTCGGCCCCAAGCAGGATGTTGTCAAGCGCGGTAAGGTTTTCGGCCAGCGTGAAATGCTGATGCACCATACCGATACCGGCCTCAAGTGCGAGCTGCGGGTGCCCCAAGGGCAGATCGTGCATTCCGCCATCAGCACCCCGCAATTGCACGCTGCCGGCATCCGGCAAGTAGTGGCCGAACAGCATGTTCATCAGCGTGGTCTTGCCCGCGCCGTTTTCGCCAAGCAGGGCCAGCACCTCGCCACGATGCAGATCCAGATCGACATCATCGACGGCGACAACGCTGCCGAACCGCTTGGACAGGTTCCGAAGGGAAAGAACTATTTCGTTGTTCATGTGTAATTGCGGGCGGGCCGTGGCCCACCCGCTTGCCCGATCAGGTGGACTTGGGTTCGTTGTTGTTGATCGTCACCGTGAACGTGCCCGATTTGATGGCCGCCTCCTTGGCCCGGATCCTGGCCACCACATCGGCAGGCACAAGCGTTTCATCAAGCACGATGGACCCACCACCGTATTTCATGAAGCTGTATTTTCCATAATCATCGGCCTTGTACTTGCCCGAGCTGACCGCTGCCACGGCATGATCGACCGTCGGCTCGAAATGCCAAAGAGCCGATGCAAGGATGGTTCCCGGATAGTCAGGTGCGGTGTCGATCACATTGCCGATCGCCTTGACGCCGCGCTCGACAGCCGCATCCGAAACGCCAAAGCGTTCGGCATACATGACGTCTGCGCCAGCGTCGATCATGGCAAAGGCGCTTTCCTTGGCCTTGGGCGGGTCGTACCAGCTGCCGATAAAGTTGACGAGGAACCTGACATCTGGGTTCATCTCGCGCGCGCCATCCATGAAGGCGTTCATCAGGCGGTTCACCTCGGGGATGGCATACCCCCCGACCATGCCGATCACGTTCGATTTGCTGGCCGCCCCTGCAGCCATGCCCGTCAGATAGCTGGGCTCATGGATCCAGTTGTCGAAAACCGAGAAATTGGGATCCTGCGGGCCAAAGCTTGACCCCATGAGGAACGCAATATCCGGATAATCCTTGGCCACCTTGCGCGCGGCACGTTCAAGCCCGAATGCCTCGCCCACAATCAGGGGAACGCCCTGCTCGGCGTATTGGCGCAGGACGCGCTCGTAATCATTGTCGGCGACGCTCTCGGAATAGAGATACTCGATATCCCCACGCTTTTGAGCCGCCTGCATTGCAATATGGATGCGGCTGTCCCATTGTTGTTCGACAGGTTGGGTGTAGATACCCGCCGCCTTGATCCTGGTGCCCGCGCATGCGATCCTCGAAGACAATGTCAAGGCCAACGCGGAGCCGCCGACCAACACCGAACGCCTTGACGGCTGCAACAGATTTTTCATGATTTCCCCCCATTTGAATTTTTCATTGCGGTGACTATGCACAGAATTGACCATTCGGTCAATTTTTTTCGCCCCGCCGTGCCAGCCCTCGATATGTCGGGCAGGGGAACAGTCACCTTTGGGCCGGGGCGCAGGACAGCACAACACGTTTTGAACGGTTTCGCCCTTTGCGGGGGATGACGCCTCTTGCCTGAAGGCAAGAGCCTGCTAATGTCACCAGGAATTCCTTTTTCCGAGGCCCTTCATGCGTTTACCCCTTGTTATCACTCTTCTGCTTGCCTTTTCCTCGACAGCCGGTCACGCCACGCCCAGCTGTGGTGGAAATTTCGGGCAATTCGTGAATGCGCTCAAAGCCGAAGCCCGGCAGCTGGGCTATTCACGCCCGCTGATCAACCGCTTTTTCCAGAAGGTGCAGCTTGACCCCAAGGTCATCCGCATGGACCGGGCGCAAGGTGTCTTCAGGATGACATTCACCGATTTCGCGGGTCGGGTCATTTCAAAGAACCGCATGGTGAACGGGCGCAAGAACGCAAAGAAATACGCGCGGGTTCTGGAACGCGCGCAGCGCGAATACGGGGTCGATCCGGCGGTCATCCTGGCCTTCTGGGCGCTGGAAACCGACTATGGCAAGGTGCAGGGCAATTTCAACACGCTCAATGCACTGGTGACGCTCGCCCATGACTGCCGCCGGCCCGAGCTGTTCCGCCCGCAGATATTTGCCGCGCTGGAACTGTTCAAGCGTGGCGATTTCGACCCAACCACCACGACCGGTGCCTGGGCGGGCGAGATCGGCATGGTGCAGATCCTGCCCGAAGACATACTGAAACGCGGCGTCGACGGCGACGGTGACGGGCATGTGCGGATGAAGACCAGCGCGCCGGACGCCATCATGACCGCCGCGCGCATGCTGCGCGACATGGGCTGGCGCGCAAATGAACCCTGGCTGATCGAGGTAAAGATCCCCCAGACCCTGCGCTGGCGCGAAACCGGGCTGACCCACCGCAAGACCGTGTCGGAATGGAAACGCCTTGGCGTGCGCGCCCGTGCCGCCCCCCTGCCTGCTGGCAATTTCAAGGCAGCGATCATCCTGCCGCAGGGCCGCAAGGGGCCGGCCTTCATGGCGTTTCCCAATTTCGACGTCTATTTCGAATGGAACCAGTCCTATGTCTATGTGACCACGGCAGCCTATTTCGCCACCCGCCTGGCCGGCGCCCCGCCCTTTGACCCCGGCAACCCCGAACCCGGCCTTTCCGGCAAGGAAATGAAGCTGCTGCAACGCAAGCTGCAGGCGCGCGGATATGAGGTCGGCAAGATCGACGGCATCCTGGGCGCACGCACCCGCGCGGCTGTGCAAGCCGAGCAGATCAGGCTGGGCTTGCCAGCCGATTCATGGCCGACGCGCGCATTGCTGGACCGGCTGTAATCAGGCGACCATCTGTTCCGCCCGGCTGAGGTCTACCGACACCAGCTGGCTGACGCCCTGCTCGACCATGGTCACACCGAACAGGCGATCCATGCGGGCCATGGTCACAGCATGGTGGGTAATGATCAGGAAACGCGTATCGGTGCGTCGGGTCATCTCGTCCAGCAGGTCGCAAAAGCGGGTGACATTGGCGTCGTCCAGCGGCGCATCAACCTCGTCCAGCACGCAGATCGGCGCCGGGTTGGCCAGGAACACGGCAAAGATCAGCGCCAGCGCCGTCAGTGTCTGTTCGCCACCCGAAAGCAGGCTGAGCGTGGACAGCTTCTTGCCCGGCGGCTGACACATGATTTCAAGGCCGGCCTCAAGCGGATCATCGCTTTCGACCAGCACCAGCTTGGCCTCGCCGCCGCCGAAAAGATGGCGGAACAGGATTTCGAAATTGCGGTTCACCTGATCGAAGGCCGCCAGCAGACGTTCGCGCCCCTCGCGGTTGAGGTTGGCAATACCGGTGCGCAGTTTCGCAATCGCCTCGACCAGATCGGCCTTTTCGGTGGTGAGGGTGTCGAATTCTTCCTGCACCTCGCGGGCGTCTTCCTCGGCCCGAAGGTTGACCGCGCCCAAGGCGTCGCGTTGGCGGCGCAGGCGCGCGACATCCATCTCGATCTGTTCCGACGAGGGCATGCGGTCGGGATCGCCTTCCAGCAGTTCAAGCAGCGCGTCGGGGGCGACGCCAAGTTCCTCGTCAATCCGCGCGGCGTTGGTTTCGACCTGCACACGCGCGGCATCGACCATGGCATCGGCGCGCGCGCGGGCCTCGCGTGCGTCAGCAGCACGGCGTTCGGCGGCGCGTTCGGCCTCGGTCGCCTGTCGCAGCTGGGCTTCGGCCACGGAAAGGGCGTTCGAGGCCTCGGCCTTGCGGGATTCGGCCACCTTGATCGCCTCGGCTATCTGGGCGCGCTTGGCGGCGATTTCCTCGGGGGCGGCAGTGGCCTCGGCCAGTTCTGTTTCGGATGCGGTCTTGCGCTGATGCAGTTCGGCAATGCGCTTGTCGGCCGTTTCCAGACGGTATTTCCAGCCGCTGATTTCCTTGATGATCTCCTGGCTGCGGCGCAGGCGGGCCTCGCCCTCGCGGCGCAGCTCGTCGGCCATGGCGCGCTTGCTGATCATGTTCATGCGAGCGGCCTCGACGGCAACGCGAACGGCCTCGACCCGTGCGCGCGCTTCGTCAAGATCTTCAAGCGAGGCGACCATTTCCTCGGCCTCGCGCATCATCTCGCGGTTGGCGCGTGCCTCTTCCTCGTGCCGCTTGACTGCCAAGGTCGCGGTTTCAAGCCGGCTGAGGGCGATGCTCTGGTCGGCCTCAGCCCTGGATGCGGCGCGCGAGGCGGCGGTCAATGCCTCGTCGGCGCTCCGGCGCTGCTGGCGGCACAGCCGGTCGGCCTCGGTCAGGGCGGCCAGTTCCTGGCTGAGGCGGGCATGGGTCTGGCGCGCGAGGGCAACCCGGCTTTCGGCAGCGGCAAGGGCGGCGTTGAGTTCTTCCAGCCGGTTGATCTGTTGCAGGCGCAGCGCGGCCGTCGAGGGGGTGTCCTCGGCCGCCATGCGCAGCCCGTCCCAGCGCCACAAATCGCCCTCGCGGCTGACAAGGCGCTGGCCGGGGCGCAAGAGCGGCTGAAGGCGGGCACCATCCCGGCGCGCCACCATACCGACCTGCGACATCCGCCGCGCCAGAACGCCGGGCACCGAAACATGAGGCGCCAACGGCTCGACCCCGGCGGGCAGGGGTTGCGCGTGGTCGTAATCGGGCAGCCTTGCCCAGCCTGATTCCGGTTCGCCCCTGGCCTCGGCCGCGCGCAGATCGTCGCCAAGTGCAGCGCCAAAGGCGGCCTCGAAACCCTTTTCCACCCGGCACTGGTCGAGGATCTGTGTCTGGTCGCTCTGCTCGCGGGTGACCAGACGGCTCAGCGCGTTGACCTCGGCCCGCAAGGCGTTGGCCTCGCCCTCGGCCTCGGAGCGTTCGGCGCGGGCCTCGGCCTCTTGCACCTGCTTGGCGGCGCGGGCGCGTTCGGCCTCGATCAACGCGGTTTCGGCGGCCGCAGCCTGTTCTTCGGCCTCGGCACGGGCGGCGCTGGCCTGTTTCAGCCTCTGCTGCGCCGCCGCCAGATCGGCCTGCGCCGCACGGGCGGCCTGGGCGGCCTTGTTCGCCTCGGCCTCGTTCTTGGCCAGCGTGGTGCGCCCATCCGCCAGCAGACGGTTTGCAGACTGGTGGCGCGCGGCGAGGCGGGCGACATCCTCGGTCAGGCGGGCAAGATCTGCCTCTTGTTCCTGCAATGCGGCAGCGGCGTTGGTTGCGGCCTCGGCTGCGGCGTTCAGCTTGTCGTCGAACCCGACCGAGGCCTTTTCAAGCGCGGCCTTTTCCCATTCCAGCCGCTCGATGGTTTCAACCGCATCCTTGTTGAGCCCGGTTTCGCGTTCGATATCACGGGAAAGCTGGGTGATGCGGGCACGCAATGCCTCGATCGTTTCGACTGCGCGCTTTTCCTGATCGTCCAGGCTGTTGCGTTCAACCAGAAGGCGCTGAAGGATGGCGGCCGAGATGGTTTCTTCCTCGCGCAGGGGGGGGACCTTGTCTTCGGCGTTGATCCGCGCACGCGAGGCAGCCGTGACCGCCGCCTGCGCCTGTGCGGCCTCGGTCGTCAGGCGACGCAACTCTTCCTGTGCCGAAGCCAGCGCGTGATCGGCCTCGCGCCAGCGGCGATACAGCAGCAGGCCTTCGGCACGGCGCAGTTCCTCGCCGATCTTGCGATAGCGCGCGGCCTGCCGGGCCTGGCGGGCCAGCGTGTTCAACTGGCCCTGAAGCTGTTCAAGAACATCCTCGACCCGCAGAAGGTTGGTTTCTGCGGCGTTGAGCTTCAGTTCAGCCTCGTGGCGGCGGGCATAGAGGCCGGAAATGCCTGCGGCCTCTTCCAGGATACGGCGGCGCGCCTTGGGTTTGGCGTTGATGAGTTCGGAAATCTGGCCCTGACGCACCAGCGCGGGTGAATGCGCGCCGGTCGAGGCGTCGGCAAACAGCATCTGCACGTCGCGCGCACGCACATCCTTGCCATTGGCCTTGTAGGCCGAACCGGCGTCGCGGGTGATGCGACGGATGATTTCCAGCGTGTCACTGTCGTTGAACCCCGAAGGCGCCGTGCGGTCGGAATTGTCGAGGATCAGCGCCACCTCGGCAAAGTTGCGTGCAGGTCGGCTGGCGGCCCCGGCAAAGATCACATCCTCCATACCACTGCCGCGCATGGCACGCGCCCTGTTCTCGCCCATGACCCAGCGCAGCGCCTCAAGCAGGTTCGACTTGCCACAACCGTTGGGGCCGACAACACCTGTCAGGCCCGGCGCGATCAGCAGATCGGTCGGATCGACAAAGCTTTTGAAGCCGGTCAGCCTGAGTCGGGTAAACTGCAAATGCCTGTGCCTGCCTTGATTCCGGTTGATTGCGCGATTTTCGCCTGATCCAGCGGCAAGTCAACATATAACCCCCTCATGTGGACGTATTCAGAGCGTTATCCACAAGATATTGGCGTCTTCAGCTTGGCAAGGCTTACGCGGCGCAGGCGTTATCGGTGCTGCGCACAAAAAAGAAGGCCCCGAGCACACGCATCGGGGCCTTCGAAAGTATCAGGATTTGTGCCTTATTCAGGCTGAGGATCGCTAGACGTTTCCGGCGTATCCACCAAGCCCAGATCGGGTTCGGCATCCTGAACATCCATTGCGCTGTCATCGGGGGCGGCCAGCGCGGCGGCCTCTTCGGCCTCCTTGCGGCGTTGCGCGATGATCTTGGCGTCCCGCTCGGCAGCAATCTTGCGGATCTGCTGCGTGGCACCGCCCGTTCCCGCAGGGATAAGGCGGCCGACGATCACGTTTTCCTTGAGACCGATCAGCTTGTCGCGCTTGCCCTGGGTTGCGGCCTCGGTCAGCACGCGGGTCGTTTCCTGGAAGGACGCGGCCGAGATGAAGCTGCGGGTCTGCAAGCTGGCCTTGGTGATACCCAGAAGGATCGGGCCACCCTTGGCGGGGGCAAGACCGTTGGCGATAGCCTTTTCGTTAACGGCATCGAATTCGGCCTTGTCCACATGCTCGCCTTTCAGCAGCGTGGTGCCACCGGAATCGGTGATCTCCCATTTTTGCAGCATCTGGCGGACGATCACTTCGATATGCTTGTCGTTGATCTTCACGCCCTGCAGGCGATACACATCCTGCACCTCGTCGATCATGTAATCGGCAAGGGCCTCGACCCCTAGAATGTTGAGGATGTCATGGGGGGCCGGGTTGCCATCCATGATGTATTCACCCTTCTGGATGAAATCACCCTCTTGCACGGGGATGTGCTTGCCCTTGGGCACCATGTATTCGACAGGTTCCAGCGATTCATCGACCGGTTCGATGGTGATACGACGCTTGTTCTTGTAGTCGCGGCCATAGCGCACATAACCGTCGATTTCGGCGATGATGGCGTGATCCTTGGGACGACGTGCCTCGAACAGTTCGGCCACACGCGGCAGACCGCCGGTGATGTCCTTGGTCTTGGCGCCTTCGCGCGGGATCCGCGCCAGAACGTCGCCGGCCTTGACCTCCTGCCCGTCCTCGACCGACAGAATCGCGTCAACCGACATGGCGTGAACCTCGGGGTTGCCGTTCTTCTGGCGCACGGGTTCACCGGTGGCCGGATCCATGACGATGATCTCGGGCTTGAGATCCCCGGCCTTGGAGGCTGCGCGCCAATCGGTCACGATCTTCTGGCTGATGCCGGTGGCATCGTCGGTTTCGTCGCGGATGGACACGCCGGGGATCAGATCAACAAACTTGGCCACGCCATCGGCGCTGGAGATGATTGGCAGGGTATAGGGATCCCATTCGAACAGCTTGTCGCCGCGCTTGACCTCTTGGCCGTCCTTGACCAGCAGGCGCGATCCATAGCCCATCTTGTGGGCCGAAAGTTCATTGCCCTCATCGTCAAGAATGACCACTTCCATGTTGCGGGCCATGACGATCTGTTCGCCGTCACGATTGACCAGGACGCTTTCATTGCGGAAAGCGACCTTGCCCTCATGCGCGGCTTCCATGAAGGACTGCTGGCCACCCTGGGCGATACCGCCGATGTGGAATGTCCGCATGGTCAGCTGGGTGCCGGGTTCGCCGATCGACTGGGCCGCGATGATACCGACGGCCTCGCCAAGGTTCACCATGGTGCCGCGGGCCAGGTCGCGACCGTAACACTGGACGCAGACGCCCTCTTCGGCCTCGCAGGTCAGCGGCGAGCGGATCTTGAGCGAGCGCACGCCAGCGGCCTCGATGGTTTCGGCAAGGCGTTCGTCGATCAGCTCGCCATCACGCACAAGGATCTCGTCGGTGCCGGGGCGATAAACGTCTTCGCCCGCAACACGTCCGAGGATGCGTTCGGAAAGCGACGCGACGATTTCACCGTCATTGACCGCGGCACGCGCGGTGATACGGCGGTCGGTGCCGCAATCCTCTTCGCGCACGATGCAGTCCTGCGCCACGTCCACCAGACGACGGGTCAGATAACCCGAGTTGGCGGTCTTGAGCGCGGTATCGGCCAGGCCCTTGCGCGCGCCGTGGGTCGAGTTGAAGTATTCGAGAACAGTCAGACCTTCCTTGAAGTTCGAGATGATCGGCGTTTCGATGATCTCGCCCGAGGGCTTGGCCATCAGACCGCGCATGCCGCCCAGCTGTTTCATCTGGGCTGGCGAACCACGAGCACCGGAATGCGCCATCATGTAAACGCTGTTGGGCTCCATCTCGCTACCATCTTCGTCGATCCGCATGGCCGAGATTTCGGCCATCATGGCCTCGGCCACCTCGTCGGAACATTTCGACCAGGCATCGACGACCTTGTTGTATTTCTCACCCTGGGTGATCAGGCCGTCCATGTATTGCTGCTCGAATTCCTTGACCTGCTCGCGCGCGGCGTTGACGATCGACCATTTGCTTTCGGGGATGACCATGTCGTCCTTGCCAAAGGAAATGCCGGCCTCGAAGGCCTCGCGGAAACCAAGGCGCATGATCCGGTCACAGAAGATGACCGATTCCTTCTGGCCGCAGTGGCGATAGACCGTATCGATGACCTCGGCGACCTCCTTCTTGCGCAGCAGACGGTTGACCAGATCGAACGGCGTCTTGTTGTTCTGCGGCAGAAGCTCGCCCAGGCGCACACGGCCGGGGGTGGTTTCATAGCGTTTCCAGACCGTATTGCCCTCTTCATCGATCTGCGGCACGCGGCAGGTGATGTTTGCGTGCAGATGCACGATGCCCGCATTCAGCGCGTGGTTCACCTCTTCCATCGAGGCAAAGACCATGCCCTCGCCCTTCATGCCCTTGCGGGCGAGCGTGATGTAATACAGGCCGAGAATCATGTCCTGCGAAGGCACGATGATCGGCTTGCCGTTTGCAGGCGACAGCACGTTGTTGGTGGACATCATCAGCACGCGCGATTCCAACTGCGCCTCGAGGCTCAGCGGAACATGCACGGCCATCTGGTCACCGTCAAAGTCGGCGTTGAAGGCCGCACAGACCAGCGGGTGCAGCTGAATGGCCTTGCCCTCGATCAGTACGGGTTCGAACGCCTGGATGCCAAGGCGGTGCAGCGTCGGCGCGCGGTTCAGCAGAACCGGGTGTTCGCGGATCACCTCGTCAAGGATGTCCCAGACCTCGGGGCGTTCCTTTTCGACGATCTTCTTGGCCTGTTTCACCGTTGACGAAAGGCCCTTGGCCTCGAGCCGGGAATAGATGAACGGCTTGAACAGCTCCAACGCCATCTTTTTCGGCAGGCCGCATTGATGCAACAACAGCTCGGGGCCGGTCACGATGACCGAACGGCCCGAGAAATCGACCCGTTTACCAAGCAGGTTCTGGCGAAAACGGCCCTGCTTGCCCTTGAGCATGTCGGACAGCGATTTCAGTGGGCGCTTGTTGGAACCGGTGATGACGCGGCCGCGACGACCATTGTCGAACAGCGCGTCAACGGATTCCTGCAGCATCCGCTTTTCGTTGCGCACGATGATGTCGGGCGCGCGCAGTTCGATCAGGCGCTTGAGACGGTTGTTCCGGTTGATGACCCGCCGATACAGATCGTTCAGGTCTGAGGTTGCGAAACGGCCCCCATCCAGCGGTACCAGCGGGCGCAGTTCAGGCGGGATCACGGGAATGACCGTCATCACCATCCATTCCGGGCGGTTGCCGGATTCAAGAAAGTTTTCGACGACCTTGAGGCGCTTGATGATCTTTTTCGGCTTCAGCTCGCCGGTGGCTTCGGCCAGATCGGCGCGCAGCTTTTCGGCCTCGGCCTCGAGGTCGATCTGGGCCAGCATTTCGCGAATGGCCTCGGCGCCGATCCCTGCGTTGAAGGCGTCGGCACCATACTGGTCTTCGGCGTCAAGGAATTCTTCCTCTGTCAGCAGCTGGCCGTGGGTCAGGTCGGTCAGGCCCGGTTCGATCACGACATACTGTTCGAAATAGAGGATGCGTTCCAGATCGCGCAGCGTCATGTCCAGCATCAGGCCGATGCGGCTGGGCAGCGACTTGAGGAACCAGATATGCGCAACCGGTGCGGCCAGCTCGATATGGCCCATGCGTTCGCGGCGCACCTTTTGCAGCGTCACTTCGACACCGCATTTCTCGCAGGTCACGCCGCGATATTTCATGCGCTTGTATTTGCCGCACAGACACTCGTAATCCTTGATCGGGCCAAAGATACGGGCGCAGAACAGGCCGTCACGCTCGGGTTTGAACGTGCGGTAGTTGATGGTTTCCGGTTTCTTGATCTCGCCATAGGACCAGCTGAGAATACGCTCGGGCGAAGCAAGAGTGATCTTGATTTCGTCAAAGGTCTTCGGCGGCTGGACCGGTGCAAACGGGTTATTCGTGATTTCGTGGTTCATGTGATGATCCTGATCTCGATTTCCTGAAGAGGGGGGCGCGAACGCCCTCACTCGACCTCCGCGTCCAGCAGCTCGATATTCAGACCGAGCGAACGGATTTCCTTGATGAGAACGTTGAACGATTCCGGCACACCGGCTTCGAAATTGTCCTCGCCCTTGACGATGCTTTCATAGACCTTGGTGCGGCCGGCAACGTCGTCGGATTTGACGGTAAGCATCTCTTGCAGGGTGTAGGCGGCGCCATAGGCCTCAAGTGCCCAGACCTCCATTTCCCCGAAGCGCTGGCCACCAAACTGCGCCTTGCCGCCCAGCGGTTGCTGGGTCACCAGGCTGTAAGGCCCGGTCGAACGCGCGTGGATCTTTTCATCCACCAGATGGTGCAGCTTCAGCAGATACTTCATGCCAACCGTGACCGGGCGGGCGAACTGCTCGCCGGTGCGGCCGTCAAAGACGATCGACTGTCCCGAAGTTTCGAAACCGGCCCGCTTGAGCGCATCGTTGATGTCGCTCTCCTTGGCGCCGTCGAACACGGGTGTGGCGATCGGAACACCGTTGGTGATATTGCCGGCAGCCTCGAGGAACTGTTCCTCGGGCATGTCGGTAAACGCCTCGGTGTAGAAATCCTCGCCATAGGCGTTCTTCATGGCCTCGCGAACGGGGGTCATGTCGCCCGAGCGGCGATATTCCTGCAACGCCTCGTCAACCGCCCTGCCAAGACCGCGCGCGGCCCAGCCCATATGGGTTTCGAGGATCTGCCCGACATTCAT
>JAUZRU010000143.1 GCA_030950185.1 Paracoccaceae bacterium | reverse complement strand
AAATTATCCCGGTGGCCACACCGGTGCACTATATGGTTTGTGACCGTAGGGGGAATGTAGGAATCCTGGAATACTTAGCAGGAAAACTGGTGGTTTATCAGGGGTTCTTCGTGTTTGTCACGGATGACAAGCGAGGTGTCGCCGAAGCTGACATAGACCTCCACACGCTGGTGCTCGGGCGATTCCCGCCAGAGCCCGGCCGATTCCAGCTTTTCGTATTTCGCAAGAGCGGTCATCCTGCCCGTTTTCTACCCGTTGACCGGATTTTGCCTGTTCGCCCCAGCTTATCGCGTTTCTGGCCGCGATCACATGTTTTCTTGCGGGGGGATATCTGCCGGCGAACAGGGACGATGCCCGCCGGCAGGGGGAAGGGACGTTACAGTTTCCCGGCCCGATCGCGCAGAACGAATTTCTGGATCTTGCCGGTCGATGTCTTGGGCAGTTCCTGAAAGACCACCTTTTTCGGGGTCTTGAAACCGGCCAGACGTTCACGGCAAAAGGCGATCAGTTCCTCTTCGGTCGCGCTCATGCCCGGTTTCAGTTCAACGAATGCGCAGGGCACTTCGCCCCATTTGTCATCGGGCTTGGCAACCACCGCCGCCAGCAGCACCGCCGGGTGGTGCATGAGCGCGCCCTCGACCTCGACCGAGCTGACGTTTTCGCCGCCCGAGATGATGATGTCCTTGGCACGGTCGGTGATCTTGATATAGCCGTCGGGGTGCTGAAAGGCGATGTCGCCGGAATGGAAATAGCCGCCTTCGAATGCCTCGGCCGTTGCCTGCGGGTTGCGGTAATATCCCTTCATCACCGCATTGCCGCGGATCATGATCTCGCCCAGGGTTTCGCCATCGCGGGGCACCGGGGTCATGGTCTCGGGGTCCATGACGGTGATGTCTTCCATCATCGGCATCAACACGCCGGTGCGGGCCTTGATGGCGGCGCGTTCCTCGCCCTGCAGATGGCCCCATTTGTCGTCATCCCACAGGCATTCGGTGACATGGCCATAGGTTTCGGTCAGCCCGTAGACCTGGGTCACGACAAAGCCCAGCTTTTCGATGGCCAGCAGGGTGGCGGCGGGCGGAGGCGCGCCGGCGGTATAGACCTGCACCACATGGTCGAAGTCGCGCCGCTCGTCGTCGGATGCATTGACGATGGTGTTCAGCACGATGGGCGCGCCGCCGAAATGGGTGACCTTTTCATCGGCGATGGCGTCATAGATGCCGCCTGCGGTGATGTCGCGCAGGCAGACGACCGTGCCGCCCACCATCGGCATCAGCCAGCTGTGGTGCCAGTTGTTGCAGTGAAACAGCGGCACGATGGTCAGCAGGCGGGCAAACAGCGGCATGTGCCAGGCCACCGCCGTGCCCATGGTCAGCAGATAGGCGCCCCGGTGGCTGTAGACCACGCCCTTGGGCCGCCCGGTGGTGCCCGAGGTATAGTTGAGCGCCAGGCTTTCCCATTCGTCCTGCGGCATGATCCAGGTGAAATCGGCCTCGCCCGCGGCAAGCAGATCCTCGTATGTCTGATGGCGCCCGGTGGCGGTGACGCCCGAAACCGGGTCGGGGGCCTCGATGATTTCGGGGGCATCGCCTTCCATCTGCTTGCAGGCGGCCTCGGCCAGGTCAATGAATGCGCTGTCGCAAAGCAGGATTTTCGCGCCCCCGTGGCCCAGGATATAGGCCACCGTTTCCACATCGAGGCGCACATTGATCGTGTTCAGCACCGCGCCGGCGGCAGGCACGCCCCAATGGGCTTCGACATGGGCGGGGATGTTGGGCATGAGCGTGGCCACCACATCGCCGGGCTCGATCCCGCGCGCCGCCAGCGCCGAGGCCAGCCGGCTGACGCGCTGGTACAGCTGGGCATAGGTCAGGCGCATGTCGCCGTGCACCAGGGCCTCGCGGTCGGCAAAGACATCGGCGGCCCGGCGCAGATGCGAAAGCGGTGTCAGCGGAACATGGTTCGCGGGGCCCTTGTCGAGGCCGGTCTCATCTGCCATCCATCCCATGGGAATGTTCTCCTGCAAAACGGTCGAATTGGTGAAACTGCGTCGCATTCTGGACAGATTTTCCCGATGCGCAAGCTTCATTGAGGGGGTTTTCCGAAAGGACGTTGCGAGATGAATTCAACAGGTCGCGACCGCCCGCTACTGGCGGTTCTTCTGGTCACGCTGGCAATGGCCGATCTGGGGCTGGTGGACAATTTCATGCGCCCCATCGCGCAAGAGGCCGGGCTTTGGCAGTTCCATCTGATGCGGGCGATTCTGGTCTGTTCCGTGCTGGCGCTGCTGGCGCGGTTTCGGGGCTGGCGAATCAAGCCACATAACTGGCGCGCAGTTGCGTTGCGCAGCTTTTTCTTTTCCAGCGCGATGATCCTGTATCTGGGGGCCGCCGGGTTTCTGCCCATCGCGCAGGTCGGGGCCGGGTTGTTCACCGCGCCGATCTTCGTTCTGGTGATTTCGGCCCTGTTTTTTGGCACGCGCATCGGGCTGTGGCGGGTGCTGGCGGTCGGCATCGGCTTTGTCGGGGTCGTCTTGATCCTTGGCCCCGAGGCCGGAGGGATCAGCGCGGTCAGCACCATCCCCGTGATGGCGGGCTTGCTGTATGCGTTGAACAATATCGCCACCCGGCGCTGGTGCGCAGGTGAAACCACCCTGACCCTGCTGTTTGGCGTCTTTGCCGCGCTCGGCCTGTGGGGCGCGCTGGGCCTTGGTGTTCTGGCGCTCTGGCAGGTGCCCCCCGATATTGCTGCGCAAATCCCGTTTTTCGCGCGCGGCTGGGTCGCGCCAAGCCAGACATTCATCACGCTGCTGCTGGTGCACGGCACCGGGGCCCTGATTGCGGTGGCGCTGCTGACGCGGGGCTATCAGTTGGGCGAGGTGTCGTTCATATCGGTTGTCGAATATGTCTATCTGGGCTTTGCCGCTTTCTGGAGTTGGGCGCTTTACGGGGCGCTGCCCGACCGGCTGGGCGTGGTCGGGATTTTTGCCATCGTGATCTCGGGCACGATCATCGCCCTGCGCTCGCGCGAGGTGGCGCCGGTGGATCGCGTCAGCACTCAGGTGCCGCAATAGGTGGCAAGAACGCGCTCATCTGGCGCGGGGGGGGCTTCGTATTCTTCCGCGCCGGGTTGTTCGGCAAAGGGCGTGGCGAGAACCGCGATCAGGCGCTCGAACGGGGTCATGTCGCCCTGATGAGCGGCTTCGATTGCCTGCTCGACACGGTGATTGCGGGGGATGTAAACCGGGTTGGCACCTGCCATGACCTTGCCCGCCGCGGCCGGGTCGGCCAGCTTTGCAAGCCAGCGCCCGCGCCACGAGGCGATCCTTTCGCGCGAGGTAAACAGGCTGTCGAATTCCGCAAAGTCCTGCCTGTGCAGCCCCTGCGTGAGGCGCCGAAAGG
This sequence comes from Paracoccaceae bacterium, assembly GCA_030950185.1. GTDB lineage: Bacteria > Pseudomonadota > Alphaproteobacteria > Rhodobacterales > Rhodobacteraceae > UBA5972. Next base: position 31,819 of record JAUZRU010000143.1, on the reverse strand, counting down.
CCAGCGTGTAATCGATGCCGTCATCGGCCATGATTTCCAGCAGGTCGCGGGTCAGCCCCGCCTGTTCGGCATTTGCATCAGAAAAGCCCAGCTTGGCGCCCATGCGGCGGTTCCATTCGGCCTGAAAGTGATCAGAAAAACGATTGATCATGTCCTGGGCCGCGCTCAGCGCACTTTCCTTGTCGCCCGGCATCAGCGGCAGAAGGCATTGCGCCAGCTGGGCGAGGTTCCAATGCGCAATGGGCGGTTGGTTGCCCCAGGCATAGCGGCCCATCTGGTCGATCGAGCTGAACACCGTTTCGGGGTGGTATTCGTCCATGAAGGCACAGGGGCCATAGTCGATGGTCTCGCCTGATACCGCCATGTTGTCGGTATTCATCACCCCGTGGATGAATCCGACCTGCATCCACTGCGCGACCAATGCCGCCTGTTTCTCGACCACATGGCGCAGGAATGCCAGGGGCGGATTTTCGGTCTGCGCAGCCTCGGGTGCGTGGCGGGCGATGGCGTGCTCCAGCAGGATCTGCAGCGCCTCGTGGTCGCGCCGGCCCAGGAAATACTGAAAGGTGCCCACACGGATATGGCTGCTGGCCACCCTGACAAGGATCGCGCCCGGCAGCGGGGTTTCGCGCATCACCTGTTCACCGGTTGCGATCACCGCCAGCGCGCGGGTCGTGGGGATGCCCAGCGCATGCATGGCCTCGGAGACGATATATTCGCGCAGTGCCGGCCCAAGCGCCGCCTTGCCGTCGCCGCCGCGCGAAAACGGGGTGCGTCCGGCGCCTTTCAGGTGCAGGTCGAACCGCTTGCCATCGGGCGCGATGATCTCGCCCAGCAGGATCGCGCGGCCGTCACCCAGCTGCGGCACCCAGCCGCCGAACTGGTGCCCCGCATAGGCCATGGCCAGCGGCTCGGCCCCTTCGGGCAGGGTCTGGCCCGACAGCAGCCGTGCGCCCTGATCCCCCTCCAGCGCGTCCGTATCAAGGCCCAGGCGTGCGGCAAGCGCATGGTTGAGGCGCAGCATCCGGGGCGCGGGGATTTCCGCTGGGGGCAGCTTGGCGTAAAAGCGTGCCGGCAGGCGGGCATAGCTGTTGTCGAAATTGAATGTCATGGCTGGTCCGATCGGTCCTGTTCCTGACCTATGTGGAGATCGGCAGGCAGGATTGCCAGTGTCGCAGGCTGTTCCATTTCGGCGCATGCGTCAGGCAGGTCACCCGAAACGGGCCGGATCATAGGGATCAAGCGGCAGGTTCGGTTGTCGGTCACAGGCCAGATCGGCGGCGATGCGGCCCAGCTTCGGGCCGATGGTCAGGCCTACATGCTGCCCCCCAAAGGCGGCGATGATCGAGGGCGCGCCGGGGATCGGCCCCAGATGGGGCAGGCTGTCGGGGGTCGAGGGGCGGTGGCCCATCCATTCGCTTTCGGATTGCCATGTCAGGTCGGGATAGACCTCGCGAATGCGTTTTCGCAACAGGTCGAACGGCGCGCGCGAGGGCGGGGCGTCAAGGCCTCCGAACTCGACAATCCCGGCGCAGCGCAGGCCGTCCTGCATCGGGGTGACGACGAATTTTGCGTCTGCGACCATGAAGGGATTGGTCGGCATGTGGCTGGGCTGGTGCAGCAGCAGGTGATAGCCGCGCTCGCTTTCCAGGCGTGCCGTCATGCCCAGCTTGCGCGCAAGCCCCCCCGACCAGGCCCCGGCGGTCAGGATGATGCGCTCGGCCGTGATCTCGCGCCCGCCCAGCAGGGTGATGCGCCCCTCGGAAAGGTCGGCAACCTCGCCTTGCACGAAATTCCCGCCTTGGGCCATGAAATGTTCGGCCAGTGCCGCGACATAGCCGCCGGGCGAGGTCAGCCAGCCGTGATCGGGGTAAAGGGCGGCGAAATTGTAGGCGTCCGACAGGTGGGGGTCGCGTGCGTGCAGCGCCTTGCTGTCCAGCTCGATCGGGTCGAACCCGGCGGCGCGGCGCAAGGCGGTCTCGGCCGCCTCATGGGCAAAATCGCGCCGCGCGCGATAGTAATATGCGTAGTCCCCCTGCCGGATATAGCTTTCGGCCGGGGTGCCGCGGGAAAGGGCAAGATGTTGATCGACGCTGTCCGATGTCAGTGCCGCCAGCGCCTGCACGATGGGGCGGTGGCGCGAGGGAGCGGTATTGCGCAAAAACGGCAGCAGCCAGGGCAGCAGGCGTGGCAGATAGCCCCATTTCAGGAACAGGGGCGAGTTGCGGTCCAGCAGCATCCGGGGCGCCTTGAAGATCAGGCCCGGTTCCGAAATGGGGATCACCGCGCAGCGCGCCAGCAGCCCGGCATTGCCATATGATGCCTGATCGGGCCGGCCCGGCAGGATGCGATCAACCAGGGTCACGGAAACACCCGCGCGGCGCAGCCATTCGGCCGCCGCCACCCCGGTGATCCCGGCCCCTATGACGATGGCGCTGTCGGTCATTGTCTGCCCCCTTGCGCAGCTTCCCGTCGCATCCTGCGCAGAACGGCGGCGACGCGCCAGCCCAGAAACAGGGTCACGGCGCCTGCGGCCAGGAAACCCGACAGATCGCCTGCCAACTCGGCCACCGCGGTGATGTCCTCGGCAAAGACGATGCCAAGGCCGACATAGAGCGAGACCCACACCACCTCGCCCAGCGCGCCCCAGGCGGTGAAACGTGCCCAGGCCAGCCCGGTCGCCCCGCCGATGAAATTGACATAAGGCCCCAGCGGGCTGAACAGCCAGCGCGTCAGAAAGATGCCGCTGCCCGCGCGCCGGTCCAGCCAGGTCTGCGCGCGCGCGATCAATGCGCGCCGGTCGTCATTGCGCGACAGCCGCTCCAGCAGCGGCGTGCCGCCCCAGCGCCCCAGGTAAAAGCCGATCTGATCGCCGGCCATGGCGGCGAAAAAGGCGGTGGCAAAGGTCGCGGAAAACCCCAGATCACCGGCGCCGACAAAGGATCCGCTGGTCAGCATCACCAGTGACGAGGGCACCGGCAGCGCCAGGCATGACAGCATCACGATCAACGCCAGCAGCGGCAGCCCATAGGTGGGGACCAGCGCAAGAATGGCATCGGTCATTTTCTGCCCCCGTCCCGGGTGGCCAGCTGGGCGGCCAGCTCGCGCATCAATCGTTCGACCGGGATGCCGCGCTCGCGGGCGATGCGTTCCAGCGTCGGACGCATGCGGTTCAGCCCGCGGGTGCCCAGCATGCGGTTGACCTCTTCGATCGGCACCTCCCAGGAATAGGCGATGTAGCGCGGGGTCATCCAGGGTTCCAGCGGGCGGTGGCGGTTGGCCGGGTTGGCCCAATAGACCAGGAAAACCACGGTGCGGATGGCAAACAGCGTCGTCAGTGTCGCGGCAATGGCAAAGGCGATGAACAGCATCCGGTGTTCGCGCCACAGCCTGCCGAGCGCCGATTTCATCGGACCAGCTCCTTCATGCCCTGCTCGATGCCGGCGAGCGTCATGGGATACATGCGGTCCTCGAATATCTCGCGGATCATCTGGATCGAATGGGTATATTGCCAGTGCTTTTCGGGCAGCGGGTTGATCCAGATATTGTGCTTCCAGGTCTCGATCGCGCGTTGCAGCCAGACGCTGCCGGGTTCGGCGTTCCAGTGTTCGTTGGCCCCGCCCGGATAGGCGATCTCATACGGGCTCATGGCCGCGTCGCCCACAAAGATGCATTTGTAGTCGGGGCCATAGGTATGCAGGATGTCCCAAGTGGGGGTCTGTTCCGACCAGCGCCGGGCATTGTCGCGCCACACCCCCTCGTACAGGCAGTTGTGGAAATAGAAATATTCCAGATGCTTGAATTCGCTGCGCGCGGCGGAAAACAGTTCTTCGACCATGCGGATATGCGGATCCATCGAGCCGCCCACATCCAGAAACAACAGCACCTTGACGGCATTGCGCCGCTCGGGGCGGGTCTGGATGTCAAGATAGCCATGTTCGGCGGTCGCCCGGATGGTGCCGTCGAGGTCGAGTTCCTCATCCGCCCCGTCGCGGGCCCAACGGCGCAGGCGTTTCAGCGCCACCTTGATGTTGCGGGTGCCCAGTTCCACGCTGTCATCCAGATTGCGGAACTCGCGCTTGTCCCACACCTTGACGGCGCGCTGGTGGCGGCTTTCGTTCTGGCCGATACGCACGCCCTCGGGGTTGTAGCCATAGGCCCCAAAGGGCGAGGTCCCGGCGGTGCCGATCCACTTGCTGCCGCCCTGGTGGCGACCTTTCTGTTCCTCAAGGCGCTTTTTCAGTGTCTCCATCAGCTTTTCGAACCCGCCCAGCGATTCGATTTCGGCCATTTCCTCGGGCGTCAGGGATTTTTCGGCCAGCTTGCGCAGCCATTCCTCGGGCAGATCGACGGCGTCAAGCACGTCGTCGATGGACAGGTCTTCCATGCCCTTGAAGGTTTCGGCAAAAACGCGGTCGAACTTGTCGAGATTGCGCTCGTCCTTCACCAGGGACGCGCGGGCGAGGTAATAGAACCCCTCGATGTCATACAGGACAATGCCGGTTTTCACCGCCGCCAGAAAATCGAGATATTCGCGCAAGCTTACCGGCAGCTTTGCTTTCCTGAGGTTGGAAAACAGCGGCAGAAACATGGCCTAGAACCAGCCCATGCGGATGCCGAACACTGCCCCCAGAACCGCGACAAGTGCGAAGATGACGCCGAACACGGCGGCATATTGCAGGATATCGAGGCGATTTCCGCCACGGCGCCAGGCTGTCAGGGCACCGATTGCGGCTCCGATGAAGAATGCGATCAGGCTGAGCATCATGCCTCCGGTTTGGGTTCGGGCTTGTGTACGGCCGGGCGCAGCGCTGCGGTCTCCTGCAGGCGCGCGCGGATCTCGTCCGTGGAAGCAAAGCCATATCGCGCCCAGCCAATGCTGTCCAGCCGCACGCGCTGTGCGATTTTGCTGCGGCCAAGGGCATCCAGTGCTTCTGCCTTTACCATCAAGAGGGTTGCCAGCAGCCCCGCATTGCGTGCGTGCATGGCGGCGGGGATGCTTTCGTTCACAAGCGAAAGCGCGGCCCTGGCCTTGCCTTGTGACAGGGTCAGCGCGGCAAGTTGCAGGGCGACATGGGCGGTGTGGATGTCGCGGGTTCCAAATGCCTTGGCGTAAGCCTTGTAGGCGCGGTGAAAGGCGTCGGTTGCGGTTCTGTTGTCATTGCCCAATGTCAGACGTCCCAGGACATACAGGCTGAAGCCCAGCCTGTTGCCCTTCCATTGCTGTCGATCGGCAATCCTGACCGCGTGGCGGGCGGCGTTGATACGCATGCGCGGAGATGCCCCCGGCCCGAGGGCGGTTTCTATGGCATTGATCCATTTTCGGGGTGACGGCGAAGGGTTGCGCGGGGCGATCTTTTCCCCGACGGGGTTCAATCGTCGGAGAAGCCTTGGCAATCGGGCTGCAACCTCGTCGCGGGTCATGCCGTTATGCAATGCGTCGCTGTAATAGATGCGTAGAACAAGCATGTCGAACGGGGTCAGGACCGACAGGATGTTGTCGTCGTTGAACACGCTGTCGCCAAGACGATACAGATCGTTGAGAGGGCCCAGCGCCTGGGCAAGTTCTTCGTTCAGGCAGTCGCGCGTTTCCTGGGGCGACACGTCATCGGGAATGAAGATCGCCGCCCTTTTGCGCACGTCAAGGCTTGACCAGTCCAGCCTGTCGCCCAGGCGGCTGCGCTGAAATTCCTTCCAGCTGGTGACGCGGGGAACCACGAAACAGGCAGCCTGCGGAACCGCCCGGCGCAGCCGATGCCGGGGCAGGGTTTCGATCACGATATTTGCGGCGCTTCCCGGTGGCAGCAGGGAAATGCGTATTCCAGCTTCGGTCTTGAGGCGCCGGACGACCTCTTGGAGATCCGCTGTCATCAGCGCGCCGCCGGGGCGGGCAAGCGCCACGGTAACCGGCCCCTCAAAGCGCGTAAGGCGGGGTAGGGCGCGGCCGCTTTCCATGGCAAAGCCGAGGTCCAGAAAGTCGCGCGCGATGTCGATATTCGAGCGCCGGACAACGGGATGGTGCATGTTCAGCGGCGGGAAATGCCGGATCTCGGGCAGTTTTTCCGGCAGGGCGACCCCACGGGTTGGCAGCTCGACAATCCGGGGGGCGGAACATGCCGATACAAGCAGCAAGACGACAAGGGCGATCAGCCGCATATGGATCAATCCCGGTTGTGACGGCCCTCGAGATTACGCCGTCGTGACGGTTGAATCCGACCTTACACCGCGGATGAAAGAAAAAGAAACCCGTCGTGGCGTGGTTGAAAATGTCTGGACGGAATATCGTCACCGCCTTATGATTCAATCATGTCGAACGCATCCGTTTACCATATCGACCCGCCCGCCTTTTACGATGATCCCTACCCGGCGCTGGCCGAAATGCGCACGCAGGCCCCCATCTCCTTTGTCCCCGAGCTGGACGCCACCTTGCTGACCCGGCGTGACAGCATCTTTGTCAACGAAAAGAAGATCGACATATTTTCCTCGACCCAGCCGGGTGGGCTGATGACTGTGCTGATGGGCGAAAACATGATGCGCAAGGACGGTGCGCCCCATATGGCCGAACGCAAGGCCATCTTTCCCACAATATCCCCGCGCACCGTTCGCGACGTCTGGCTGACGCAGTTCCGCGCGGCCGCAAAGCGCATTCTTGATGATCTCGCCCCGCGTGGGTGTGCCGATCTGGTCAACGACTATGCCATGCCCGTTTCGGCCGAGGCTCTGCGTGTGATCACCGGTCTGACCAACATGACCAACGAGGAAATGAACCGGGTTAGCCAGGGCATGATCGACGGTATTGCAAACTATGCCGGTGACCCGGATATCGAGGCAAACTGCCATGACTGCACCGCATCGATCGACCGCCATATCGACGAGATGATTCCCCGCCTCAAGGTGCTGCCGGATCACTCGTTGCTGAGTGTGCAGATGCGTGCGGGGCTGTCTGATGAACAGATCCGCGCCAATATCAAGCTGGCAATTTCCGGTGGCCAGAACGAACCCCGCGATGCCATTGCCGGCACCATCTGGGCATTGCTGACCCACCCCGAACAGAAAGAGCTGGTGCTTTCGGGCAAGGTTACCTTCATGCAGGCGTTCGAGGAATATGCCCGCTGGTGTTCTCCCATTGGCATGAGCCCCCGCCGCGTTGCCCGGCCGGCTGAAATAGAGGGCGTGCAGTTCGAGGTCGATGATCGCGTATTCCTGATGTTTGGCTCTGGCAACCGCGACGAGGCGGTTTTCGAAAACCCCGATGTTTTTGACGTGACCCGCGACACCGGCCCTTCCATCGCCTTTGGCGCCGGCCCGCATTTCTGTGCGGGTGCCTGGGCTGCGCGTGCCCTGATCGCCGATGTTGCGCTGCCCCTGGCATTTGCGCATCTGCCGGGTCTGCGCCTGGCTGATGGTGCCGACCCGCGCCCCGTCGGCTGGGCCTTTCGCGGCCTGACAGAGCTGCCCTGCGAATGGAAAGCCGGCTGAATCGCCCTGCTGCCCCTTTACCTTTGACTGGCGCGCCCCCCATATGGGGATATGCTTCGTTTCACCCCGATCCTGATTGCCATCATCTGGGCGCTGGTCATGTACCGCTTTTCGGTCTGGCGCACCAATCGCGAGCTGGCCGCAAACTCGACCCGCCTTGCCGACCCCACGCTTGAAGCGCTGCTGCAAAATATGGCCTCTGCGCTGGACGTGCCGCGCATCAAGGTGTTCATCTATGAAATCGATCCCGTGAACGGGCTGGCGGCGCCTGACGGGCGCATTTTCATCACGCGCGGATTTTACGAAAAATACCGCCGGGGCGAGGTTACAGCAGAAGAGCTGGCAAGCGTCATCGCGCATGAGCTGGGCCATGTGGCGCTGGGCCATGCGCGGCGCAGGATGATCGACTTTTCCGGCCAGAATGCAATCCGCACGGCGCTTGCGATGATCCTTGGTCGTTTCCTGCCCGGCATCGGTGTATATCTGGCGAATTTCCTGACCACGCTTCTGGCGGCGCGCCTGTCGCGCCAGGATGAATTCGAGGCCGATTCCTATGCCAGCGCGCTACTGGTCAAGTCGGGGATCGGGCTGGAACCCCAGAAATCCCTTTTCCACAAGCTGGACGCTCTGACGCAGGCGGGCGGCGGGCAGCTGGCCTGGTTGCTCAGCCATCCCAAGACCGAGGCGCGGATCAAGGCCATCGAAAAGCGCGCGCGCCAGTGGGCGGTCGCGCCGCGGAAATGACGGCTTCACTTTCGCAATTCGCGCCAATAGGCTGATGGTGTCAGCGCCATTGCCGGAGATGCCATGCCCTCGACCCTGATCCGAAATGCCGATATTGTCGTCACGATGAATGACGGCCGCGAAGAACTTGAATCGACCGACATTCGCCTGTGCAATGGCGTGATTGACGCGATCGGAACCGATCTTGCCCCCGCGGACCAGATCATTGACGCAAGCGGCTGCGTGGTCACGCCGGGCCTCGTCAACACCCACCACCACCTGTATCAGACCATGACCCGCGCCGTGCCCGGTGGGCAGGATGCGCTGCTGTTCGGCTGGCTGAAGACCCTTTACCCGATCTGGGCGCGCATGGGCCCGGATGAAATCTTCGCCTCGGCCCGGATCGGGCTGGCCGAGCTTGCGCTTTCGGGCTGTTCGCTGACCTCGGACCACCTCTATATCTACCCCAACGGCAGCCGTCTGGACGACACGATCCACGCCGCCCGCGAAATCGGCCTGCGCTTTCATGCAACCCGCGGCGCCATGTCGATCGGCGAAAGCGCGGGCGGCTTGCCGCCGGATTCCCTGGTCGAGGACGAGGAAAGCATCCTGAACGACTGCATCCGCGTGATCGACGCGTTTCACGACGCCGCACCCGGCGCCATGACCCGTATCGCCATCGCCCCCTGCTCGCCCTTTTCGGTCAGCCGCGACCTCATGCGCGAATCGGCGCTGCTGGCGCGCGACAAGGGGGTCATGCTGCACACCCATCTGGCCGAAAATGACGAGGATATTTCCTGGTCCCTTGAAAAATTCGGCTGTCGGCCCGGCCAGTATGCACAGGATCTGGGCTGGACCGGCGATGACGTTTGGCACGCCCATTGCGTCAAGCTGGACAAGGCCGAAATCGACCTGTTCGCGCGCACCCATACCGGCGTCGCCCATTGCCCCTGCTCCAACTGCCGTCTCGGCAGCGGCATCGCGCCGGTGCGCCAGATGCGCGATGCCGGGGTCGATGTCGGCCTTGGCGTGGATGGCTCGGCCAGCAATGACGCGGGCGACCTGATCTCCGAGGCCCGCCAGCTGATGCTGTTACAGCGGGTTGCCAATGGCGCCGATGCCATGAGCGCCCGCGAGGCCCTCGAAATCGCCACGCTGGGCGGCGCGCGCGTGCTGGGGCGCGATGATTGCGGCAGTATCGAGGTCGGCAAACGCGCCGATATCGCCATCTGGGACATGACCGGCATCACCAATGCCGGTTCATGGGACATGGTCGCCGCCCTTGTCCTGTGCGGCCCGCAGCGCGTGCGCGACCTGCTGGTCGAGGGCCGGCGCGTGGTTTCCGACGGTCAGCTGACCACCATCGACCTGCCGCGTGCCATCGAACGCCACAATCGACTCGCCCGCGCGCTGGCATCCTGATTTCTTCTTTGTCCAAATACTCCCGCCGGAGGCACGCAAGGCCCGCTTGCGGGGCTTGCGTCCCCATCCGCCGCGTCAGCCAGGCACAACCTCGCGCCCGTTCACCCAGACCGCCCGCACCGCGCGGTCATCGCCCATCATGATGGTTGGAAACAGCGCCTCCCAGAAATCCTCCGCCCGCGCCACCCTTTGCGCGATCGCCGGGGTCGAGGCAAGATCGATCACCACCAGATCGGCCTCCATGCCCGGCGCGATATTGCCAATGTGGTCCTGCATGTGCATGGCGCGCGCGCTGCCGGCGGTTGCCAGCCACCACAGCTGGGCCGGGTGCAGGGCGGTGCCGCGCAGCTGGCCGATCTCGTAGGCCGCGGCCATGGTGCGCAGCATCGAAAAGCTCGATCCCCCGCCGGTGTCAGTGGCCAGCCCGACGACATGTCCCGCGCCCCTCAGCCCCGCCATGTCGAACAGGCCCGAGCCGATGAAGGTATTCGATGTCGGGCAATGTACCAGCGCCGCGCCGCTTTCCAGCAGGCGGTCGCGTTCGCGTGCTTCGAGGTGGATCGCATGGCCGAACAGGGCGCGCGCGCCAAGCAGGCCGAAACGTTCATATGTGTCCAGATAGTCGCGCGCCTCGGGGAACAACGCGCGCACCCATTCGATTTCGGGGATCTGTTCCGACAGATGGGTCTGCATCAGGCAGTCGGGATGTTCGGCCCACAACGCCCCGAGCGCCTGCAACTGATCGGGCGTCGAGGTCGGCGAAAAACGTGGCGTGATCGCATAGGTCAGCCGGCCCTGCCCGTGCCAGCGGTCGATCAATGCCTTGCTGTCGTCATGGGCGCTGCGCGCGTCATCCCGCAGCCCCTCGGGCGCGTTGCGGTCCATGCAGGTCTTGCCGGCGGCCACGCGCATGTTGCGCGCCATGGCAATTTCGAAAAACGCATCGACACTGGCAGGATGGATGGTGGCAAAACTGCACATGCTGGTGGTGCCGTTTGCCAGCGCCAGGTCGAAATAGGTTTGTGCGATGGCCGCTGCCACATCCGGGTCGGCAAAGCGCATTTCCTCGGGGAAGGTATAGGTATTCAGCCAGTCGATCAGCTGCTTGCCCCAGCTGGCGATGATGCCGGTCTGCGGGTAATGCACATGGGCGTCGATGAAACCTGCGCTGATCAGGGCATTGCCGTAATTGACCACCTGTGCCTGCGGGTGGTCGGTGCGCAGTCTTTCGGCCGGACCGACGTCGCGGATGATCCCCTCGCGGACCAGGATCGCGCCGCGTCTTTCATGTCTGGCGGCCTCTGTCGCAGGGGTGTCGAACGGGTCACTGGCAAAGCCGATAACCTGCCCCAGTAGAAGTTTGCCGAAATCATCCATCTTGACTTGATCCCCCGTTTGCCGACCCCCAGCTATAGGGTCTTGTGCGATATGGGTAAAGCGAGGGTGTCCGCGGAACGCGGGGAAAACACCCTGTCACTTGTGTAATGCTTGGGCTACATTGCCGCCAAAGACCCGGGGAAGGCGCCTTTCATGTATGATCTGAATATCGAGCAGCAGGAAAGCAGCGAAAACGCCTATGTTCTGGATTCCTCCATGGTCGAGGAAATCCTCGATGTGGTCGAACGCGGCGATCGTGCGCGATTGCTGGAACTGCTTGAGCCGCTCCATGCTGCCGACATTGCCGACCTTCTGGAACAGATCAGCAGCGCAGAGCGGCGCGCATTGTTGCGGCTCTGGGCGCGCGACCTTGATGGCGAGGTACTTTCGGAACTGTCCGAAGGCGTGCGCGACGAGGTCATCGACCTGCTGCCTGACGACGTGCTGGCCGACGCGGTGCGCGATCTGGAAACCGACGATGTCGTGGACATCATCGAGGATCTGGAGGAGCCCCAGCAAGAGGTCGTGCTTGACGCGCTGGAAGATGCCGACCGTCTGGCCGTCGAGCAGGCCCTGCAATACCCCGAGGAAACCGCCGGCCGCCTCATGCAGCGCGAGGTGGTGCTGGCGCCCGAGCACTGGAATGTGGGCCAGGCCATCGACTGGCTGCGCGAGGCCGAGGATCTGCCCGAACAGTTCTATCATGTGGTGGTTGTCGATCCGCGCATGCACCCGGTGGGGCAGGTGTCGCTGGGCCGGCTCATGGCCTCCCGGCGCGACGTGCCGCTGACCGAGATCATGGACGAGGATTTCATCAAGATCCCCGTGCTGCAAAGCGAAGAAGACGTCGCCTATGCCTTCAACCAGTATCACATGGTGTCCGCCCCGGTGGTGGACAGTGATGATCGTCTGGTCGGTGTCATCACCATCGACGATGCGATGTCGGTGCTGGAAGAACATGCCGAAGAAGACATCATGCGCCTTGCCGGTCTGGGCGACGAAAGCCTGACCGACCGCGTGATCTCGATCACCCGCCAGCGGTTTCCCTGGCTGGCGGTGAACCTTGTGACGGCAATCATGGCGTCGTTGGTGATTGCCCAGTTCGAGGATACCATTCAGGCGGTGGTGGCGCTGGCGGTGTTGATGCCGATTGTGGCCTCGATGGGCGGCAATGCGGGCACGCAAAGCCTGACGGTTGCCGTGCGCGCGCTTGCCACCAAGGACCTGACCGGCTCGAATGTCTGGCGGGTCATCCGACGCGAGGCATTGGTTGGCCTGTTCAACGGGGTCATTTTTGCGCTGATCATCGGGCTGATCGGCTATTTTTGGTTTGATGATGCCATGCTGGGCGTGGTGCTTGGCCTTGCAATGATCGCCAATCTGTTCGTGGCCGGGCTGGCGGGGATACTCATCCCGATCTGGCTTGAGAAACTGGGCGTCGATCCGGCGCTGGCATCGGGGGTGTTCGTGACCACGGTGACCGATGTTCTGGGCTTTTTCGCCTTCCTGGGCCTGGCGGGCTGGCTACTGCTATAGGGGCCGGGGCGGCCATCCGGTTGGCGGATACTGACCTCTACCCGTTATCCGTATCCTGCTGTTCCCCTTGCGGATCGGCAAAGCGCTGGAACAGGCGCATCTGGGCCATGAAGAACAGGAAGGTGGCGGCCGGCAGGCCGAAGGTCTTGAAGCTGACCCAGGCATCGGTGGACATGCTGCGCCAGATAAATTCGTTGGCAACGGCAAGTGCCGCAAAGAACAGCATCATGCGTTTGGTAAAGATCATCCAGCCCTCGGGTTTCAGCGGCATGGCCTCTTCCATCAGGTATTGCAGATAGGATTCGCCGCGCAACAGGCCAAAGCCAAGGATGCCGGCGAACATCACATACAGGATCGTCGGCTTCATCTTGAAAAAGCTGTCATCGTTGAACCAGATCCCCAGCCCCCCGAACACGACGACAAGAATCGCCGTCATCAGCTGCATGCGCGACAGCTTGCCGGTCTTCCACCACAATATGGCTGTTGCCAGCAGCATCACCGGGATGAAGATCGCTGTGGCGACGATAAAGCCCTGATAGGGCGTGCCGAGAATTTCAAAGCTCTGGTCCTTGATCCGGGAATAGAGGATGAAGAACAGAATGATCGGCCCCAGTTCAAGGGACAGCTTCAGGCGGGTGGTGATCTTTTTCTGCGGTTTCATGCGCATCCCCTAACCGGCTTTGGCGCCAAATTCCACCAGAACCGCACCGAGCGCGATCAAAGCCATGAGAGCGGTGCGTCGCGGCCCCACCGTTTCCTTGAGAAACAGCCAGCCGATCAGGGCGGCAAACAGGGTGGATGTTTCGCGCAGCACGGCCGCTTCGCCCACCTTGTCAAGCCGGGTTGCCAGCATGATTGCGCCAAAGCTGAGAAAGGCGATCAGGCCGCCGGCCACGCCGCGCAGGGCCAGCGGGGCCAGCGGCGGGGTCGTGTGCATCCGGCGCCAGCGCCACAGCGCAATGACCGGCATCGACACTCCGTCCACCAGAAAGAACCACGCCAGAAAGGTGAACGGGTCGGCGGTCGCTCGGATGCCATAGGCGTCATAGGTGGTGTAGGTGGCGGTCAGGATCCCGGTCAGGAAGGCCAGCACCAGCGCGCCTTGCATCCGCCGCAACCCGCCGGCCGCGCGCGACAGGTTATAGGCTGCAAGGCCGAAGATGCCGCCTGTCAGGGTCAGCACGCCGATCCACTGTACCAGAGTGAATTTTTCGCCAAAGACAAGGCCCGCCGCGACCACGGTGACAAGGGGGCTCATCCCGCGCACGACCGGATAGACGACGGTATAGTCGCCGCGCGTATAGGCCGCTGCTTGCAGCAGCTTGTAGACGGTGTGGATGACCCAGGCCCCGGCGAGGATCGGCCACATGAAGGGCTCGGGCCAGGGGACGACAAACAGCGCCAGCGGTGCCGCCATCAGGCCATAGGAAAGGTCGATCGCGCCGCGCGACATCCATGGATCGTGTCGCCCCTTTTGCAGCGCGCCAAAGACCGAGTGCAGGACTGCGGCCGAAAGTGCGAGGATCAGCGCCAAGGTGCGCCCGTCGGCCGTGCCTTCGATTCCGATCAGCCAGTCGGACATGCGTGCAGGCCGGGGGCTGCGCGCCCCCGAACCCCCCGGAGTATTTGGGCAAAGAAGAAGGAGGCGGTCACGTTTCGAGCCCTGTCAGCGCGGCGGCGAATTCCCGGGGGTCGAAAGGGGCGAGGTCGTCGATCTGTTCGCCAACACCGATGGCGTGGATCGGCAGGCCGAAGCGATCGGCCAGCGCCACCAGAACGCCGCCCTTGGCGGTGCCGTCGAGCTTGGTCATGACAAGGCCGGTGACATCGGCGACCTGTTGAAAGATTTCGACCTGACTGAGGGCATTCTGGCCGGTTGTGGCATCCAGAACCAGCAGCGTGTTGTGAGGGGCGGTTTCGTCCTTTTTCCTGATCACGCGGACGATCTTGGCCAGTTCTTCCATCAGGTCGGCACGGTTTTGCAGGCGTCCGGCAGTGTCGATCAGCAGCAGGTCGGCGCCTTCGGCCTCGGCGCGGGTCATGGCGTCAAAGGCCAGGCTGGCGGGGTCCGACCCTTCGGGGGCGGTCATCACCGGCACGCCTGCGCGTTCGCCCCAGACCTGAAGCTGTTCGACCGCGGCTGCGCGAAAGGTGTCGCCCGCGGCGATGATCACCGATTTGCCGGCGTCAACGAACTGGCTGGCGAGCTTGCCGATGGTGGTGGTCTTGCCCGAGCCGTTGACGCCAACCACCAGCACCACTTGCGGGCGTCTGGAATACAGCGGCATGGGCTTGGCAACGGGTTCCATGATGCGGGCGATCTCGTCGGCCAGCAGGCGGCGTATCTCGCCCGCGTCCATCTTTTTGCCGAACCGCCCTTCGGCCATGTTGGCGGTCACGCGCAGCGCGGTATCGACGCCCATGTCGGCGGAAATCAGCAGTTCTTCGAGGCTTTCCAGCATGGCGTCGTCAAGGACGCGCTTTTTGTTTTCGGCGCTGTCGCGGCCCAGCAGGCGGCCAAACACGCCGCCTTTTGCCTGATCCGAGGCTTGTTCGGCTGGGACGGTACCCTGTGGCGCGTCTGCGGCGCTGTCCACCGGCTGTTGGTCAGCACCTTCCTCGACAATGGCCTCAAGCCCTTCTCCCAGCTTTGACGAGGATTTCAGCAGCTTTTTCTTGAGTTTCGAAAAGAACGACATGTCTGCCCTTTCACCGAAGGCGGGTTTTCCTTCAAGTAAAGCCTGCCGCAGCCAAGTGGAAGGGGCAAGAGGGTGAATTATTCCACCGTCAGCCTTGTCGTCACGTCCAGCGAACGGGCCAGAGATTCAAAGCGTGTGATGACCACCTCTCCGAACAGATCGCGCGAGCGGGGCGACAGGATCAGCTCCAGCACGCGGGCCTGCCGGTCAAGCCTGAGCTTGCCCATCATCTTTGGCGATGCGCCGGTCAGCATGGCGCCAAAGCGCATGGCGCGGCCAAGCATGCGGGCCTCGGCCTGTTCCTTTTCCGACAAAAGCCCCAGAACGTCGTCAAAGGGCGAGGCGTGATTGGCGTTCTTGTAGCGATACAGCAGCGCCATCCCCAGAAACACGCGGCCGCCGTGATCAAGCCCGCCCAGATTGGCACGGGTTGCGTTGTCGAAACATACCTCGGCGCGGTAATCGGGATGCGCGCGCCAGGTCACGTCATGCAGCAGGCAGGCAGCGTGGGCGAGGCGTTTCTTGCGCTTTCCCATGCCCTTGAACAGCGGCGACAGGAAATGGAACAGGGTCTTGCCGAAACCCGGCGTGCGGGCCGAGGCGCGTTCCATATGCAGGCAGGCCTCGATCAACGGGTCGCGCTTGCGCAGCGATTCCGGCATCTGCTCATACAGCAGCCCCTCGCGGATGCCATAGGCAGAGGCGGCGATCTGTTTGGGCTGAAAGCGGGTGATCAGCTCGACCAGAACTTCGGCCGCAACAGGCACAAGACGCATCCGTTCAAGCGAGCTGCCCGTCAGCTTGCGCAGATCGGCCACCGGCTGCCTGGTGATCCAGCGCGCGGTTTCCAGAAGGTCCGCCGGTTTCATGGCGTATTCGTGCAGCACCTTCAGCGGGTAGTTCCGCCGCTCCATGTCTATGCGGGCGATGGCGCGCCAGGAACCGCCAACCAGAAACAGGCGTTTGTAGCTGTCGGAAAATCGGGTTCGCAGGTCGCGCACGCGCGCGGCGATTTCCTGTTCCATTGTGGCGTCGGCCGCATAGGGCGCCAGTTTCAGCGGGCCAAGGGGCGATGTTTCGCACCGGCCCACCTTGCCGCGGGAAATTTCGGCAAGTTCCATGGATGACCCGCCAATGTCGCACATCAGCCCCTGCGCGCCTGGCCAGCCCAGCAATACGCCCTGCGCGGAAAGGCGGGCCTCTTCCTCGCCGGTTGCGACGACCAGCTCCAGGCCGGTTTCGGCCTTGACTTCGGCGCAGAAATCCGGCCCGTCGCGGGCCTCGCGCACCGCTGCCGTGGCAACGCTGTAAAGCGGAGAGGCGCCCATGCCCTCGGCCAGCAGGACGAACCGTTTCAGCGCGGCCAGCGCCCGCTTGCGCCCCTCGGGGTTGAGATATCCGGTCTGCGCCACGCCGGCCCCCAGCGCACACAGGATCTTTTCGTTGAAGAAATAGGCAGGCGAGCGCGCGGCGCCGTCAAACACCACCAGCCGGACCGAGTTCGACCCCACATCGACCACGCCAAGGCGTTCAAGCCGGCGTTTTGCCGAATACTGGAACAGCGGCAGATCAAGAGAGCCGGGTTGCGATTGTTCTTCTGGCTTGCTCACGGATGGTCTGCCTTGTGTCTGAAGGTCGGACAGGACGAAGCATAAGCACAAAACAGAGGTCGAGGAAGTCGCCAGTTTGTCCCGCCGCACATTCAGTCGCGCGCATGGGTCAACTCGGGCACATCCTTGGCCCCGACCGAACCACGCCCCGACAGGGACGGGTTTTCCATGAAGAAACGGTGGCAGTTGAACAGGTGTTCGTCGGCCTCGGCCTTGTGGCGCTGGTAGCTGCCGCCGGGTTGCAGAACCCAGCTTTGGGCCTGGTCATAAAGATTGGCCGCCATGATCTGGCTCATGACCTGGGCATGAACCGTCTTGTTGGTGATTTCGATCAGCGTTTCGACCCGACGCTTGAGGTTGCGGCCCATCCAGTCGGCAGAGGAAATGAACACCCGCGCCTTCTTGCTGGGCAGGCCACGCCCGTTGCCGAAACACACGATGCGCGAATGTTCCAGAAACCGCCCGACGATGGATTTGACGCGGATGTTTTCCGAAAGGCCCTTGATGCCGGGGCGCAGCCCGCAGATGCCGCGCACGACAAGGCTGATCTTCACGCCTTCGTTTGATGCGCGATACAACGCGTCGATCACGTCGCTTTCGATCAGTGCATTCATCTTGGCCCATATTTCGGCCGGGCGCCCGGCGCGGGCGTGTTCGATTTCGGCGTCGATCAGGCCCAGCAGGCGGTCTTTCAGGTTCAGCGGTGAAATCGCCAGGTTTTCCAGGCCCTCGGGCTTGGCGTAGCCGGAAACATAGTTGAACACCTTGGTGGCATCCCGGCCCAGCGCGGCGTCGCAGGTAAACAGCGACAGGTCGGTGTAGATGCGGGCGGTGATCGGGTGGTAGTTGCCGGTGCCGAAATGGGTATAGGTCACCAGACGCCCGCCCTCGCGCCGCACCACCGTGCTGATCTTGGCGTGGGTCTTCCAGTCAAGAAAGCCATAGACGACATGCGCCCCCGCGCGTTCCAGCCGGCGGGCCTGCCGGATATTGGCGGCCTCGTCAAAGCGCGCCTTCAGTTCGATCAGGGCGGTGACCGATTTGCCCTCTTCCGCGGCCTCGCACAGGGCGGCGACGATGGGGGATTCGTTGGATGTCCGATAGAGCGTCTGCTTGATGGCCAGCACATCGGGATCCTGCGCCGCCTGTTTCAGAAACCGGATCACCATGTCGAAGGTTTCGTAAGGATGATGCAGCAGCATGTCCTTTTGCCGGATGGCGGCAAAGATGTCGCCGTCGTAATCCTGCACGCGTTCGGGAACACGGGGGGTGAATTGCGGCCACAGCAGATCGGGGCGGCTGTCGAGGACCAGTTCCTTGAGATCGGATATGCCGACCATGCCCTTCATCTCGATCACTTCGTCACCCGAGATATGCAGCGATTCCATGATCAGCCGGCGCAGCGATTTCGGTGCGCTGCCCGAAAGCGACAGGCGGATCACCTCACCCCTGCGGCGACGCTTGAGGGCGGTTTCGAATTCGCGCACAAGGTCTTCGGCTTCTTCCTCGACCTCGAGATCGCTGTCGCGCAGGATGCGAAATGCGCAGTTGCCCCTGATTTCATATCCCGGAAACAGCGAGCCGATATTGTTGAGCAACAGCTCTTCCAGCGGCAGAAAGCGCAGTTGGCCGGTTTCGCTGTCGGGAAGGCGGACGAAACGGTCAATCTGATGGGGTATCGGCAAAAGGGCGTTCAGGCTGCGCCCGTCCTTCTTGCGCGAAAGTTCCAGCGCCAGCGAAAGCCCCCCATGCGGGATAAAGGGAAACGGGTGCGCCGGGTCGATGGCCAGCGGGGTCAGCACCGGAAAGACGCTGTTCAGGAACACATCATCAAGAACCTTGCAGTCGCTCTCGTCCAGATCGTTGCGGGTCAGAAGGGAAATTCCCTTTTGCTCCATCTGTCCCTTGAGGTCGTTCCAGACCTGCTGCTGCTGTTGCATCAGCTTGCGGGCGTCGGCGTCGATCAGGACCAGCTGTTCGGCGGGTGTCAGGCCATCAGCAGCCGGGCGGGTAACGCCGTTGCGTTTCAGCTCGCGCAGGCCAGCCACGCGGACCGAGTAGAATTCATCGAGGTTGGCCGCCGAGATGGACAGGAATCGCACCCGCTCCAGCAACGGGACCTGGGGGTTTTCCGCCTCTTCCAGCACACGCCAGTTGAAGGCCAGCCAGGACAGTTCTCGGTTAAAGAACCGCTTGGGCCCCGAAAGGTCAAGTTCAGGAAACTCGACGGGCGCCTCGAATGGCGCATGAAGGAAATCGGCGTTGGTCACAGGGATATGCGCTTTGTTCGGGAATATCCCGCCCCTTATGCCTTGTTGGTGGCCGATTCGTCCAGAACGCCCTCGAGTATCTGGCGTGCCAGACGTTTTCCCAGCGGTTTGCCCAGTGAAAGCGCCGCGCGGTCCAGGCGCTCGACGATTTCCAGCGCCGCCGCGGCCGAGCGGTCCATCCTGCTGACCAGATAGTTGACCAGCCCTGGCGTCACGTCGATCTGCCGGTCGGCAAACAGCTTGACCAGAAGCGCCGTCAAAAGCGCGTCATCGGGCGGGTCGATCGAGACGAGGTCGGTTGCCTCAAGCCTGCTTTTCAGATCCGGCAGGCCCAGATCCCAACGTGAGGGCGGCCGGTCCGCAGTCATCAGCAGCCAGGCATTTTCGGCCTGTGACAGGTTCAGAAGATGGAAAAGCACGGTTTCCAGTGCCGAATTTCCGGCAATCCTGTGGCAATCTTCGATGACGATGAAACCACCCTGCACCAGCTCTGGAAGGGCTTTTTCAGACAGGCTTTGGGCCTCGCCGAGGGTCGCGCCGGTTTCGCTTGCCCAGACATGGGCGAGGTGGGTCTTGCCCGCACCTCGCGGCCCGGTCAGCATCAGCCGGCGCCCCGGCCAACCCCGCCAGCTGTCAAGTCGCGCCAGCGCCAGCGCGTTCGAGCCCGAGACGAAAAATGCCTCGCGGCCCAATGCCGGGCGGACCGGCAGGTCAAGGGTCAGCTGTGTGGGCATGTTGTCAGTCCTGCTTCTGGCCGGTCGTGCCAAGATAGAGGCGGCCCGAAAGATATTGCCGTATTCCAAAGCGCGACAACACGCCGATCATGGCGGCCAGAGGCACCGCCATCAGCAGGCCGGTAAAGCCGAACAGGGATCCGAAAACCGACAGCGAGAACATCAGCCAGACCGGATGCAGCCCGATCGAGCGACCGACAAGGTTGGGCGACAGGATATTGCCTTCGAAAAACTGGCCGACCGCAAAGACGCCGACGACAACAAGAATCCAGACCGGCTGATCCCAGAACTGGAACAGGGCCAGACCAATCGCCAGGACGCCGCCAATGATCGCCCCGATATACGGAATGAACGAAATCAGCCCTGCCAGCAGGCCGACGGCGAAACCGAATTTCAGCCCGACCAGCATCAGCCCGATCGCGTAATAGGCCCCCAATATGCCGCTGACGGAAAGCTGGCCGCGCACAAATCCGGCAAGGCTCCGGTCGATTTCGCGACCAAGTTCGCGGATGGTTTCGGCGTGATCAAGCGGCAGCCAGCTGTTTACGATGGCAATCATCCTGTCCCAGTCGAGCAGCAGGTAGAACGCGACGACCGGCACCACGACGATAAAGATCATCACGTCAATCAGCGTGAACGCCTTGGCGATGACCGTGTTTGCCAGATAGGCGCTGCGGGCCTTTAGGGTTTCGGCAATCGCATCAAGCGTTTGCCTTACGGCCGAGTCGGGCTGGATGAGGTTGGGAAAGCGATGCTCGAGAAACGCCTGAAACTGTTTCGAATAATTGGGCGCTTCGGAAATCAGCCCGCTCAGCTGGTGGATGAAGACGGGGATCAGCACCAGGACAAGACCGATGAACACGATGATCGCCGAAAAGGTGATAATCAGCGTAGCAACCACCCGTGAGCATCCCATGCGTTCCAGCCGGTCGGCGACGGGGTCAAGAAAATAGGCAATCGCCGCACCGGCGACATAGGGCAGCATGATATTGCCAAGCTGCCACATCGCCAGCACAAGGATCAGAAAGCCGATCCCCCACCAACGCAGCTGTTCCTTGACGGTAAAACCCATCTGTTTCCAACCCGTATTGTGTTGTCTGGCCCGAGTCTTGCCTTGCCATCGCCAGGGTTGCAAGTGCCGAGTGGTTTCTCTTTTCATCCCCTGACGGGCAAGATACCCTCGACACGGCCAGAACATGAAGGCGGTTCCAGACCGTCCTGATGCCGGATTACAAGGAAAGGGAGCAACATGAGGCTTGAAGGCAAGACGACCATAGTCACGGGTGGGGGGTCGGGTTTCGGGGCCGGGATCGTGCGGAAATTTGCCGCCGAAGGCGCCCGCGTGATGGTGGCCGATATCAACATGGCTGCGGCGCGCGAGATCGCCGATCAGGTCGGGGGGGTGGCCTGCGAGGTTGACGTGTCCGATGGCCAGTCGGTGAATGACATGGCACGCGAGGCTTTGGCGGTTTTCGGCACGCTGGATATCCTCGTGAACAACGCAGGCGTGACTCATCTGCCCGCGCCGCTGGAAGAGGTCAGTGAAGAGGATTTCGACCGTGTTCTGGCGGTGAATGTCAAATCGGTCTATCTGACCGCGCGCGCCCTGGTCCCGCATTTCAAGGGGCGTGAGGCGGGCGTTATCCTGAACATAGCCTCGACCGCGGGTGTCAGCCCGAGACCGCGACTGAACTGGTACAATGCGTCAAAGGGCTGGATGATCACCGCAACCCGCACCATGGCGGTGGAGCTGGCCCCGCATGGGGTGCGGGTGAACGCGCTGAACCCGGTTGCGGGCGAGACGCCCTTGCTCAAATCCTTCATGGGCGAGGATACCCCCGAGATGCGCGAAAAATTCCTGGCAACCATCCCGTTGGGGCGGTTCTCAACACCCGAAGACATGGGGAATGCAGCCTGTTTCCTGTGTTCGGATGAGGCCAGCATGATCACCGGCGTCGCGCTGGAGGTCGATGGCGGGCGGTGCATCTGACGGATGACTTGCACGGCGCGTGGTCTTGCGCAAGCATTCTGCGGGTGCATAAAAATGCTGCGACTGCGAAAAAATCTTGGCCTGCCGCGTTCAACCGGTTAAACATTTCTGACAGGCTGGGGAAGAAACGGGTGATGCCATGAGTGCGACCAATATCAAGGACGCGGTGACCGTGCCAAAGGTCATGGCCCAAAAAGGGCAGGTGCCGCTGGTCTGTCTGACCGCTTACACAACCCCCATCGCGCGGATCGTTGATCGCCATTGCGATGTTGTTCTGGTTGGCGACAGCGTCGGCATGGTGCTGCACGGGCTTGACGACACGTTGGGCGTGACCATGGAGATGATGGTCATGCATGGCCGCGCCGTGCGCCGTGGGGTCGAACATGCCCTGCTGGTGATCGACATGCCTTTCGGCTCTTACGAGGAAAGCCCGGCGCAGGCGTTTCGCAATGCCGCGCGCCTGATGGCCGAAACAGGTGCCGATGCCGTCAAGCTGGAAGGCGGGGTTGAGATGGCCGAGACGGTTCGCTTTCTGACATCGCGCGGTATCCCGGTCATGGGGCATGTCGGCTTGACGCCGCAGGCCGTCAATGTGTTTGGCGGCTATGGCGTGCAGGGGCGCGGTGACAGCGCCGACCGCGTTGCCCGAGATGCCATTGCGGTGACCGAGGCCGGCGCCTTTTCGGTGGTTCTTGAAAAACTGCCTGCGCCGCTGGCCGACCGGATCACGCGCGATATTGTCGTGCCCACCATCGGCATTGGTGCCTCGGTCGGCTGCGACGGCCAGATCCTGGTGGTCGATGACATGCTGGGCCTGTTCGCCGATTTCCGCCCGAAATTCGTCAAGCGGTATGCCGAGCTGGCCGCAAAGGCGGAGGAGGCGGTCGCGGCCTATGCCTTGGATGTGCGCGCGCGCCAGTTCCCCGCGCCCGAGCACCAGTTCGGCGAGGGCAAGCCGGCGTCAGAGGCCGGAAAATGACCGCCCCGCGTATCGTCCGGCGCCTTGATGCGCTGCGCGAGCAGGTCACGGCCTGGAAAAGTGCCGGTGAAAGCGTGGCGGTTGTGCCCACCATGGGCGCTCTGCATGCCGGGCATCTGAGCCTGGTCGAGGCGGCGGCAGCCGATTGCGACCGGGTGATCGTGACGATCTTTGTGAATCCCAAGCAGTTCAACAACCCCGATGACCTGGCCTCTTACCCCCGGACCGAGGAAGACGATTCCCGCAAGCTGGCCGATTACCGGGTCGATCTGATCTATGCACCCGATGCCGATCAGGTCTATCGCCCCGGCTTTTCCACCAATGTTTCGGTTTCCGGCGTCAGCGAAGGCCTTTGCGGTGCCCACCGGCCCGGCCATTTCGATGGTGTGGCGACGGTGGTGACCAAGTTGTTTCTGCAAACACAGGCAGACAAGGCATTCTTTGGGGAAAAGGATTACCAGCAATTACAGGTGGTCAAGCGGCTTGTCAGCGATCTGGATATCCCGATCGAGGTCATCGGCTGCCCCACGGTCAGGGATGCCGATGGTCTGGCCCTGTCCTCGCGCAATCTGTTGCTGAGTGCCGAGCAACGGTTGATCGCGCCCACGATCCACGCCGCGCTGACCGAAGCGCGAGATGCCATAAGGGCGGGCGCGGATGTTGCGGGCGCGCTTGAAGACGCGCGGCGCAGGATATTGGATGCGGGCTTTGACAGCGTTGAATATCTGGAACTGCGCGATGCTGGTGACCTGCATCCGCTGGCAACCGCCGATCGCCCTGCGCGGCTGCTTGCGGCCGCTGTTCTGGGCAAGATTCGACTGATCGACAATATCGCCGTTTGAATCGCCAGTTGGTGTAGATCTGGCCCGTCTTGTGTGGATGCGCGCAAGTATCTTTGATTATTATTCTTTCCGCGCGAAGATCCTTGCGTCGAACCCGGCGGCCCCAAGGCCAATTTGCCAAAATCTTGCACTCCGCCGCTGATAGGACTTTTCCGCCTGGTTCTTATCCCGACGGAGGTCACGATGATCCGCACACCCTATCTGTTGTTTCTTGGCGATGCCCCGGACCAGCTGGCGGCAAAGGTTGCCCAAGGCATACGCGACTGGCGTCCCGAGCTGGCGCTGGGCCAGCTGCGGATGGCCGGCTGCAAGGCCGATCTGGGCCTTGATGAAATGTCTGTCCGGCAGGCCGTTGACGCCGGTGCGAAAACGCTGGTGATCGGGGTTGCCAATCGCGGAGGGGTGATCTCGGACGCCTGGAAAGAGGTGCTGCTCGAGGCGCTTGAGGCGGGTCTGGATATTGCTTCGGGGCTGCACAACCTGCTGCGCGACGAGCCCGATCTTGTTGCCGCCGCCAGGGCGAACGGTCGGGAACTGCATGACGTGCGCGTTCCAGCGAGGGATTATCCGGTCGCGAACGGCAAGCGCCGCAGCGGCAAGCGTTGCCTTGCGGTGGGCACGGATTGCTCGGTCGGCAAGATGTATACCGCCCTTGCGATGGAGCGCGAGATGCGCGCGCGCGGCATGAATGCCGATTTCCGCGCAACCGGCCAGACGGGAATATTGATCACGGGCAATGGTGTGCCGCTTGATGCGGTAGTGGCCGATTTCATGGCTGGGGCGGTGGAAACGATCTCGCCCGACAATGATGCCGATCACTGGGATCTGATCGAGGGGCAGGGCTCGCTGTTCCATGCGTCCTATTCTGGCGTCACCATGGCCTTGATCCATGGTGGCCAGCCCGATGCCCTGATCCTGTGCCATGAACCCACACGCCCGCATATGCGCGGCCTGCCCGACTATGCGCTGCCTTCGCTTGAGGAACTCCGCGATCTGGCCCTGACACTGGCCCGTGTCGTCAACCCCGCCTGCCAGGTTGTGGGGATTTCGGTGAATACCGCCAGCATGGCCGAGGACGAGGCCCTGGCCTGCCTTGCGGAAATCGAAACCCGCATGGGCCTGCCCGCGGTTGACCCCTATCGCCAGGGCGCGGGGCGTCTGGTGGATGCGCTGGAAACGTTCTAGGCTCGCGAAATGAAACTGACAGTCACCGCCGACACCTTCCCCTTTGCGCGCCTTTTCACCATCTCGCGCGGCTCGCGCAGCGTGGCGCAGGTGCTGAGCGTGCGCGTCACACAGGACGGCGTGACCGGCTGGGGCGAATGCGTGCCCTATGCGCGCTATGGCGAATCGCTTGAATCCGTCACCGAACAGATCGAATCCCTGCCGCTGCCGATCACGCGTGCCGAACTGCAATCGGCCTTGCCCCCCGGTGCCGCCCGCAACGCCGTCGATTGCGCGCTGTGGGATCTGGAATGCAAGCAGACTGGCCGCCGCATCTGGGATCTTGCGGGCCTGCCCCCGCCGGGCCCTGAAATCACCGCCTATACCCTGTCGCTGGACAGCCCCGGCAAGATGCGTGATCAGGCCGCCGAAAATGCCCACCGCCCGCTGCTGAAAACCAAGCTGGGCGGCGGGGATCAGGACATCGCGCGTATCCGGGCGGTGCGGCAGGGCGCGCCCGGTGCCCGCATCATCGTCGATGCCAACGAGGGTTGGACGGCCGAACTTTACGCCCGTCTCGCCCCGGTTCTTGTCGATCTCGGCGTCGAGATGGTCGAACAGCCCCTGCCGGCGGGCCACGACGACGCCCTGCTGACCATGGATCGCGTGTTGCCTGTCTGCGCCGACGAAAGCTGCCATGACCGCGCCAGCGTGGCCGCGCTGAAAGGCAAATACGACATCGTCAACATCAAGCTGGACAAGACCGGAGGCCTGACCGAGGCCCTGGCCCTGCGCGAGGCCGCGCTTGCGCAGGGCTTTCGCGTGATGGTCGGCTGCATGGTCGGCAGCTCGCTGGCCATGGCGCCGGCGGTGCTGGTGGCGCAGGGCGCGGCATTCACGGATCTTGACGGCCCGCTTCTGCTGGCCCAAGACCGGGACAACGCGCTGCACTTCGATGAAAGGGGCGTTCACCCGCCCGATGCAGCGCTGTGGGGTTAGAAACAGGGGAAAGAAAGATGAGCCGCATAGTCTATCTGAACGGAGAATACCTGCCCGAGGCCGAGGCCAAGGTGTCGATCTTTGACCGGGGCTTCCTGATGGCCGACGGGGTGTATGAGGTAACTTCGGTTCTTGATGGAAAGCTGGTCGATTTCGACGGCCACGCCAGACGCCTGCAACGTTCGCTGGGCGAACTCGACATGGCCTCGCCCGTCACGATGGACGAGCTGCTTGAAATTCACCGCGAATTGCTGCGCCGCAACGATGTGGTCGAGGGCATGGTCTATCTGCAGATCACCCGCGGCGCCCCGGCTGACCGCGATTTCGTCTTTCCCGACCCCGAGGAAACCCCCGCAACCATCGTGCTGTTCACCCAGAACAAGCCGGGTCTTGCCGACAATCCGGCGGCGAAAAAGGGGATCAAGGTCATCTCGATCGACGATCTGCGCTGGCACCGGCGGGACATCAAGACGGTGCAGCTCCTTTACCCCAGCATGGGCAAGATGATGGCCAAGGCCGCCGGCTGCGACGATGCCTGGCTGGTCGAGGATGGCCATGTCACCGAGGGCACCAGCAACAACGCCTATATCGTCAAGGGCGGGCGCATCATCACCCGCGATCTCAGCACCGACATCCTGCACGGCATCACCCGCGCGGCCGTGCTGCGCTTTGCCCGCGAGGCACAGATGGAGGTCGAAGAGCGCCCCTTTACCATTGAAGAGGCGCAAGAGGCGGATGAGGCATTCATCACCTCGGCTTCGACATTCGTCATGCCGGTGGTCGAAATCGACGGCGCAACCATCGGCGCGGGCACACCCGGCCCGGTCGCCACACGCCTGCGCGAAATCTATCTGGAAGAAAGCCGCAAGGCCGCGATCTGATCGCTTGAAGGGCAGGGCGGCCCTGATTTGCGTAATTGCGCCCCATCGGTGCGGCGCCGCGACAGGAAAATACATTCGTGAACCTTTCGACCGAACAGATCCGGGGCCATCTTGCCATGTTGCTGTTCTCGGCCCTGGTTGCGGGGTCGTTCAGTCTTGGCTCGATCGTTGCGAACGATATTTCGCCGCGCGCACTCAATGCGGTGCGGTTTGTGCTGGCGGGTGTGATCATGTCCGGCTTTGTGCATTTCGGGCCGTCCTTTCGCCGCCGCGATTTTCGCGCGCCCTGGCGCTATCTGCTGCTGGGCGGGTTTTTCGGCTTGTATTTCGTGCTGATGTTCGAGGGGCTGAAATATGGCGCGCCGGTTTCCATGGCCGCCGTGTTCACGCTGATGCCAATGCTGGCGGCGCTGTTCGGCTATATCCTGCTGCGCCAGATCACGACGCCACGTATGGCTCTTGCGCTGGCCATCGCCGCCCTGGGGGCGCTGTGGGTGATCTTTCGCGGAGACATGCAGGCCCTGCTGCGGCTGGATGTCGGCAAGGGAGAGGTGATCTTTTTCGTCGGCTGCATTGCACATGCGATCTATACGCCGCTTGTGCGCAAACTGAATCGCGGGGAAAGCCCGATCACCTTTACGTTCGGCACGCTTGTCGGGGGCTCGATCCTGCTGCTGGCGGTGGGTTGGCGCGATATTGTGGGAACCGATTGGGCCGGGCTGCGCCCCATTGTGTGGATCACATTGACCTATCTGGTGCTGATCTCGACCGCGACGACATTCGTCCTGCTGCAATATGCAACGCTGCGTCTGCCTTCGGCCAAGGTGATGGCGTATAACTATCTGACGCCGGTCTGGGTGATCCTGTGGCAGGTGGCGCTGGGCGATGGCTGGCCGCGGGCCAATATCTTGCTGGGGGTGGCGGCAACGGTGGTGGCGCTGCTGATCCTGCTCAAGGACGAAGAAGCTTTGTGAACATGGTCGTGAGGTAATCGCAGGCGTCCTCGAAACAGGTTTCCGAGCGCGCGCCAAGGATCGCGCTGACCTGGGTGTCGAAATCGGCATAATGCTGGGTGGTCGCCCAGATCGAAAAGATCAGGTGATAGGGATGCACCGGCGCGATCTTGCCCTGTTTGGCCCAGCCCTCGATCACGGCGGCCTTTTCATCGACCAGATCCTTCAGCGGGCCGGTGATCTGTTCCATGATGCGGGGCGCGCCTTGCAGGATCTCGTTGGCAAACAGCCGGCTTTCGCGGGGGTAGTCGCAGGCCATTTCCAGCTTGCGGTGAACATAGGCGATGATCTCTTTCACCGGATCATTTGCCGCGGGGTCCAGTTTTTTCAGCGGTTCCAGCCAGGTATCAAGCAGGCGTTCCAGCAGCAGTGAATGGATGGCTTCCTTGCTGTCGAAATAATACAGAAGGTTGGGTTTGGACAGGCCGGCCTGTTTGGCGATCTGGTCGATGGTCGAGCCACGGAACCCGTAGGTGGAAAAGACGTCAAGCGCCGCCGCCAGGATGGCCTCGGTCTTTTCCCGCTGGATCCGGGTCTGAGTTTTCGAAGCCGCTGCTCTAGCCAATGAAACGTCTTCCCCGAATGTGCCGGTTTGTCCGGCTTGCTGACCATTTGGTAAATATCAGAAAAGCACGAAATGAGGGTTTGCACAAGGTATTGCCCGGCAGCCGGGCCGGGCGTTGCGTTGTTTCCGGGATACGGGTGTCTGTCAGGTGGCGCGGTAGATCGCCCTTGCCTCGCGCTGAGACAGCAGCCTGCGGTTCTTTTCGTCCCAGAGCTGAAGCTTCACGCAGCCAAGGCTTTGGCGGATGGTCATGCGCTGGGATTCGTTCAGCACCGGATGATCGCGCAGCACTTCGGTCAGGCGATAGAAGGGGATGCGGCTGTAAAGGTGGTGCACATGATGCACCCCGATATTGGCCGTCAACCATTGCAGCACCTTTGGCATGACGTAATGTGAACTGCCCTTGAGCGCGGAATCGTGCACCTGCCAGTCATCGGCGCTTTCCCACGAGGTCTGCTCGAACTGGTGCTGTACATAGAAAAGCCACAGGCCGATGGTCGCGCCAACCAGGGTTGTCGGGACAAAGATCAGCAGGATTGCCGCCAGCCCGCCGAACCAGAACATCACACCAAGAACGACGGCGATCAGCGCATTGGTGGCCATCGAGCTTGTCCAGTATTGCCAGCCGGCCCGCATCAGACCCACCGGCAGGCGGTTCTGTATGTAAAAGATATAGGCCGGCCCAAAGCCGAACAACACCAGCGGGTTGCGATAGATGCGATAGCCAAGACGCCCCCAGAAGCCGCGCTCGTGATATTCCTCGACCGTAAGGGTCTGGATGTCGCCAATACCGCGTTTGCCCAGGTTGCCATGGGTCGCGTGGTGGAGCGAGTGGGTCCGCCGCCAGACGTCATAGGGGGTCAGCGTCAGGATGCCCAGGCCGCGCCCGATCCAGTCGCCAACGCCCTTCTGGCGGAAAAAGGCGCGGTGCCCGCAATCATGCTGGATCGCAAAAAGGCGCACCAGGAAAAGGCCGTTTGCAACCGAAAGTGCAAGCGTCAGCCAGTAGCTGACCGACATCGACCACCATGCGAGGCCGACAAGCAGGAAGAAGGGGACCAGCGTCACGCCCAGCTCGAAACTGGACCGCAGGGCACTGGGGTCACGGTATTTTGCCAGCAGCTGTATCCACTCGCGTGCGCTATCGGGGCCCCGGTCTTCTGGGGCGGCGAGGGTGTTTTGATTCATGAAGCTGCTCGATTCGTGTGGTCTTGATGTCTTGTACAGAAGCTTGCACATAGGATGTCGGGCGGCAAACGGCAAGGGCTTTGCCCCTGGGGGCGAGGAAACAGTCTGTCAGAGGGCGCAGAGTTGCGTTCGACGTGCCCTGATGGTGGCAAAGATAGAATTATTTCCTGAAAGCGGTCTTACAGGTCGCTGGCGTCGATGCCGATTCCCGCCAGGATGATCTGCTTGACCGATGCCTTTGCCTCTTCCCATTGCTCATCGGACAGGGGTTTGCCGCCGTTCAGGGTTTCGATCTGGTGGTTGAAATCGGCATAGTGCTGGGTGGTCGCCCACAGCATGTACAGCAGGTGGTGCGGGTTGACCCGGTTCATGCGGCCCTCGGCGATCCAGCGCTCGATAACCCTGGCGCGGCCTTCGGTCCATTCGGTCAGCGTGTGTTCAAGATAGTCCTGTATCACCGGCGCGCCATGCATCACCTCGCTGGCCCAGACTTTGGAGCCAGCTGGATGCCGGCGGCTGATTTCCATCTTGGCGTCGATATAGGCGGCAATCGCCTCGGCCGGGCCGTCGGCGCTGTCAAACACGTCGGCCGCGCGCAGCCATATCTGAAAGATGTTTTCGACGACCTGCCGGTATAGTGCCTCTTTGGTCGGGAAATAATAATGCAGGTTCGCCTTGGGCAGCCCGGCCATGTCGGCGATCAGCTGCATTGTCGCCCCGCCAAAACCCGCCTCGGCAAAGACCTTTTCTGCGGCTTCCAGAATACGCTTTTCACGCGCGAGGCGGCGTTCTTTCTGGCCAGGTCTGGGGCTGGGATGCTTGGCGGGAAGATTCATGCAGACCTGTCCAAAAAAATTCTTGACCAATTGGTCAACTGGTGTACCGTAAACCTGACTATATGGTCAGAAATGGGAGTTGCGCAAGTGACCGGCTGCAGGCCGGTCCGGCAGAGGGGGGGCTGTTGGCAGCATGGCAGTACCGGGGTTCCGCGTGGCGGGATCCTTGCCCATGTGGCCATGCACGCGGATCAGCGACAGGAATGCAAGAGGAAAGGGAAAGCGCATGGCAGCGTTAAGCGATAACATGAAGATCAACGCCGACCGGCTGTGGGACAGCCTGATGGAAATGGCCAAGATCGGGCCGGGTGTTGCGGGTGGCAACAACCGCCAGACGCTGACCGACGCCGATGCCGAGGGGCGGCGCCTGTTTCAGAAATGGTGTGAAGACGCCGGAATGACCATGGGCGTCGACCAGATGGGCACCATGTTTTTCCGCCGCGAGGGTACCGACTCCGACGCGCTGCCTGTCTATGTGGGCAGCCATCTGGATACCCAGCCCACGGGCGGTAAATATGATGGCGTGCTTGGGGTTCTGGGCGCGCTTGAACTGGTGCGTTCCATGAATGACCTTGGCATCAAGACGAAACACCCCATCGTCGTAACCAACTGGACCAACGAGGAGGGCACCCGCTTTGCGCCCGCCATGCTGGCCAGCGGCGTGTTTGCCGGGATGCACACGCAGGACTGGGCCTATGAGCGCGAAGACGCCGAAGGCAAGAAATTCGGTGAAGAACTTGCGCGCATCGGCTGGAAGGGCGATGAAGAGGTCGGCGCGCGCAAGATGCACGCGTTTTTCGAGCTCCACATCGAGCAAGGCCCGATTCTTGAGGCGGAGGGCAAGGAAATCGGTGTCGTGACCCACGGGCAGGGCCTGAGCTGGACACAGGTCACCGTGACCGGCAAGGAAGCCCATACCGGCAGTACCCCGATGCCGATGCGCAGGAATGCGGGCCTGGGCATGGCCCGGATGCTGGAGCTGGTGGACGAGATCGCCTGGTCGCACAAACCCCACGCAGTAGGTGCGGCCGGCCATATCGATGTTTACCCCAACTCGCGCAACGTGATCCCTGGCCGTGTGGTGTTCACGGTCGACTTTCGCTCGCCCCAGCTGGAGGTGATCGAGGATATGGAAAACCGTTTCCGCGAAGGCGCGCAGAAGATTGCCGATGACATGGGGCTGGGTGTCGAATTCGAAAAGGTCGGTGGGTTCGATCCGGTGGAATTCGACGAAAGCTGTGTCAGTGCGGTGCGCAATGCCGCCGAGCGTTTGGGCTATAGCCATATGGACCTTATTTCCGGCGCCGGCCATGATGCCTGCTGGATCAACCGGGTTGCGCCCACCTCGATGGTGATGTGCCCCTGTGTGGACGGGTTGAGCCACAACGAGGCAGAGGAGATCAGCAAGGAATGGGCCGAGGCGGGCGCCAACGTGTTGATGCATGCGGTGCTGGAAAAGGCCGAGATCGTCGAGTGATCCGGGCGGGCGGGGGGGGGGGGGGGGGGGGGGGG
>JAUZRU010000142.1 GCA_030950185.1 Paracoccaceae bacterium | reverse complement strand
CAATTTGTGGTGATCCACGTTATTGAACGCGGCTGAGGAAACCGCCGCTTTGCCGCTGCACCTTTCCGTCAAGTTCAAGCGCAACCAGCTGCGGCAAGACCTGCACCGCAGGAAGGGCAAGTTCGCGGATCAGCTGATCTTCGGCCACGGGCGAGGGGCCAAGCAGCGACAGGATCCTGCGCGAAAGGTCCAGTGCGGGCGAGCCCCCGTTGCGCGAGGGTGCCGGGCGAGGGGGGGCAGTTGGCCTTGCCCTGTCGGTGCTGTTCCGGGTTTTGTGCGTCGGGCCGCCTTTTGTCAGGTTCAGCGCGGCAACAACATCCTGCGGGCCACGCACAAGGGTCGCCCCGTCGCGGATCAACTGGTTGCAGCCGCCGGCCCGCGGGTCAAGCGGATGGCCCGGCACGGCCATGACCTCGCGCCCGTGTTCGGCCGCAAGCGTGGCGGTGATCAGGCTGCCCGATTTGGCCGCCCCCTCGACCACCACGACAGCCAGGGCCAGGCCCGCGATGATGCGGTTGCGCTGTGGAAAGTGGTGCGCCCGTGGCGCAAGGCCCAGAGGTTGTTCCGACAGCATCACGCCGTGCTGCCTGATCCGTTCGGCCAGCTTTCGATTGTCGGGCGGGTATATCTGATCGACCCCGCCCGCCATGACGGCAACCGTTCCGGTGGCAAGCGTTGCCTCATGGGCCGCGGCGTCGATGCCGCGCGCCAGCCCAGAGACGACCGCCAGCCCCTGTTCGCCCAGCCCGCGTGCAAGGGCACGGGTCATGCGCAAGCCCAGGCTGGAGGCATTGCGCGCCCCGACCAGGGCAACCGCGGGCCGGGACAGATATTCGCGACGCCCCAAAAGCCACAAGATCGGTGGCGGGTCGGTGATCGTGGCCAGATGCGCCGGGTATGCAGGGGTTCCCAGGCACAACAGGCGTGCACCCAGCCGGCAGCCGGTGGCATATTCCCGTTCGGCATCGGCGCGGCTGCAGGGGGTATAGTCCTTGACCCCCGCAGCGCGCGCGATACCCGGCAATGCGTCAAGCGCGGCCGAGGCTGTGCCATACTCGCGCATCAGCCGCCCGAAGGTGGTCGCCCCCACCCGTCGGGAACGGATGAGTTGCAGCCAGGTGATTGCATCGTCTTCGTTCGAGGGGGGAAGAAAACCCCGGCTGGCGTCATCCGCTTTTTCGGTCATATCCGTCATCACCCGGCAAGTGTCGGGCGATTCTGGTTAAGCGGGGGTGAATCCGGTCAGGTCGCGCTGCCGCCCACCGTCAGCCCCCCCACCAGCAGCGTCGGCTGGCCGACGCCGACCGGCACCCATTGGCCGCCCTTGCCGCAATTTCCCATGCCGGGGTCAAGCTGCATGTCGTTGCCGATGGCGCGTACCTGCTTCAGCACGCTCGGGCCGTCGCCGATCAGGGTTGCGCCCTTGACCGGGGCGCCGACCTTGCCGTTCTCGACCAGATAGGCCTCGGTGCAGGAGAAGACGAACTTGCCGTTGGTGATATCCACCTGCCCGCCGCCAAAACCCACGGCCCAGATGCCCTTTTTCATGCCGGCGATGATGTCCTCGGGCGGGGTGTCGCCGCCCAGCATATAGGTATTGGTCATGCGCGGCTGCGGGGCGTGGGCATAGCTTTCGCGCCGGCCATTGCCGGTGGGCTCCATCCCCATCAGGCGGGCGTTCTGGCGGTCTTGCATATAGCCGACAAGGATGCCGTCCTCGATCAGGGTGGTTCTGCGGGTCGGGCTGCCTTCGTCGTCGAAACTCAGTGAGCCGCGCCGGTCGGGGATGGTGCCGTCATCAAGCACGGTCACGCCGGGGGCGGCGACGCGTTTGCCCATCAGCCCCGCAAAGGCAGAGCTTTTCTTGCGGTTGAAATCGCCTTCCAGCCCGTGGCCGATGGCCTCGTGCAGCAGGATGCCGGGCCAGCCAGGGCCAAGAACGACATCCATGACCCCGGCGGGCGCGGGCACCGCATCAAGATTGACCCGCGCGATGCGCAGCGCCTCGAGCGCAGTCTTGTGCCAGTTTTCAGGCGCGATCAGGCCCGACAGGCCAACACGTCCGCCGCCGCCGGCGCTGCCCGTTTCCCGCCGGCCGTCGCGTTCGACGATTACCGAGATGTTAAGGCGGCTCATGGGGCGGATATCATGCAGCAGCTCGCCCTCGGGGCGCAGGATCCAGACCTCTTGCAATGACGCCGCGATACTGGCCGAGACCTGAACCACGCCGGGGTCGCGTTCGCGCAGCCAGGCGTCGATCTCGCGCAGGGTTTCCACGCGCAGCGAAAATTCGGTGTCGCCAAGGGGATCGGCATCGGTATAGAGGCGCCGGTTGGTCGGCTGCGGCGCGTCGGCGAGGGTTCCACCGCCACTGCCCACGGCAAGCCTGGCAGTTTCCGCCGCGCGTTTCAGGGCGGCTTCGGAAATCTCGGTCGAGTGGGCATATCCTGCCGCCTCGCCCCGCACGGCCCGCAGGCCGAACCCTTCGGCCGCGTCATAGCTGGCATTACGCAACCTGCCATCGTCAAATGCCAGCATCTCGGCCCTTCGCCGCTCGAAAAACAGCTCGCCATCGTCGGCGCCGGCAGTCGCATCCCGCAGGATTTTCAGCGATTTTTCCCGATCCAGCATCGTTTCGAACGGATCGAACCTGTTCGGTGTTTCCTGCATGTTTTTGTGCTCCATGGCCGTGGGGGGCGAAAAATCCACCTGTTAGCGGCTGAATGCCGCAAAAGAGAAACTTGTTCTTTCTTTCGTATTATGGTTTCTCGGGATCAATAAACAACTGGGGATTCTCTGTTGTCGTCAACAGGGCACCCTCAAAACGGCGGAAAAACCGCCAATAAGGAACGGGAAGAAAACGCATGCGCATCGAGAAATCACTCGTTGGAATCGGCGTGTCCATGGCCATGATGGCCGCGGGGGGCGCGGTCTGGGCTCAGGATGCCCTTAACGGTCTTGAAAGAATTGGCAAGCCGAGGCAGGGTGGCATGTCGCTGCAGCCAGCCGCGACCGAGGTCGCAAGGGACATCCATTTCCTGGACAACATGGTCCTGTGGATCATTTCGGCGATCACCCTGCTTGTGCTGGCGCTGCTTGTATGGGTCATCATCCGTTACAACAGCCGCGTCAACAAGACGCCAGCCACATTCACGCACAATTCGGTGATCGAGGTGCTGTGGACATTGGGGCCGATCGTTATCCTGATCTTCATCGGGGCGTTTTCCTTGCCGGTTCTGTTCAAGCAGCTTGAAATTCCCGCTCCCGACCTGACGATCAAGGTGACCGGCAACCAATGGTTCTGGACATATGACTACCCGGATCAGGGTTTTGGCTTTGACAGCGTCATGCTGGACAAGGAAGAACTCAAGGCTGCCGGCTATATGCCCGACGAATACCTGTTGGCCGTGGACAATCCGGTTGTCGTTCCCGTGGGCAAATATGTGGTGCTGCAAATCACCGGCGCAGACGTGATCCATTCCTGGGCCATGCCGGCCTTTGGGGTCAAGCTTGACGCAATTCCCGGCCGTCTGAACCAGACATGGTTCAAGGCCGACAAGGAAGGCATCTATTTCGGTCAGTGTTCGCAACTTTGCGGCCAGGGCCATGCCTATATGCCGATCGTCGTGAAGGTCGTTTCGCAGGACGCCTATGACAAGTGGGTCAAATCCGCTCGTCAGGAATTTGCCGGCGCGCCCCGCAGCATAACGGTTGCGTCCAACTGACAGGGGGAATGGCGTGCGCGGCATAGAAATCGTGCTGCGCATTTCCATTCGGGAATGACAAGATGACAGATGCCACAGTAATAGAACGCCCCCGCGACGCAGAGTTCGGCGATTTCTTTGCCCTGCTCAAGCCGCGTGTAATGTCGCTGGTCGTATTTACCGCGGCGGTCGGGTTGTTCTCGGCGCCGGTTTCGGTTCATCCGCTTCTGGCTTTTGCCTCGATATTGTTCATCGCCGTGGGTGCCGGTGCATCCGGTGCGTTGAACATGTGGTGGGATGCCGATATCGACCGGGTGATGCGGCGCACGCGAAACCGCCCTGTGCCGTCGGGCCGCATAAGCCCCGAGGATGCGCGCACGGTTGGGATCTGGCTGTCGGTCCTGTCGGTGGTCATGCTGGGGCTGACGGCCAACATGGTCGCCGCCGGGCTGCTGGCCTTCACGATCTTCTTTTACGCGGTCGTGTATTCGATGTGGCTCAAGAGATCGACGCCGCAGAATATCGTCATCGGTGGTGCTGCCGGGGCCTTTCCGCCGATGGTGGGCTGGGCTGCTGCCACGGGCGGGGTTTCGGTTGAAAGCCTGCTGATGTTCGGTCTGATCTTCCTGTGGACCCCGCCGCATTTCTGGGCGCTGGCGATGTTCATGGATGACGACTATTCGCGTGCCGGTGTGCCGATGCTGCCCGTGACCCATGGCAAGCCTGCCACGCGGCGCCATATCATGTTCTATTCGCTGATCCTGGCGCCGGTTTCCCTGGCACTGGCATTCACGCAGATCGGCGGGCCGCTGTATCTTGCGGTGTCGCTTGTCTTGAACCTGCTGTTCATCTCGGGTGCCTGGCGTCTGCTGAAGCGCAGCGACGCCGAGGCCGAAGCCGACCGCTATGCGGCCGAGAAGAAATATTTCCGCCTCTCCCTGCTGTACATGCTGCTGCATTTCACGGCGCTTCTGGGCGAGGCAGCACTCCGCTGGACGGGGTTTGACTGGGCCAGCTGGCCCCAATGGGTGTAATCATGGCTATCAATCGCGACCACGAACTGCATCGCCGCCGGGCCCACCGCAACATGTGGCTGGGGCTGGTGCTGGGCGGCTTTGTCGTACTGGTCTTCGGGATCACCATGGTCAAGCTCAAGAATGGCCAGATGATGGAGGCCTTCGATCACACCGTGCGCCCGTCTCTTGTGGTGGAGCAGGGCAAATGAGCGAACCGCAGCCGCCCAAGACCAACAACCGGGTTGCGCTTTACCTTGTCGGGGTCGTGGCGCTGATGGGGGCGATGGCCTGGGCCGCCGTTCCCGCCTACAACCTGTTTTGCCGTGTCACCGGCTATGGTGGCGTGACCAACACCGCCGAGCAGGGCAGCAACAAGATTCTGGACAAGACCATCCGTGTGCGGTTCGATGCGTCCCTGGAACGCGGTATGCCGTGGGAATTCAAGCCGCTGCAGAACGAGATGACCCTGCGCATCGGGGAAACGGGGCTGGCGTTTTTCGAGGCCTACAACCCGACCGACAAGACCATTGCCGGGCAGGCCAGCTATAACGTCACGCCTTTCACCACCGGCTATTATTTCAACAAGATCGCCTGCTTCTGCTTTACCTTGCAGGTTCTGAAACCCCATGAGAGGGTGAAGATGCCGGTGACGTTCTATGTCGATCCGGACATCATGGACGACCCCGAGGCAAGCCTGGTCAAGGTGATCACCTTGTCCTACACCTTCCATGTCACGGACATCCCGGAAGAACAGGCCAGCCTGGAAAAACCGAATAAAAAAGCGACCAACTAAGCCGAATAACGAGGGAAGAACGAAAATGGCGCATGTAAAGAATCACGACTACCACATTCTGAATCCCAGCTTGTGGCCGTTCCTTGGGGCCCTTGGCGCCTTTATCATGCTGGGTGGCTCGGTCCTCTATTTCCACGACATGGGCCCTTGGGCCATGCTCATCGGGTTGGCGCTGGTTCTGTTCGTCATGTACGGCTGGTGGTCCGATGTGGTCCACGAAGGCGAGGTCGGCGATCATACGCCCGTGGTGATGATCGGCCTGCGCTATGGCGTGATCATGTTCATCATGTCCGAAGTGATGTTCTTTGTCGCCTGGTTCTGGACCTTCATCAAGCATGCGCTGTATCCGATGACCGAGGGATCTCCGCTGGTCGATGGCACATGGCCGCCCGCCGGCATCGAGACATTCGACCCCTGGGGCCTGCCGCTGATCAACACGCTGATCCTGCTGTGTTCGGGCGCGGCAACCACCTGGGCGCACCACGCCATTCAGCATGACGACCGCAAGGGCTTTATTCAGGGCCTGTCGCTGGCAATCTTCCTGGGCATGATGTTTACCGTGTTCCAGGCGGTGGAATACAGCGAGGCACCGTTCAGCTTTTCGGGCAACATCTATGGCGCCAGCTTTTTCATGGCGACCGGCTTTCACGGCTTTCACGTGATCATCGGCACCATCTTCCTGGCCGTGAACCTGATCCGTGGCCTCAAGGGGCAGATGAATTCCGAACATCACCTCGGTTTCGAGGCCGCCGCATGGTACTGGCACTTTGTCGATGTGGTGTGGTTGTTCCTGTTCGCCGTGATCTATATCTGGGGCAGCTAAGGCGCCCTGCACGCGGGCCCAACCATCGTGGCCCGGCCAGAAGGATGACCGAATTCGGGGGCGCGGAGGAATTCGCGCCCCTTTCGATTGAGGATGAGCATGACCAGAAAAATGATCTTCCCCCTGCTGTTCGGCATTGTCGGCGTCGGGATTCTTGTCAGTCTTGGTATCTGGCAGGTGCAGCGGCTGGCCTGGAAAGAGGGCGTGCTTGCCCATATCCGGCAGGAAATCGTCAAGCCGCCGGTGCCGCTGGACATCGATGCGCCGGGTATCGCGCATCAGAAATACAAGTCGGTCAGCATCTCGGGCCGCCTGACCGGGCAGGAAATTCACGTTCTCATCGGCACCGATCGCATGGGGAACGGTTTTCGTGTGATCTCGCGCCTTGAAACCGCCAAGGGTCCGATCCTTGTGGATCTGGGGTTTCTGCCCGAAAAGTGGAAGGACACGCCCCCGCGCAAGGGCAAGATCACGGTGATCGGAAATATCCTTTGGCCGGAAGAATATGACTGGTTCACACCTGAACCTGACCTCAAGGCCAATATCTGGTTTTCACGCGATCTGCC
This sequence comes from Paracoccaceae bacterium, assembly GCA_030950185.1. GTDB lineage: Bacteria > Pseudomonadota > Alphaproteobacteria > Rhodobacterales > Rhodobacteraceae > UBA5972. Next base: position 9,247 of record JAUZRU010000142.1, on the reverse strand, counting down.
CAAAATGGCGGCGCATCTGAAAAGTCGTGAATTGCTGGTGGTTGTGCGCAGCGTTACACCACCCCTTGCCCATGTCACGCCCTTGCCGGTTGACACCTCGGGCATTCCCAACAACCACCTCAATTATGCCATCACGTGGTTTTTGCTGGCGATCGGCTGGTTGGGGATGACAGTTTACTGGCTTTGGCGTATCAGGCGGAGACTCACGGAAAACAGCTGAGGCAGAGCCATGAAATACATCTCGACCAGGGGCCGCGCCCCGGCCCTGTCTTTCGAAGAGGCCATGCTGACCGGGCTTGCCCGCGACGGCGGGCTGTATGTGCCCGAAAGCTGGCCCTCCATGTCATTTGACGAAATTGCCGATCTGGCGGGCTGCCGCTATGAAGAGGCCGCCTTTCGCGTGATGCGCCCCTTTATCGGTGATTCCTTTACCGACGAGGAACTGACCGGCATCATCAGCCGCGCCTATGCCGGTTTCGACCACGAGGCACGCTGCCCGCTGGTGCAGATCGGCGAAAACGATTTCCTGCTTGAACTGCATCACGGCCCGACGCTGGCCTTCAAGGATCTGGCAATGCAGCTGATCGGCCAGCTGTTCGAGGTGGCGCTGAAACGCCGCGGCGAAAGGGTGACGATTGTCGGTGCGACCTCGGGCGATACCGGATCCGCCGCGATCGAGGCATTCCGCGGGCTGGACGCGGTGGACGTGTTTATCATGTTCCCTGACGGGCGGGTATCGGACGTGCAGCGCCGGCAGATGACCACCCCGACCGAGGACAATGTTCACGCGCTGGCGGTGGACGGCGATTTCGACGATTGCCAGGCGCGCCTCAAGGACATGTTCAACGATTTCGCCTTCCGTGACGAGGTGCATCTTGCCGGGGTGAACTCGATCAACTGGGCGCGCGTCCTGGCGCAGGTGGTATATTACTTTACCTCGGCCGTGGCGCTGGGCGCCCCGCACCGGCCGGTCAGCTTTACCGTGCCGACCGGCAATTTCGGCGACATCTTTGCCGGCTATGTGGCGCGCCGCATGGGCCTGCCCATCGACCGGCTGATCATCGCCACCAACCAGAACAACATCTTGCACCGGACGCTGGAAACCGGATCCTATGTCAAGCAGGGGGTCACGCCCTCGATCAGCCCGTCGATGGACATCCAGGTCAGTTCGAATTTCGAGCGCGCCCTGTTTGATCTGCTCGATCGCGACGGCCGCGCGGTGGCCCAGCTGATGGAGGAACTGGCCGAAAAGGGGTCGTTCACCCTGCCGCAAGGGGCGCTGAGTCGGTTGCGCATCGAATTCGAATCCGGCGATTGCTCCGAGGACGAAACCCGCGCCGCCATCGCCACGCTCTACAAGATGACCGGCGAGGTCGTCTGCCCCCACACCGCCGTTGGCGTCAAGGTGGCCGCCGACAAGCGCATGGTTGGGCGCGTGCCCATGATCACGCTGGCAACCGCGCACGCGGCCAAGTTCCCCGACGCGGTGGAACAGGCCTGCGGCGTGCGCCCGGCCCTGCCGCCGCGCATGAAGGACCTGTTCGACCGTCCCGAGCGCATGACGCGCGTGGCCAATGACCTGTCGGCCATCGAGGCCATCATCCGCGAAAGGATCGGCAAGTGAGCGTGAACCTCCACCGGATGAAGAACGGCTTGCGTATCGTGACCGAAAACATGCCGGGCCTGAAATCGGCTTCGATCGGCATCTGGGTCAATGTGGGCGGCCGTCACGAGCGGCTGGAACAGAACGGTGTGGCGCATTTCCTTGAACATATGGCGTTCAAGGGCACCAGGACTCGCACTGCGTTGGAAATTGCCGAAACGATCGAGGATGTGGGCGGTTTCATCAACGCCTATACCTCGCGCGAGATGACGGCCTATTACGCCCGCGTGCTGGAAGATCACGTCGATCTGGCGCTGGAGCTGATTGCCGACATCCTGTTGAACTCGACCTTTGACGCCGATGAAATGGAAATCGAGCGTGGCGTCATCCTGCAGGAAATCGGGCAGGCTAATGACACGCCCGACGACATCATCTTTGACTGGCTGCAAGAGGCATCCTTTCCGGAACAACCCCTGGGCCGTCCGATTCTTGGCCCCTCCGAAAGGGTGCGTGCCTTTCAGCGCGAGGATCTGGCCGGTTTCGTCGAAGAATTCTATGGCCCCGAACAGATGATCCTGTCGGCCGCGGGTGCCGTCGATCACGACGCAATCGTCGCCGCCGCCGAGCGCCTGTTCGGCGATCTGCCCGCACGCCCCGCGCGCAAGGCCCAGCCGGGTGAATTCAAGGGCTCGGAACGGCGCGTCGAAAAGGATCTGGAACAGGCCCATTTCGCGCTGGCGCTCGAGGCGCCGGGCTATCGCGACGACCGGATCTATACCGCCCAGATCTATTCGATGGCGCTGGGCGGGGGAATGTCCTCGCGCCTGTTTCAGGAGGCGCGTGAAAAGCGCGGGTTGTGCTACACGATCTTTGCCCAGGCCGGCGCCTTTTCGGATATCGGCACGCTGACGATCTATTCCGGCACCAGCGCCGATGACATCGCCGATCTTGCCGGGCTGTGCATAGACGAGCTGCGCCGCAGCGCCGATGACATGACCGAGGCCGAAATCGCCCGCGCGCGCGCCCAGCTCAAGGCAGGGCTTTTGATGGGGCTGGAAAGCCCGTCATCGCGCTGCGAGCGCCTGGCCCGCATGGTCGGCATCTGGGATCGGGTGCCCCCGTTGGAAGAAACCGTCGAAAAGATCGATGGGGTCACCGCACAGGGGGTTGCCGCCTATGCTGCCGAGATGTGCGATGCGGGCAAGATCTCGCTTGCGCTGTATGGGCCGGTGTCCGGCGCCCCCGAACGCGACGAGCTGGCCGAGCGGTTGAAAAAATGATTTTCGGGCGACGCAGGACGGCCTTGATCGAAACTGATCGCCTGACCCTGCGCCTGCCGCGCACCTCCGACCACGGCCAGTGGGCACGGCTGCGCCAGCAAAGCGCGTCTTTCCTCAAACCGTGGGAGCCCACATGGTCGCGCGACCACCTGACCCGCCGATCCTTTTCGCATCGCGTTCAAGCGGCCAGACGGGCGGCTGCCGCTGGCACCGGACTGCCCCTGATGCTGATCCGGCGCGAAGACCAGATCCTTGTCGGTGCGATCACGCTGGACAACATCCAGCGCGGCCCGGCCCAGACCGGCACCATCGGTTACTGGATCGGCGAGCCCTTTGCCCGACAGGGCTATATGCGCGAGGCGGTTACCGCACTGGTCTATCACGCCTTTACCGAACTGGACCTTTCCCGCATCCAGGCGGGATGCCTGCCCGAAAACCGTGCCTCGCGCGGGGTGCTGGAAAAATGCGGTTTCAAATATGAAGGTGTCGCCCAAAGCTATTTGCAGATCGCCGGACGCTGGCGCAACCATGTTCTCTATGCCAATCTGCGTGCAGATCGGCGCGGGCGCACCGATGTGGGCTGACAGGGGGGCAGGATGGGGCTGAATCCCGCAGATGACAGGTTCGAGGACGGTTTGCGCACCAAATTGCCCGCCGCCTGTTTTCGCCCGCTTGATCCGCAGTATCTGAACGAGCCACGTGGCCTGCTGCATGGGCACAAGGGGCTGCTGCTGACGCCGACAACGACCGAAGAGGTCTCGATCATCCTGCGTGCCTGCAATGAGGCGCATGTCGGCGTGGTTCCCTATGGGGGCGGTACCGGGCTGGTCGGCGGGCAAGTCTGCCCCGAAGGGCCGGCGCCCGTTATCCTGTCGCTTGAGCGCATGAACCATGTGCGCGATCTGGACAGCACCGACAATATCATCGTGGTTGAGGCAGGCATGATCCTGGCCGATGTGCAGGCAGCGGCGCGCGAACATGACCGGCTGTTCCCGCTGTCGCTGGCGGCCGAGGGATCCTGCCAGATTGGCGGCAATCTGGCGACCAATGCGGGCGGGGTGAATGTACTGCGTTATGGCAATGCGCGCGAATTATGCCTGGGCGTCGAGGCCGTGCTGCCCGACGGGCGCGTGCTGCACGGGCTGAAACGTCTGCGCAAGGACAATACGGGTTATGATCTGCGCAACCTTCTGGTGGGTTCCGAAGGCACGCTGGGCGTCATCACCGCAGCGGCGCTGCGCCTGTTTCCGCGCCCGGCGGAAAATATCGCGGCCTTTCTGCAGATCGGGGGGCCGGCGGCGGCGCTTGAATTGCTGGGGCTGGCGCAGGCGGCCTTTGGCAACATGGTCTCGGCATTCGAGCTGATCGACCGGCAGGGGCTGGAATTCCTGCGCGAAACCATCCCGCATTTGCGCCAGCCCTTTGCGCAGCCCGGCAAGTGGATGGTGCTGGTCGAAATCGGCGCGCCCAAGGGCATGCCGGTTCAGGCTGCGCTGGAGGGCCTGCTGGCCGAGGCGATGGAACGTGGTCTGGTCAGTGACGGCCTGATTTCCCAGTCCGAGGCGCAGCGTCAGGAATTCTGGCGCCTGCGCGAAACCATCCCCGAGGCCAACCGCCTGATCGGGGCGGTGTCATCACATGACATTTCGGTGCCCGTCAGCCGGATACCGGATTTGGTCGAACGCGGAACAGGGGTCGTGGCCGCGATCGACCCGGCGCTGCGGATCAACTGTTTCGGCCATGTGGGCGACGGCAACCTGCATTACAATGTTTATCCGCCCAAGGGGGAAAAGGCCGCGGCGTGGCGCCATCTGAGGGGTGCGGTAAAGGACGCGGTTTACGGGCTTGCCCATGATCTGGGTGGGTCGATTTCCGCCGAACACGGGATCGGGCGCCTCAAGCGCGCCGATCTTGCACGATTTGGCGACCCGGCGCGCCTGCAGGCAATGCGGGCCATCAAGGACGCGCTTGATCCCAACGGCATCATGAACCCCGGTGCGGTCTTGTAGGGGAAATGTGCCTCGCCAGTCTTGGGAAGGCGAGGCACGGGAACAGACAGTGGTCTGATAACGCAAGCAGAGCAGATCCCGCCTTTGCGGAACGATTTCTGATTAACGATGATTCCTTGCCAAAAGATTGACGCCCGCGACAAGGCCGCGCTCCATTGGCAATTGCCGCACAAGCGTGTAAACCCGCGCGCAGTTCCACATTATCCCAAGGACCGGATCCCCGATGACCGTCACCCGCTTTGCCCCTTCGCCCACCGGCTATCTGCATGTCGGCAACCTGCGCACGGCGCTGTTCAACTACATGATCGCGCGCAAGAATGGCGGCCAGTTCATCCTGCGTATCGACGACACCGACCCCGAGCGATCGAAAGAGGAATATGTCGATGCCATCAAGGAAGATCTCGAATGGCTGGGTCTGACCTGGGATCGCCTGGAACGGCAGTCGTCGCGCCTTGACCGATATGCCGCCGCGGCCGACCGGCTGCGCGAGATGGGGCGGTTTTACGAGTGTTTCGAAACCCCGACCGAACTGGACCTCAAGCGCAAGAAACAGCTGAACATGGGCAAGCCGCCGGTTTACGACCGCTCGGCCCTGCGGTTGAGCGATGCGGAAAAGGCCGCGCTCAGGGCCGAGCGCGCACCGCATTGGCGATTCAAGCTGAATCACGAGCGGATCGAATGGCGCGATGGCATTCTTGGCGACGTGTCCATCGACGCGGCCAGCGTGTCGGATCCGGTCCTGATCCGCGGCGACGGGCAGGTGCTTTATACGCTGGCGTCGGTTGTGGACGATACCGAAATGGGCGTGACCCATGTGGTGCGCGGCTCCGACCATGTGACCAACACCGCGACCCAGATCCAGATCATGCAGGCACTGGGCGCCACGCCACCCGAATTTGCGCATCATTCGTTGCTGACCGGGCCGAAAGGCGAGGCGCTGTCGAAACGGCTGGGCACGCTGGCCCTGCGCGATCTGCGCGACGCGGGGATCGAGCCCATGGCCCTGCTTTCGCATATGGCGCGGCTGGGATCATCCGACCCGATCGAGCTGCGCGCCTCGGTGGACGAACTGGTCGAGGGGTTCGACCTGTCGCATTTCGGCGCGGCGCCCACCAAGTTCGATGTCGAGGACCTCAAGCCCCTGACCGCACGCTATGTGTCGTCGCTGTCTTTTGACGAAATGAAGGATGCCCTGGCCGAGGCCGGTGTTCCCGACGACATCGCCCCCGAATTCTGGGAGGCGGTGCATGAAAATGTCGAAACCCGCAAGGATGTCGCCCGCTGGTGGGCGCTGTGCCGCGACGGGGCCACGCCGCTGATCGACGAGGCGGACCGGGAATTTGTGAAAACCGCGCTGGCCATGCTGCCCGAGGGGCCGCTGGATCGCGACAGCTGGGGCAAATGGACCAAGGCCGTGAAAGAGGCGACCGGCCGCAAGGGCAAGGGCCTGTTCATGCCGCTACGCAAGGCCCTGACGGGGATGGAGCGCGGTCCCGACATGTCGCGCCTGCTGCCGCTGTTGCAGAAGTTGCCGAAAGACGTGTGACGGCGGGCGAGGGCGGCGGGTCGGTTTGGGGCGCTGGCGTTTGACGAGATTCAGCCTTGATTGCGACACAGGGCAGGTGACCGCCCGGGTGGGCGCGAATGCGCCCGCCAAGGGGGCGGGCGCATGCCCGGGCCGCAAGCGCCCCGGGCGGAGGAGAGTGCAATCAAACGCAAGACGCTCTACCCCCGCGGCGCGCTGCAAGCCGGCCATACGGCCATAGGGTCATCTCTTGCCCCGACCCCGCTCACGCCTTGAAACGCGTGACTTCCAACCGATCAAGATGTTCGTCGATCAGGCGGCGAACAGAACCGTCCGGCACCACCGCGCGGGGATAGATGGGCGCCGCCCGGTCATCCATCATTGGGGCATCCCAGCCATCGGTCGTGTCGAAAAAGCGTGCCACGCCCTCGGCACCGAACAGGTCCAGAAAACCCAGCACCACCGTGTCGAGATAGCTCAGCAGAACCGGGTGGCGTGTGTCGGGCGTGTCCTCGTGCTCGGGGCGCGTGCGATAGATCTGCACCTCCACGGGGCTGTGGTGGTCATGGGCCACATCCTCGGGCGCCAGCGGCAGGCGCGTATAGGCGCGCTCGCGTGCATCCAGCGCCGCCCAGTCGCCATTGGGCACGGCGGCAATCAGCCCGTCGATTTCGGCCTCGGGTGCCTCGACCACGCTCAGATAGGCCAGCCGGCGCAGTTTGGTGTGCCGCCAGATGCGCCGCCAGCCGCGAACGCGCGCGCGGCCGGTCAGCGGATAGTCATGGGTGCGACGGTTCACAAGCGAGCCGTATCCGAAAAAGAAGGGGTCTGACATCAAGCCTCCGGTTCTGTCCGGCGACATATAGGGAAAACCTGCCGACAGGCACAACCCGGCTTGCCCTTCCTTTTTCCGTATACTACGGTGCGCCGCATCGGAATCGGGAGAATCCGGGCCGCCCGACGGGCAGTCCGGTGCCGAAGGAGCAACCGCCCCGGAAACTCTCAGGCGCAGCGGACCGACCCGATGGAAAACTCTGGAGAGAGGCGCGCGGTTGCGCCCGCCGAAGGGATAGCGATCTCAGGCAAAAGGACAGAGGGGGCATCGATGGCGCGACCTCTGGGGCGCGCGAGAAATGCGATGCCGGGCCTGCAGTTGCGCGGCCGGCCACAAGGGGGGCGACAATGTCCGAACTGAAGCGAACCGCGCTTTTCGACCTGCATGTCGAGCTGGGCGCAAAGATGGTGCCCTTTGCAGGCTATGAAATGCCCGTGCAATACCCCATGGGCGTGATGAAGGAACATCTGCACACCCGCGCGCAGGCCGGCCTGTTCGATGTCAGCCATATGGGGCAGGTGATCATCCGCGCGAAATCCGGCGATGCCGAAGATGCCCGCCTGGCGCTGGAATCCCTGGTGCCGGTCAATATTCTGGGGCTGGCCGAGATGCGCCAGCGCTATGGCTTTTTCACCAATGATGCGGGCGGGATCCTTGACGACCTGATGATTGCCAACCGTGGCGACCATTTGTTTGTGGTCGTGAACGCCGCTTGCAAGGAGTCAGACCTTGCCCATATGCAGGCGGGCATCGGGGAAGGCTGCGAGGTCGAGATGATCCACGGCCGTTCGTTGCTGGCGCTGCAGGGGCCGCAGGCCGAGGCCGCGCTTTCGCGCCTGATCCCGGCAGTGACGGATATGCGGTTCATGGATGTCGCGATCCTTGATTACGATGGGCTTGATGCGTGGATCTCGCGTTCCGGTTATACCGGCGAAGACGGGTTCGAGATCTCTCTGCCCGATGATGCGGCGCTGAAGCTGGCGCGCGCCCTGCTGGACATGGACGAGGTTGCCCCCATCGGCCTGGGCGCGCGGGATTCGCTGCGCCTGGAAGGGGGGCTGTGCCTGTATGGCCATGACATCGACGAAACCACATCGCCTGTCGAGGCGGCGCTGACCTGGGCGATCCAGAAGGTGCGCCGCAGGGGTGGCGCGCGCGAGGGTGGTTTTCCGGGTGCCGAACGCATCCTGCAAGAGCTGGAAGAGGGCGTTTCGCGCAAGCGTGTCGGCCTGCTGCCCGAGGGGCGCGCGCCGATGCGCGAAGGCACCCGCCTGTTTGCCGATGATCAGGGCGCACAGGAAATCGGCGTGATCACATCGGGCGGTTTCGGCCCCACCATCAAGGCGCCCATGGCGATGGGCTATGTTTCCGCGGATCATGCCGATACCGGAACCCGCGTCTTTGGCGAGTTGCGCGGCAAATATCTGCCCGCCACCGTCAGCGCCATGCCCTTTACTCCCGCGAATTTCAAACGCTGAACCCCCAACAGGAGGACCCCCGAGATGAAATATACCGAAGAACATGAATGGCTTCGCCCCGAGGGCGACCTTGTGGTTGTCGGCATTACCGAACATGCCGCCGAATCGCTGGGCGATCTGGTATTTGTCGAACTGCCCGAGCCGGGCACCAAGGTGGCCAAGGATGACGAGATCGTGGTGATCGAAAGTGTCAAGGCCGCAAGCGACATCCTGGCCCCGCTGGATGGCGAGATCGTCGAGGTGAACGAGGCCATCGTCGAAGATCCGACACTGGTCAACCAGGATCCGATGGGCGAGGCGTGGTTCTTCAAGATGAAGCTGGACGATCCCTCGCAGATGGATGACCTGCTGGACGAGGCTGCCTACAAGGCGCTGATCGAGTGATATTGCCCGCGTGAGGGGGCTCTGCCCCCGTCGCGCGGGCGCGCCCCCCCCCGCAGTATTTGTGCAAAGAAGAAATCGGGGATGTCAGAGCGAACAAGCTGCCGATGCGGGTGGCCGTTGTCGAATGGAGTCT